>CANLBD010000008.1 GCA_947488215.1 Myxococcales bacterium | reverse complement strand
CGGCCCGCGCGCGCGGCCCCGCCGCGGTGCTCATCGTCGGGTCGACGCTCTTCGATCCGCACGTCGACGACGCCCACCTCGCGCAACAGGAGAGCGCCAAGGCCGCGGTCCTGGCCAAGGCGCTGCAGCGCATCGGCGTGGACGCGTGGACGCCGACGGCGACGGAGCTGAAGTACGGGACGGACGTCTACGCCACCGCGCTGGGGGGCGTGAAGCTGCCGGACGTGACCGTGAATGTCGGCGGGGGACGCCCTCGCCTGATCACGCTCGGCGACGCGCAGATTGGGGTCTTCGGACTCGCCAACACCGAGGCGGGGACGACGCCCTCCGGCCACCCCGGCCCCGCCGAGCAGTCTGCCCGCGAAGCGTCGCTCGCGTTAAGGACCCAAGGCGCGCAGGTCGTCGTGGGTCTGGCGACGATGCCACGACGCGCGCTCAGGACGCTCGCGCGGCGCGTGCCCGAGGTCGACCTGTGGGTTCTCGGTGAAAACGCGGGCGAGGAGCCCCAGCTGCTGCCCGCCGGACCGCCCGACGATGTCACGGGCGCGCGCCCCGGCTACATCATCGAAGCCGGCGACCGCGGCCGCCACGTCGCGCAGCTTGTGCTCCACGACTTGGACCAAGCGGGTCCACTCCGAGACCCCAGCGGTGACCGCGACCGAGAGCTGCGCGCGCTCGAGGCCAAGCTCAAGATGCAGCGCGACCTCTTCACACGCAGCGGTGACGCTGGGCTCGCCGCGCGCATCGCCGCGCTCGAGGCAGAGTTCGGCAGCCTGACCTCGCGCCCGCTCGAGCGATCCGGCAGGCGCGTCGAGTACGCCCTTGTCCCGATCGACAAGGCCATGACCGGAGCGCCCGCGGTCACGACGTGGCTCGCGGACTACAACCAGCAGCTCAAAGCCATCAACCTCGCGAGCGTCGCGCCCGTCCCCCCCTTGGCCGAGGGCGCGTCCGGCTTTTCGGGGGGCGAGGCCTGCGCGGCCTGCCATGAGGAGGCGGTCGCGGTGTGGCGCGCGACGCCGCACGCGCGCGCTTGGGAGACCCTGGTCAAGGTCGACAAGACCTTCGATGCCGAGTGCGTCTCGTGTCATGTGACCGGGTGGCTCGCGCCGGGGGGCGTGAACCTCGCGAACCTGAAGGGCATGACGGACGTTCAGTGTGAGGCCTGCCACGGACCGAGCGCCCTTCACGTGGACTCGGGCGGTGAAGAGTCGCTCACGCGCCGGACCTCGCCGGCAGAGGTCTGCGCGACGTGCCACAACAAGTTCCACAGCCCTAAATTCGACTACGCAACCTATCTGCCCAAGGTGCTCGGGCCGGGCCATCAGGCGCGGCAAGCCCCGTGACCCTCAGCGTGCGGGCTCACCGTGGACGACTCCGCGTGGCGTGACGACCCAGACGCCGCCACGCGGATCGGTCACAACGCGGGTGATATGGCCGAAGGAGAAGCCGCCTCGTGACGGGTCGATCGGGTCAAACCCGCGCGCGTCCCCGACGAAGAGCCCCCGCTGGCCTCCGATCCAGACACGGCCGTCGGTCGCGACCGCGACGGCGTCGACGGGGCCCGCCGCGGCCTCGGCTGCGCGCGCGCGGGTCCAAGCGCCGGCCTCGATGTAGCCGAAGCCCTCGGCCGTGACGACGTAGATTCGGCCCGAGGGCGCGACGGCGACGTCTGTGACGACCTCGCTCGGAAGGTCTTCATTCTCGCCCCAGACCCGAACGCCCTCTGCGTCGACCTGAACGAGGCCGCTGTTCGTTCCCAAGAGCACACCTCCCTGGGGAGACGCTGCAACGCAGTTCACCCAAGCGTCGGGCAGCTTGACCTCACCCTGAGTCGGCGTGTCGCTCAGGCCGTCGTCGGCTGCCCACACGTCCATTCGATCGAGCGTCGCGGCGACCACGCCGAGGCCGGCTCCGCGCCGTTGCCCTTGAGCCGTCGTCCAGAACAGCGACATGACGAGCCGCCCTGCGGCGTCGACCGCGAGGCCGCCGACCGTCAGCGGGCCAGCGAGCGTGGGCGCCGGCAGGCGTGCGACCTCGGTGAAGGTGTGGCCCTCCGCCCGAAAAATCGCGACCTGAGTCGCCTGCCCTGCGAGGGGCTCAACGCGTCCGACGACCCATGCGCGCCGCTGGGGGTCGACCGCCACGGCCATCACTCGAATACCGGGGTCGGCCGTCACAGGCCAAGCCCCCCAGGCACCGTCGGTCCAGCGGATGAGGCGCTGTCCATCGGCGACAGCGAGACCCCTCCCGTCTGCATCGAAGACCAGCCCGCTCAGCCCCGCTGCGGTCGCGAGGCTCGAAGAGACGAATCGCTGGCGCGCGCCCTCTCGGACGCCAACGACGCCGTGGTGAGCGAGCGCGAACCACACGGTGCCGTCGGGCGACGTTGTGGTCGCTGTGACGTCCAGACCACTGGGGAGCGGGCGCGGCGCGGGTCGGAGAGCGCGCGGGCCTGCGTCGGCGGTCGGCAGCGGGACAGTTGCCCTGCGAACGCCACTTGCCTCGGGCAGTGGCGGGGGCGCAAGGCGACCCTCATCCGAGCGCTCGGCCCGCGGGCCGGCAAGCGCTGCAACCCTTGGCGTTGGAGGCGCGAGCGTCCAGGTGCCCAGGTCCGTGTGGACCTCGACTGCGTCGATGAGGGGCTCGACACGCTGCACGACGCCGGGGACATCACTGAGCGCCCAGGTCTGAAAGCCGTGGCCCTCGTTGAGCGAGAACCGCGCGCGTGCGCCCGTCTCGAGGCACGTCACGCCGACGCGGCCGCCGGCTCCCGCGAAGACCGATCTGATCCGATTGCCGCAGACGCCCTCGCCTGTGGTGTACTCAACCAACTCTGAGCCCAAGCGCACAACGCCGAAGCCATCCGTTGCCGCCCAGACCTCTCCCGAAGGCGATACAGAGAACTGGCGCACGCGGTGCCGCTCGTTGACGACGTGGAGCCCGCGCGCATCGAAGTAGCTGAGGCCCCCGGAAGTCCCCACCCAGACGCCACCCTCGGCGCGCGGAGCCAGCGCGGTCACGCCGCTCGCGAGCTGTCCCTCGGCCACGCGCTGCCAAGGGCCTGTGGCCTCTCGCCACGCCAACCCCCCAGGCAGACCGGCGTAGATGCGCCCGTCGGTCGACTCCGCGATCGCGGTCACGTCCATTCCCGGCGCTTCGGTGCCGACCTCGTTTCGAAATCGACTCGAAGCGCGATCCCAGGACACGAGCCCTGCGGGGCCCGCGCCAAAGAGAGCTGTCGCGGTCACGTAGAGACGCTCGATGCGCTCAACGTCCGTTGCGTCCGACCACGTCCATGTCGGTGACGCGATCGGGTCGGGCGCGAGGACGCGCGCGCTCGGAGACAGCGGCCGTGTGCAGGCACCGCTCGAGGCGAGCACGGCGAGGCTGAGCGCGATGCGCTTGGCCGAGGCGAGCGAGGAGATGAGGCGTCTTTTCAAGGCGAGGTCGCTCCCACAGGGGTCCATTCGACGAAAATCAGAATCAAGATAACCTACCCGCGTGCGTCTCCTCGCGGCAGCCTTATCGTGCCTGCTGGGCCTGAGCCCGCGTGCCGGCGCGCGCGGGGCCGAGGACGCACCGCCGAGTTTTGCCGCGACAGCGACCGAGCTGGGCGCAGAGCTCAATGGAATTGGCCGCGCACTCGGCGACGCGCGCGCGCGCTGGGACGACGCCGCAGCGCTCGACCCGGGGCGAGCAGCAGAGACGCTGCAAAGCGCGCAGCTCGCGGTCATCCAGGAGGACTTTGAGCGCGCGGTCGGGCTCGTGCTCGGGCTCCTCGCGCGCGAAGGCGTCGAGCGCGACCCGGTCTATCCCGAGGCCTTGGGCCTCTACGGGGAGGCCCTGGTCGCGCTGGGCCTCCCCGCGGCCGGCGCTGAGGCGCTGCGCTCTGCGCTTGAACCCCCGAGCACCCCGTCCCTTTACCGCGCGCTCTTCATTCGAGCGCTCGAGCTCGCGCCTCAGCGGCAGTCCGTGGAGGACGTGCGGCGGGCGTGGGAGCGCTACCAACGCCACCGCGACGCGAGTCGATTAGACCCCGAGGACCGAAAGGTCAGGTACCTGTACGCGCGCGCCCTGTATCGAGCCGGCGCGCGCACAGAGGCGAGCGCGCTGTTCGAGGCTATCGGCGAGGAAGACCCCTACGCGCTCCGGGCGCGCTACCACTTGGCCGTCCTGCTGGTCGAGGCGGGCGACCTGACTCGGGCGCGCGTCGCCTTCGAGGCGCTGCGCGCGCGCTGGCATTCCCAAGGTCGGGTGCTCGGCCTGCAGGCGGCCCGAGCGCCCGCGTGGCTCGAGGACGTCGACGACGATGGGCCGCCCCTTCAGGTCCAGCGGATCGGCGTCGACGGCAAGACATTGGACACGCTCGGTGACCGCACAGCAGGCGCGCGGCGCCCTCTCTCCGAGACGATTCAAGCGCATCAACGTATGGGGCAAGTCATTGCCCTCGCGCTCGCACGCCTCGACGCGACGCGCGGCCACTTGGAGTCGGCGACGTCGCTGTATCGGCAGGTCCCGCCTGGCAGTCCAGACAGCCCGACAGCGACGCAGGAGCTCGTCTGGGTGCTCTTTCGACGGGGGGAATTTCAACGCAGCGCGCGCGTGCTCGACGCCCTGCTCGCAGGCCGCGGAGATGACCGAACCTTCGCCGAACTCTCTGTGTGGAAGGCGCACATGCTCGCGCTCGCGACCGACTATGACGCCGCCCGCACCGCTTATGACCAGCTTGAGGCGATGCTGAATCGTCGCAAGGACGATCTCGACGCGCTCCGCAGCGGGCCTGCCCCGGGCGCCCGCGTCTTCCCCGAGGCAGTGCTCGCCTGGAACGACCCCGCCACGGCCTCTGGCGCGCGCACGCTCGACGCCGCTCTAGTCGAGCAGGCTGAGGCGCTCGACGAGGCGCAGACGACACTCGCGGCCCTGCGTGAGGCCGCTCAGAGCGGGGCGCCCCTCCCCGCCGCTCGCGTCGCTCACGAAGTCCGGGGGCAGCTCACCCACCGGCTGGCGCGGTTCGAAGCCCGCCTCACGGCCGCACCCACCGGGCCCGCGCTCCAGCCCTTCGAGGTCGCTCGCCTGCGAGACAGCGCGCGTCGACTTCGCGAGCGGCTCGAGGGGTTCAGCGGCGTCATTCAGGCCGCCGAGCTCCGCTGGCGCGCCCGTATTGAAGCCGCGGTCGCCCAAGAGGTGCCCGCGCTCGAGGCGCAGCGCGCGGCGCTGGTCAGTCTGGGCGACGCGTCGCACCAGTTTGGTCGTGCCCTCGCGCTGAACGCATGGCTGACCCTCGACCGCTTCGCCGCGGACGCTCACTACCGCCAAGTGGACTTGGTGTACTGGCGCAAAGACGAGGTCACGCGCCGCATTCGCGCGCTCAGGAGAGAGCAGCGACGTGAGCTCGAGCCGATGAATGACGAGGTCCGCGAGTTCTGGGACGAAGTCCGCCGCGACCCCATCCCCGGCTTCGTGGCGCCCGAGGCCGCGAACTGACCCGGGCCGTTGCAGCGCTCGCCCGCGTCTGCTATCACGCCGCCCGATGCGAATGCCCGCGCGATACGCACTCCCCGCCCTCCTTGGCCTCGCTCTGCCGCTCTTCGGCTGCTCGACCAACGTCGGCGATGAGTGCACGTCGAGCGCAGAGTGCGGCCCCGGTCGATTCTGCGACCGCGCCTCTCGCGGCGGCTACTGCACCGTCTCACCGTGCAGCCCGAACTCGTGCCCCGATAACAGCGTCTGCGTGCGTTTCGAGAACGACCAGACGTTCTGCATGGCGCTGTGCAGCTCCCAAGACGACTGCCGCGACGGCTACGCGTGCACCGAGGACGAGGGTACCCCCGTGACTTACTGTCGGCAAACCAACGCGCGCTGAGCGCGGTCAGCTTCAATCGTTCGCGCGTTGAGCTTCAACCAGCCGGCGATAGAGGGCGTCGCCGAGGTGCTCGATCATCAGCGTGTCGACCACGCGCTTGAGCGCGGACCGCTCCGTCTCGTCGTCGAACAAGAGCTCGATCCCCATGCCCATCTCCGCCGCATCGTCGGACGGGATCACGCGCTGGACGCGCCCCTTGAGCGTCACGGGCCGCTCCATGCGAGGGATGGAGAGCGTGAACATCGCCTCCGTGCCGACCGCGAGCGGCTCCGAGGTGCGGATGAAGAGACCGCCGCTGCTGATGTCCCGCGTGAAGTCCGCGATGAACGCGTTGATGCGTTTGTACTCGACGCGGACCTCGATCGGCACGCGCGGCGCGCGGCGCTGTTGGGCGGTGATCATGAGCGAAACGATGGCACAATCGCGAGGCGCGCGCCAATGTTGGCCCGGTGACCGCCCTGCCCCGACGCACGCTCCTCGCCTACGCCGCGCTCTCGCTCACATGCGCGTTCGTGCCCCTCTTCGACCTGCTCGCGTTCGAGTTTGCGTTCATCTCCACGGTCCCACTCACGCTCCATATGGGGTTCGTCGCAGCGCGCGGCCGCTCGTTCGATGAGCTCGCTCGAACCTTGGGCGCCGCTGTGCTCGGGCTGCTGGTCCCGATCTGTCTGAACGGCTTGCGTGTGCCCAACTGTAACTGGGCTGACGGGTTCGGGTTCTTTGCTCTCCTGCCTTTGGCAGGCGCGTGCGTCGCGATCGCCGCGGGCCGAACGTGCGCGGCGCTCTCGTCCGGCCGGCCCGCCACCGCCTTCATCGCTGCCTGGACGGGCGCTGCGCTCTGGGGCATCGGTGCGTTCTGGTGGGGGCCCGCAGTGGACGCGTTCAGCCCTTTCTTGGGCTACTACCCCGGCTCTCTCTACGACGAGGTCATCGCGCTCGATGCGCGCCTCGTGGTCTCTCGCGTCGAGGACATCTGCGTCTCTGCGTGCGCGTGGGCGTGGGCCGCACGCGCAGTACGGCTGAAGCGGCTCATCGCTTCATTCGCGGCCTGCGCAGCCCTCAGTTTGGCATTCAAGCTCGACGTACACCGCCCGACGTTCAGCGTCGAGCGTGCGCTCGGCGGCGAGTCGAGGACACCGGGCTTTCGCCTGATTTACCCGCGCGAGTGGGACACGCACCGCGTCGAGGTGCTCAACGCAGAGCTCGCATTCGTGAGCGAGACGCTCAACGCATTCTTCGATGGCCCACCCGAGGGTGAGACCACCGTCTACCTCTATCGCAGCGCCCGCGAGAAGAAACGCCTCATGGGCGCGGGCAATGTACGCATCGCGAAGCCCTGGCAACACGCGGTGCACCTGCATGATGTCGAGGTCGGTGACGCCGTCTTGATGCATGAGCTGGCGCACGTGTGGAGCACCCGCCTTAACCCCACGTTCCACGCGCTGAGCCTCACCCCGTGGGGTCTGCCGAACATGGGGCTCATCGAGGGCGTGGCGGTCGCGGCGACCTGGGATGAAGGCGCGCTCGACGCGCACGCCTGGACCGCCGCGATGCGAGCGCTCGATGTAGATACGCCTCTCCCGCAGCTGCTCTCTCCGACGGGCTTTCTGACGACCGCCTCACGCGCGGCCTATACGCAGTGCGGCTCGTTCGTGCGGTGGCTCAAGGATACTCGTGGGGTGGATGCCGTGGCGACGCTCTACCGAGCAGGCGCGCTCGCCGCGTCGGACGCGGACCTTCTCGAGGCCTGGCAAGCCTTCGTCGATTCAAGGCCGCTCGACGACAACGCCCTGGCGCAAGCGAGGCTGCGCTTTGACCGGCCGGCGATCTTCCGCAAGACCTGCGCGCATGAGGTCGCTGCGGTGCGCGCTCGGGCCGAACGCGCTCTGGCGCGCGGGTCACTCGACCGCGCGATGGCCCACGTCGACATTTGGCTCGGGCACATCCCCAACGACCTCGACGCGCTGCTCCTCCGACTCGCGCTCCTCTTCGACCTTGAACGCTTCGATGAGGCCCGCCTGCTGTCCGAGGTGCTCTTGAAGACGCCGGGGCTCGGGATCGCCCGGTCCGCGCAGGTCCGCGAACTGTGGGCCGATCTAGACGCGGCCACCGGCGCACACCCAACCGCAGCGCTCGCGCAGGCCTACGCCGCGCTCCGTGACGACGCCTTCGACCGCGGCACCATGCGACGCCTGGCAGTCAAGACGGTCGCCGCCGACGCAGGGGCACGCGGTACGCCCATCCTCGCTCTGCTCAATGGACCCGACGCGCTTCGGAGCGAACGACTCAGCGCCCTCCTCGCGGCTGAGCCCCCGATCTCCGACGACGCGCTCAACTGGACGACCCGCTACCTGCTTGCACGCCACGCAGCCTCGCTCGGCGCGTGCCACCGGGCCGAGACGCGACTGAGCGCGCTGCCTCTTGCGCCCCACTGGTCTTTGGGCCTCGAGGCGGAGCGCCTGCGCGCTCAGTGCGCCTTCTCAAGCGGCCGATACCTCGAGGCCCAGGCCGTCTTTGAGCGCGCGGCCACGACCCATGCGGCCCGACTGCAAGCGGGTGAGGTCGAGAGCCTGAACCAGTGGTCTCGCCGCGCCGCCGCCTTTGCGCGGTCGCTGCCCCAACGTTGACATTCGGGGCGACGCTGGCGGAATGTTCGCCGCCCCTCGAGTGATTTCCGGAGTCCAAGATGGTCCGAAATATTCTGATGAGTGTGCTCCTCTTGGCCGCCCTGGGCACCGCCTGTGGGCCCCGATACCTGCCGGGTACCAAGGTCGAAGCGACCGAGGAGCGCGAGGAGGTCGCGGCCGTGGTCGAGCAGTACCGCCGCGCCGTCGAGCAGCGCGATAACGACGCGGTTCGCAAGCTCGTCAGCGAATCATACTACGAGAACGCGAGCACGACCGAAGACCCCAGCGACGACTACGACGCCGAGGGGCTCGACAAGGTCTTGGCTGAGCTCAAGACGACGGTCAAGGCGGTCAAGTACGAGATCACCATTACCGCCATCGATGTCCTCGACGACAGCGCCGCCTCTGTCGACTACGAGTACAAGGCTCAATACCTGTACACCGTCGGCGAGCAAGACCGCTGGGGGACGACGTCCGACAAGAACCGCTTGTCACTTCGCCGCGAGAGCGGCGCTTGGCGGATCACCGCCGGTCTCTGACCGCCGCGACACCGCAGCTCAGGGCGCCTCAGTGACGTCGGCGCGGTCATCCGTGGGGAGCGTCCGCAAGAGCCCATGAAACGCGGACCCGAAGGCGTACGCGAAGACGTCGCGTGCCGCCTCGGACGCATCGAGGAGCCCCCTGAACGTCTCCGGGCCTGAGACGCGCATCGTCGCGACCTGAGCGTCGTAACGCTGCCCGCAGACGAGGGCCCGCGCGAGGTCGCCGCACAGAACGAAGCCGACGCGATTCGCGCGGCGACGGACAGAGGCTGCCCACAGCGCGAAGGCACCGGGCCCTTGCGCTTGAACGGCGGGGGCCAGGTGCGCGAGCGCCTCGAGCTCATCTTCGCTCAAGGTCTCGACGAGGAACTCGGCGCGCTGCCCGATCGCGTCGGGCTCTACGCCGCTCGCCTCGGCGTAGTCTGCACCTGCGTCACCGAGGCCGATTGCCATCGCGGCGACAAAGAGCGCCGCGGCTTCGTCGTCCCCGAGCGCGATGAGGAGCGATGACGCGCCACGGCCCATCTCGAGCGCACGCGCGAGGTGAAAGCGCAGGTCTCGCTGCGGCGTGCCCTGAAAGAGGCCACGGTCGACGACCCACTCCCCGCCTCCCGCGAGCCGCTCGACCAGCACCTGTTGCCCGTCCGCCGCGCGCACCCACAGCGCCGGTGGGTCAAGCTCGAGCGCGGCGGCCATGCGCCCGACAAGCTCGACGGCCGTCGGTAACGCGAACTCAGCGGGCTCAGTATCCTCGACACGGCACGCTGAGAGTTCTTCGTCCAACGCCGCGCGCACGCTCTCGTACAGAGACTCCATCAGGACGTGAATCGGCGTGCGGAGTGAGACGGCGTCAATCACGAGCTCGTGGCGCGTACCCGCGCTGAAATGCAACGAGAGCGCGTCGTCGAGCGGGCCACTCAGCGCGCGCGCCAGCTCACTCTCCTCGCGCGTGCTGGCCTTCAGGAGGTTCAAGAGGCGCAGCGGCGTCACCGCCCAGTCGGGGTGACCCGCAGCCCGATAGAGGGCGATCAGCTCGCGGAGCGCCTGCGCCTCACCCGGCGTGCTGCGCACATGCGCGAGGCGATGTCGAATCGCGCGGTCGAAGTGCTCCGCTTGCTGTGGATCAGACACGCCCTGGGTCGCGAGGCGCGCATAGAGCGCAGCCAGAGCGTCCTGCGCGCCAGTGTGCTTCGGATCGAGCAGGTGCAGCTCTTCGTACACCTCGATCGCGCCGCCCAGGTCATCCCGCTCGAAGAGCGTCGCGCCCAACAGCGCCAAGAGCGGGCGCTTGTCGCCGTATTGCACGTCCGCAGTGGAGCGCCACAGCGTCCGCAGCGTCGCGCTCCCGACCTCGGCAGGCACCTCGGCGAGGAGCTCAATCAGACCGCGCGCGGCGTCCATGAGCAGGGGCGAGATCGCCAGCGCACGCTCAAACGCTTGCCGACCTTCGTCGATCCTCTGCAGCCGGATCAGCAGCGCGCCTTCGGCACAGTGCAGCTCGGCGCGCAGATTGTCGTCTCGCTCGTCATCGAGCAGCCGCCGCGCGACGACCAGCGCGGACGCCCATCGTGCGTGCTCGCGGTACAGGGTCAGGAGCCGCTGAAGCAGCGCCCGGTCACCCAAGCCACACTCCAACGCCTTGTCGTATGCGGCGAGCGCGCGCGCGGTCTTCCCGAGCCGAACATCGAGCAGCGTGCCCGCCGCCACCAGCGCAGCAGCCTTGTGCACAGGCGAGGTCACGATCTCCGCGACCTTTTCTCGCAGGCGGACGGCCGCCTCCCACCGCTCGAGCTTCTCTTGCAGGTTCGCCAAGGCCTCAAGCGCGTCGACCCGAGTATCGGCCTCCTGCGCCGAGACCTCAAACGCCTGGATCGCGCGCGCGTCCTCACCCACCGCGCGGAACGCGCGCCCGCGCTTGAGGGCTTCATGTCCGCGGAAGCGTGCGGCGTCGTACCCCTCGGGCGCGGGCAGGTAGGCCGCATTTTGCGCCCAGAGCTCGGCAGCGCCCGCCAGCTCACCGTCTCGATAGAGCGCGTCCGCGAGGAGCAGCGCGACGTCGGGACGGCCGGGAGCCCGCGCCCGTGCGACGCGCAGGCACGCCAGCGCCCCCGCCTCGTCTCCCCGACCGGCATACTGCCGAGCACGCTCAATCTGGAGGTCCGCGACCAGCCCCATCACCGCGGGGTCACGCGCGTCTTCGGTCTGCGCGGCCGTGCGTTCAAGCAGCAAGTGCGCGAGCGCGTCAACGTCCTCGGGATCTGCGCGCTCAAGAACCCGCGCGACGAGCGGCGTCAGGACCTCGCGGCTCTCCGGCGCCCACCGGAGCGCCTCTCTGAGGGCTGCTTCGGCCTCCTCGGGTTCGCCACGGTGCGTGCGGTGAATCTGCGCCAGCTCGAGGAGGAGCGGCACGCGCTCCTTGCCCGCGGGCAGCGCGTCGACCCGCAGCCGAAGCTCCGTCGCCAGCAGCGCCCAGTCGCGGGTCCGTGTCGCGTGCGTCCGGATCGCGCGCGTCGCCCCTTCGTGCGTCGGGCTCAGTCGCAACACGCGCTGCCAGAGCTTCAGGGCGTCATCGGCCGCGCCTTGACGCTCCAGGGTCGCCGCGCTCGCGCTCAAGCACTCGACCGCCTCGTCGCTCGGGACCACCCGCGCAAGGCTCGCCGCGGACCAGACGAGCGCGTCTGAGCGACCCGACCGCTCTGCGAGCGCGTGTGCTCGACGGAGCAATGCGACCGACTCAGGATACGCGCGCAGAGCCTCTTGGAGCCCCGCCAACGCGGCCTCGCTCTCGCCCATCCGCTCTGCGCGCAGCTCCGCGAGCTCGAGCGCCCAACGGGTCGTCGATGCCTGTTCGTCGTCTCCATCGACGCCCACCGTGGGGGGGCCATAGCGCTCCAGGAGCGAGGCACGGTCGGACCAGCGGCGCTCGGCGAGCGCCAGGTCCGCGACCTCGCGTGCGAGCGCCCGGTCATTGCGATCGAGCTCGAGCGCACGGCTGAGAGCGGCGTAGGCCTTCTTCTTGTTATCGAATCGGTCGCGAGCGAGGCGCCCAGCGAGGCGAAGCAGCTCGGGCTGCGCGTCGGGCTCGACGTGCGGCAGGACCCTCTCCGCCGCTGCGAGCAGCTCCTCGTAGCCAGCCGCCGCCTCGACCCAACGCGCCATTGCGCGCACCGGTTCAGCGTCCGTTGGCGCCTCGACGGCAAGCCGCGACCAGGCCTTGAAGGCATCGACAGGCGATTCGAGTCGCGCTTCGACGAGCCGCGCGCGCTCACGCAGGGCGCTCACACGTTCGTCTCCCGAGGTCACACGCGCCCGAGTCTCGTAGGCCTCAGCGAGCGCGGACCACTCTTCGCGCCGCGTGAGCAGCGCCACCCATTGGTTAAACGCGACCTCGTCGCTCGGCCACTGCGTGACGACCGTGCGGAGGAGCTGCTCGGCTCGGCGTGGCTGGTTCAGGTGGTCCGCGAGCACCTGCGCGAGCTCGCGCGTCATCGCCGCTCGGGCCTCGTCAGCGCCGCGGGTCTGCCTTGCCTCAAGGAACGTCGCGAGACCCTCCCAATCGGCGAGCTCGCGGAGCAGGCGCGCGAGGCTTGAGGCAGCAAAGTCGTCCTGCGGATCGAGCTCAACGACGTGCCGCAAAATGCGCGCTGCCGCTGCGGGCTGACCGTGCTCGCCGTGCAAGGTCGCCGCCTCTCGGTAGAGGCGGAGACGCGCGTGCGGCTCCTGCGCCCAGCCCGCCTCATCCTCGAACATCGAAGCGAGCTCAGACCATCGAGACAATCGCTCCGCGAGCCGACGCAGGGCCGTCAGAACCGTCTCGTTCCACGTCTCGAGCGCGAAAGCGCGGCGCAGCGTCTCGAAGGCCTTCTCCGGCTGGCTGAGCTTGATCTCCTGAATCCGGGCGACGTCGTGCAGCAGGACGATCGACAGCCACGTCTCCTCGGTGTCCTTGGCCTTCAAGTCGAGGACGCGCGCCACGATGGGCCACGCGCTGTGCGCCTCGGCCAAGCGCCACGCGGCCTCGCGCGCGACCTCGTCCTCAGGGTCGATCTGAAGCGCGACCAAGTACTGTTCGAACGCGCGCTCCCAGTCGGGGCAGCGCGCCTCGAGCACACGGGCCAGCTCCAGGACCGTAGCGACCTTGGCTTTCGCCTGACTCTGGCGTTCCCAGCGCCCTCGGTACAGGGACGTCAGCTCGTCCCACAGACCACCGACCTCGGCGACACGGGCGATCTCGGGCAGAATGGCCGCCTCGGAGGCGCCGAGCCCGAGCGCCTGCGCGTAGGCTTCGAAGGCGCGCGCCGGGTCGCTCAGGTGTCGCTCCAAGAGCGCGGCACAGCGAATCAGCAGGCCCGCGCGGGCGTCTCGCTCGAGAGCCCCCGACAACACGCGCGTGCAAGCCTCAAGTACCCCTTCGTGGTCGCCTCTCAGGGCGCCGACCCGCGTGAGCTCATCGAGGGCGCGTCCCTCGGTGGGCTGCAGATCGAATGCCTGAGCGAGCAAAGCAGCGGCGCGGTCGAGCGAACGCAAGCGTTCCTCAGCGACCCGCGCCTGCTGGATCAGCACCTCGACCTGCTGGTCTTGCGACGTCGCCCGCCCTCGCGCGACCTCAAGGACCTTGAGGTAGCTGTCCCATAAACCGCCAAGCTCGGCCAAGCGTCCCATCTCGCGCAGCATTTCGGCGTCTGCGTCGCCGGACAGATTGAACGCCTTGCGCCAGCACTTGAACGCCTCGGCGTAGTCGCCCTTGTGCGCCTCGATAAAGCGACCGGCCTCGATCCAACGGGCTGCGCGCTCGTCGTCGTCTGTGGCGCGTTCGATCAACCGCTTGAGCGTCTCGACGAGCTCCGGCACTTGCCCGAGCGCTGCGTAGCCCGCCTTGAGTGCCTCGAGCGCCTCCTCGTCATCGGGCACATCAGCGCTGATCTGCGCCCACAGCGCGACCGCCGCTGAACGCTCGTCCGGCAGGGTATCGAGGACCCGCGCCAGCATGCGCTCCAGCCCTCGCCGCGCATCAGCGTCGACCAGCCCGAGCTGCGCCTCGAGCGCGCGGGCGACCGTCCACGGGTCCTTGTTGAGCCCGGCGACCCTCCGCAGCTCGACGAGCACCTCGATGTCCTCGGGCGCCAGCGCGTTGAGCTTTCGCCATGCGTCGACCGCCTCGGCCAAACGCTCGCCGCGCTCCCAAGCCTGCGCCTCTCGCGTCCACCACGAGCGGCGGGTCGCCGAGTCGCCCGAGAGGCGCGCGAGCAAGTCACACGTGGCCGCCTCGTCCTCTGACCGCCCGAGCGTTGCGTACAGCATCGCAACGGCCTGCAAAGTCTCGTCGTCGCCTGGCCGGAGCGCATCAACGCGCTGCCATGCCAACAGCGCGGCCTCGTCGCGCGAGCGTGTCGTCGCCGTCCGGGCGATCCGACGCGCCAAGTCAAGCTGCTCCTCCGCGTCGTCGAGCGTCTTGAGCCTCACCTCCGCGAGCGCAATGTAGTCGGCATGTCGGCCAAGATCGGCGTAGAGCCTCAGGCGCTCGTCCGCAACGTCCAGGTCGTCCGGGTCTGCCTCGGCCACACGCTCAAGCGCAGCGACGGCGCGCCCCGCGTCACCCAAGCGCAGCTCCGCCTGAACCGCTGCCTCGTGGAGGAGCGCCACGCGCACATCGGGGTCCTCGGCGGCCGCGATGCGCTGCTCAAGGACAGCGACCTCGGCTTCGAAGTCTCCCTGCGCTTTGTGAATGCCCTGCAAGTACCGCAGGGCCTCGTCGTCATCCGGCGAAGACTCAAGAACACCTCGCCACGCGAGGACCGCCTCGTCGAGACGCGACAGCTCGACCGTGAGCACCTGAGCGCGCTCTCGACAGGCCTGCAGCGCACCAAGGCCGTCGCTCAGCGCAGCGCGCGCCTCGAGCGCCGCCAAGACCGCCTCGAAGTCCCCCTGAGCCCGCAGGACCCGAGCCAAGTGTTCGAGGGGCTCGGGTGCGGTCGGCGCAAGGTCCGCCAAGAAGCGCCAGGCCTTGGCCTGCAGCGCCCAGTCCGGCGGCGCCTGCGCGGCCAGCTCAGCCAACCGCTCAGCCAGCGCGCGCCCCTGCGACATCGTCTCGGCGCGCTCCGCCATCCGATCGAGCTCAGCGCCCAGGAGTCGAAGCTCACCCCCACGGTCACCGAGCGAGACATACAGCCCGTGCAAGCGCTCTCGCACGGCCGCGTCCGACGTCACGTCCCATAGGGCGCGCAGGTAGCCCGCGGCACGAGCGAGATCCCGCATCGCGTGCTCAGCGACCTCGGCAAGGGACCGCAGTCGGGCCTCAATCCCCGCGGTGTCGCCCACGGCCTGCTCGGCGGCCAGCGCGCGCTCCAAGAGGCCGACCACCGCCGAGTGGTCGCCTCTTGCCTCCGCCCGGCGGCGCATCCATGCGAGTGAGACCGGCGCGCGCGGATCGTCGACGAGCAGCGTCTCGTGGCAGTTGGCCGCGGCCTCAAGGTCGCCGAGGCGCGCTTCGTAGACACGCGAGAGCTCGAGCAGCGCGCCGTCGTGGTCTAGGTCGGGCGGGGGGGCGAGCTGGCCTGCGGCGATGCGCGCGAGCACCTCGGCGAGCGGCAACGGGTCTTGGCTGGCGCGCGCACGCTGCAGGAGATCAGCCGTCAAGATGGGGTCCTGCGGCGAGCGACTCGCTGCGAGCCGCAGGGCCTCGCGCGCCTCGTCTGGACGACCAAGCGCCCCCTCCCAGACCTGCGCGGAGCGCCGAAGCGCGGCCACAACGAACTCGTCCGGCAACGGCCGCTGAGCGCAGGTCATGAGCCACGTCGCGAGCTCACTCTTTGAGCCGATGCGCTCGACCAACGCGGCGACGCGGTCGAACAGCGCGGGGTCCTCGGGCGACAGCTCGTAGGCCTCGCGCAGAACACGCAGGGCCTCTTCCGGGCGGTCCCGGTGCTGCTCGACGAGCGTCGCGAGCTCGCTCAGGATTCGCGCGGCAACCGTTGCGCCCTCGGCCTCCGCTTCGCGTCGAAGGCCCTCATCAATGGCGGCCCACCCCGCGTCGTCGCGCGCAATCTCGGCGACCAGCGAGGACGCTTCTTCGGTCGCCCCCTCGGCCGCTGCGGTTCGCGCGACGTTGAAGGCGGCCCAGTGCTGCTGAAGTGGGCCATGCCGCAGACGCCCCTGCTCCAAGAGGAGCCGGCGGCGCTCTGATGGCGCCTCAACGATCCGCACTTGCAGATCGAGCAGGCGGTCGACCATGGCCCAGTCACCGCGGCGTCGGTAGAGGCGCTCACCCGCCGCGACGTACCGCACGTCCTTCGGCGCGACCTTGAAGGCTTGGAGGAAGTGCTCCATCGCGCGCTCATAGTCTTGCAGGTGGCGCTCAGCTACCGCGCCTGCCCTGAAGAAGAGCTCGGCGCGCTCGAGCTCATCCACGGCGAGCGCGGCCTCGTCCTCGAGCGTCGCGAGGAGCAGCGACCACAGCTGCGCAGCCTCAAAGAGGGGGGCCATCACGCCGAAGGCGCCCTCGACCCCCTCGGCCGCCACGCGCCGCAAACCCGTCGCGAAGACGCTGAGGTCGCCCTGCCCCTCCTCGAGGGCGCGCCGGTAGAGGTCGAACGCCCTTGTCGGCTCAAGGAGGGCGTACTCAGCGTGCTCAGCGAGCCGCAGCAGCATCGTCGGCCGCTCCTCGGGGCCAGCGACCGCGAGGCGCAGCCCAAGCAGCTCGTGCACCTTGTCGTGCCGTTGAAGACGCTCCCAAATCTGAGCGAGCGTCTCCGAGACCTCGGGCGACGCTGCCCACACGCTGTGCACAGCGTCGATCCGTTCGATGGCCTGCGCAGAGCACGCCGGATCGAGGACGAGCGCCTCGTAAGCGTGCACGGCCGCCTCGAGCGGCAGACCCGCATGGTCCGACGCGATGGCGGCTGCGTCGAGCAACAGTCGCGCCTTGACCTGCAAGTCGTTCGAGTGGGCTGCGGTCGTTGTGAGGACGCGCATCGCCTCGATGGGTCGCCCCGCGAGCGTCTCGATGCGTCCGAGGTGAGCGGCGAGCTCGTCGTCCGAAGGCGCATCGGCCAGGGCTTGCGCGAGCGCAGCAGCGACCGTCTGAACCGTGACGCCCTCGGTCGCCTCGGCCGCAGCGGCGACCAAATAGGCGCGCGCGAGGTCCGCGTCGTCGAGATGGTCGCGCGTCAACCGAGCGGACTGGGCATAGAGAGCCGCTCTCTCGTCCGGGCTCTCGGCGACCTCAGCTTGCTTCACAAGCACCGTGATGACATCGACCCACCGCTCAGCGGCGGTGAGGGCATCAACCAAGCGCGCGGTCACCTGCGGATCACCGCTGTCGCGCGCCAGCTGGGCGAGCCGCGCGAGCGGCACCTGCGCGGACTCCGCATGACACCGCACGGCGTCCGCGTAGTGCTTCGCGGCGCTCGCGGCGTCCCCCATCTTGTCTCGGCACAGGTCGCCCACCTCGACGAGCCGGACAGCTCGGGCGCGCGGATCGGTCAGCCGCTCCGCCTCTGCGAGCAGGACGCTCGCCACCTGACGCCAGCGCCCATGGTCCCCGGTTGTCTGCATAGGGCCGTATTTCTAACAGCGCGGCGGCCTCGATCCAAACGCGACGCACATCGGCCCGCGCGCGCCGACCTCGTTGCGGCCAAGAGGAGCCCGGGTCTAGGGTGAACCCGCATGCTCCGTCCGCCTCCCCGCCTCATCGCTGCGCGGTTCTTCACGCTCGTCGTTGGCCTCTTCGGCCCGCTGGCAAGCTCGGCGCACGCGGACAGGCGCGCTGAGCGCCCCGCGAGTGTCCACGCCCGCCTCGAGCCCGAGCAGCGGGTCGCGACGCTCACATGGACCCTTCGCCGGACAGCTTGGCTGGACGCGCCCACGGCCGCCGCCGAGGCCCTCTGTCTGCAGGATGCGCGCCGAAAGCCGCTCGAGTCGGGGCTCGCACGGCTGAAGATCACGCCGGCACCTGACCGCATCACCGTCAAGGTTCGAGGGCCGGTAGCCTCGTCAGCGGTGTGGTGGACGGAAGCGCGCCCCGCCGCTTGGCTCGGCGCGCTCACCACATGCGCCGCAGCGTCGGCTATCGATCCACCGAGCCCGTGGACTCCGAGGCGTCTCCTTGAGGCTCTGGTCGCTCCCGCGGCAGGCGCGGCGCGCGGCTTCACACGAGCCGCCGCGGTGGTGGAGTACGCGGGCCCGGAGCCGCCCACGCCGCTCGCGCGGCTCGCAGACGACCTGTCGCCCCTCGCGAGCGCCCCCCCCGCTCAGCCCCGGGTGACGCAGGGTGCGCCGGCGGTGCAGGTGGGCGTCTCTCCCACCGCCGACGCATGGGCGCTGCTCGCGCTCCGAGTGCCCGCAAGCGCGGCCGAGACTCTCGCGGTCCGCATCGCGGCGCGCGCGCAGACCGAGACCGTCCAGTGGGGCGATGACACCTATGTCCTCGTCGGCGTGCGCGCTCACCCCGCCGAGGTGGACACGGCCTGGGACGCCCTCTGGACCGAGCTCCGCACAGCGCACGCGCACGTCGCTGATGGCGCTTCGGCGCTCGTCCTTGCGCCGCCCGCTCCCCCGCAGGCCGTCGGGAGCGCCGAGACCGGCGCGGGTTGGACGCTCTGGGCCGAGAGCCTCCGCGACCGCGCAGCACGCCCGCAGCCCCGCTCCGCCGAGGTCATCGAGCGTCGCCCAGGCGAGTTCATCACGCGGGGCGGGCGGACGCTCGTGTACGCGGCGACGCCAGACCCCACCTTCGCTGTCCGGTGGCGCTGGCGCTTGCGCTCGCCGATGCCGGCCCACCTGCGCGCATGCCTGCGCCCAGAAGTCACCGAAATCGCATCGGTCGAGGTTTCAACCGCCTTCAACGACGACCATGTAGACGTGACTGTCATGGGACCCGCGGAACGCCTGACACCCACCTTCGCGTGGCTCAAGTCACGCGTGGCCAGCCTGACGGCCTCGTCCTGCTTCGGTCAGTCGATCGTCAGCGGCCAAGCGGCCCTCGAGGCGTGGGTGAGCGAGGCGCCTCCGGTGACCTTCGTCACGGGCAAGGTGTCCTTCGACCACGCCCTCGAAGCCGCAGCCCTCTGGCCCGCAAAGCCCCCATCGCCGGTCGGGCGAATCGACTCGCCCTCCGAAGAGAGGCGCGGCGCAGGCGCGCTGACGTTCGTGGTGCATGACCGGTCACAGCGCACCCTCGCCGCGGTTGAGTTGACCCTCACGGCCATCGCGGGCGACGAGGCCGTCTGGTCGCAGCGCCCGAGCTGCGCGCCCGAGGCGCTCTGTTTCGAGGTCGCCGGGCTCGAATCACCAGACGCTTTGGCGCTCGAGCGGATGCGGGCACGCCTGAGAGTCCTCGCTGCGGAGCCGCTGCCGCCGACGCCCTTCGAGGCCCTGCGCGCGCGGCGCAAGGCCGACGTCGACCTCGCTTGGTCCGAGCCCATCGACCGACTCGATTGGCTCGCAGCACAGGCAGCGCGCCCTCACTGTTCCGTCGCACGAGACGCACCGGATCGTTGGCTCGACGCGCTCGATCGGGCAACCTCTGCCGACGTTCAAGCCAGCGCCCGAGCGCTCGCCCTCACCCCTTAGAAAGCCCGCATGACCTGGTGGAAGATTGAGATCGAAGTGCCAAGCGCGCTCGCTGAGCCGCTCTCGTACCTGCTCGCCGAGGCGACCGGCCACATCGTCGAGACACGTGACGCGACCACGCTCTCGCGGCCGACCGATGGACTCGAGGACACCTCACACCTCGTCATCGGCCTCTCAGAAGCCCCAGACGACGCGCTGCAGCAGTCCATCCTCGACGTCCTGGAGCCCTTCGACCTGGGCGCCAAGGCGGTGAAGACCCAGAGCAGCGATGACGAGACGTGGCGCGACGGCTGGAAGGCCTTCTTGAAGGGCGGTCAGATGTCTCGGCGCGTGTGGGTTCGCCCCCCTTGGGAGGCGCCTGAGCCCAGCGCAGAAGCCACGATCATCATCGACCCCGGCATGGCCTTCGGCACAGGACAGCACGAGACGACGCGCGGCGTGATGCGGGTCCTCGACGACGTCCTCGCAGCCAAGCCCGGCGTGCGGGTGCTCGACGTCGGCTGCGGCTCGGCGATCCTCGCGATCGGCGCGGCCCTCCTCGGGAGCGATGCCGTCGCGTTCGATAATGACCCAGACACGCTCGAGAACGCGCGCGACAACGTGCGACTCAATGCGTGCGAGGGCCGCGTCAGCGTTCACATTGGGACCATCGAGGCGATTGACCAGTCCTATCCCGTCGTGGTGGCGAACATCCTCGCTCGGGTGCTTATCGAGCTCGCGACTCCGCTCGCAGCGCGCGCGGCCGACACACTGATCCTCGCCGGGTTGTTGCACGCGGACGCCGATGCGGTCGCGTCTGCTTTTCCCGATTTTGAGTGCCGCAGCACCCTCAAAGAGGGCGACTGGAGCATTCTGCACCTGTCCCGCGTGCGGGGCGCGGCGCTGCCGTGACGCGCCTGCCGTTGCGGGGCGTCGCGCTGAACGAGCCCGTGCTCTCGCTGGACACCCACGCCCTGCACTATCTCCGCGACGTCCGCCGCCTGGGCCCCGGAGATACGGTGGTTGCCTTTGACGGCTTGGGCAACGAAGTCGAAGCGCGGCTCGCGGGCGACGCCGAGTCCCTCCACCTCGTGACGGTCGGGGGTGTACGGGCGGGTCGAGTCGGCGCAGACGTGCGCCTCGTCTACGGTCTCCCGCGCGGCGAAAAGCTCGACGATGTCTTGCGCCAGGTGACCGAGCTGGGCGTAGCGGGCATCGTGCTGCTGTCGACTGAGCGCTCCGTCTCTCGACTCGACGACGACGCGCGCGCTGACAAAAAGCGTGCGCGCTGGGCCCGTATCCTCGATGAGGCGGCGCGCCAGTCAGGCCGCGCCGATACGCCGTCGCTCGACGGGCCAATCCGACTCGAGGACTACCTGAGCCGCAGCGCAGCGCGTCGTCGCCTCGTCCTTCATCCGGTGGATGGCGCCCCCTTCCCTACGAACTTGGGCGACGCCGGGGTCGACGTCCTGGTCGGTCCTGAGGGGGGGTTCTCGCCGAGAGAGCTCGAGGCGCTCACCCGCGCGCACGTGACGCGCGCCACGCTGCGCAGCCCCGTCCTCCGCACAGAGACCGCGGCGGTCGTCGCATCGGCGCTCGCGCTCGCCGCCGTTGGCGCTCTGTAGGCCCGCGTGGCGCTCGACCAGCAAGGGCTCGTCGCCCCCTTTCGACACCGCGCCGGCGCGGACGCGCTCGACACGCTGCTGGTCCTCGCGCTCGAGGCCGGCCTATGGTCCACAGGGCTGGTCTCGGAGCCCCTCCCCTGGCGCGGCACCGACACGCTCGACGCGCTCGCCACGCTCCTGACCCACGACAGCGTGCTGCTCGCGCCGGCGATCGTCGCGCTGCCCCTGGTCGGCACACTCTATGTCGTTCTTCTGCGCGCGCTCCTCGGCCGCACCCTGGGAGAACACGCGCTCGGCTTATGGCTGGTCGTCCAGCGCACGGGGCAACCACTCGGACCCATCCGGGCCAGCTTGCATGCGCTCTGCGGCTGGCTCGGCGTGCTCCCGCTCTTGGCCGGATGGCTCATCCCCATCGTCACGAAGACCCGACAAGGTCCTGCAGAGTGGCTCACAGGGACGTGTTTACTCCTCGGCCCACCGACGCCGCGCTCACGCACCTGACCATTTGGGTTCTCGCCGCGCGGTGGTATCGTTCAGCTGTGGTCGAAGACTTATGGACAGCGCTGACCCGCGACGGTCTGTTGACGGGCGGCGACCTCAGGTCAGCTTTGGACTTGGTCGAGGCTGGCCTCCCGGCAGACACCGCCGTCGTGCGCGCCGGCCGACTCGATGGCCCCGCTCGTGGGCGACTGCGCGCTCTCGTCGCTGCCCAAGCTGGCCTTCCACCCGCCTCGCCTGAGCGACTCGACCGCGCGACCCTCGCAGACGCCGCGCACATCCCAGCCGCCTGGCGAGACCAGCGCGGCTGGGTCTGTGTCGGGGCAGACGCCATCAGCCTTGAGGTCGTATGCGACCTATCAGCGGCGTCACTGCTGCCCGAGCTTGCGTTCACGCTCGGCCGGCGTGTCTCGGCGAGCCTCGCGCTGAGTGACGAAGTCGAGGCGACGAGAGCGCGGCTGGACGTCGACAGCGTCGTCGCGACCGGCGCAGCGCTCACGGCCTCTCCCGCGACGCCCGCGTGGATCGAAGCGTGGGCGCAGCTCGCGGAGTCCGCCGTCGATGAGGCCACGCTCCTTGAGGCGCTCATGGGCCGCGACGTGACCGGGCTCGACGCTTGGCTCCTTCTGGCGTCTGAGCCGACTCGCGAGGCAAGCACCGTCACGTTTCGCAGGTTCGCCGCGTCGCCTCGACCCCTTCACCCGGACCAGCCCCTCAGGCTCGCCGCTGAGAGCACGCTTGCACGCGCCTTTGCCCGCGGCGCGACCCATGCGGGCCCAGCGCGGGGGGACGAGGGTCTCGCGCACCTGTGCGCTCAGCTCGAGTGGCCGCTGCCAGACGACGTCCTGATCTCGACGGTCACGCGTCCGCACGCCGCGACGCCCCTCGCGCACGTGGTCGGCCTGCGCTCCCGCGGGCCCTTCGACGGCGGAACGCTCAACGCGCTGCGGTGCTGGGTCGAGCGCCTCGGAGCCGCGTGGCCAACTCAGCGGCGAGTCACCGCCCCGATCGCCTCCCTCCCGGTCGCTGAGCCGCAGCGCGAGGCGGCACCGGGCCCGGCACTGCACACGCTGCAGGGCATGCCGGTCACAGCGCTCATTGACCGCGTGCAGCGGAGCGTCGTCTTCGGCGAGCCGCTTCGGGCGCCGCACGATACGATTTTGGAGCTCCGCCCACTCGCACTGGCTGACTGGGCAGCATCGCCCCCCCTCGACCCGCTCGATGCGCTCAAGACGCGGCCTCATGTCCGCGCGGTGGTTGTCGCGGATGAACCCGAGACGCCGCAGGTTCGGGCGACTCGAACCGCTGAGCCCGCACCCGCCACCGAGGTCGACGCGCCCGCTCTGAGAATGGTTCCGCAGCGACCGCGCGCGACCGGACCCGTCGCTGTCACCGAGACCCAGCTTGAGCTGGCCGTTCGCGCACTCTCCCAGGCCCATCCCGATGCGCTCGCGCGCGCCGCCGCTGACCTCCTCACCGCGGGTGAGGCGGGGCTCGACGCGCTCGTCGCCGCGTTCCCGGGCCAGCTCGTCATCGACCGCTTCGCGCACCCCGTAGGCACGATCCCCTTCGAGCGCCACTCTGGCGTGTTGCACGCTTTCGCGCGCTTCGGGCCGCTGGCTGTCCCGCGCCTCGAAGCGTTGAGTCGCCACCTCTCGCCCGAGATTCGCTACTACGCGGTCTACGCGCTCACCGCGCTCCGGTCATCGGGCTCGACTGACCTTGCCTTTGAGCGCCTGAGCGACGCAGACCCCGGCGTGCGGGACGTCGCCCTCTTCGTCCTTGATGCGGCCCGCGGGACGCCGCAGTTCGCTGAGGCGGTTGACCGACTGCGCGCGCAGACCAAAGCGGGCCCGCCTCGGGCGCGGCGCGCAGCGGTCGAGTCGCTCGCGCGCTTGCGAGTCGCCGACGCGCTCCCCGACATCGTGCCGCTCCTCGAAGACGCCACGCTTGGCCTCCAAGAGGCTGCGCACCGCGCCCTGGTCGACCTGACGCGCGCAGACTTTGGCTTCGTGGCTTGGAAGTGGACCCGCTGGTGGGCACACAACCAGTCACGCCCCCGCATGGAGTGGCTCATCGACGCGCTCCTTCATGAGCAGCGCGTGATCAGAGCGGGTGCGCTCGCCGAGCTCCGGCGTGCGACCCACCAGAACTACGGCTACGTCGTCGACGCCCCGCCGGCCGAGCGCAAGTCCGGCTGGGCGCGCTGGACGCGGTGGTGGAACGAGCATGGGCGCGCGCGGTTCGAAGCCTATCGGTGAGCCGCGCCGCGGCTTGACGCGCGGCACCGCACGTCGCTAAATGCGCCCGCGATGAGCGAGGCCGTCATACCCCAGCGACCGCCCGTGTGGCGCGACCTCCTCGCGCTCGCGAAGCCCAGCATTACGCTGCTCGTGCTCATCACCACGACTGGCGGCCTGTGGCTCGCGCCGGGTGCGCTCTCCGGCGTGCAGTTGGCAGCGACGCTCCTCGGCACCATCGTAGTCGTCGCTGCGGCGAACGCCCTCAATTGCTACTTGGAGCGTGACTCGGACAAGCTGATGTCGCGGACACGCGACCGCCCGCTCCCTGCGGGTCGCCTCCGCCCGGAGACGGCGCTTTACTTCGGCCTGACCCTCGCGGCCATCGCTCTGCCTGTGCTGACGTTCGGCGTGAACCCGACCACCGGCCTGCTCGCAGCGACCGCGCTCGTGAGCTACGTGTGCCTCTACACGCCGCTCAAGCAGGTCGGTCCTGTCGCGCTGCTCGTCGGCTCAATCCCCGGCGCGATGCCCCCGCTGCTCGGGTGGTCAGCCGTGACGGGCGGCGTGGAGTGGCCGGGCATCGTGCTCTTCGGGATCATGTTCATCTGGCAGATCCCGCACTTCCTCGCGATCGCGATCTACCGGGAGCGCGAGTACGCCCGCGCCGGCATTCGCACGCTCCCCCTTGTCCGCGGCCTGCAAGTCACGAAGTGGCACGCGATCGGCTGGTCCGTGCTGCTCCTCCCCGTGAGCTTGGCGCTCTACCCGCTCGGCGCCGCCGGCGCGCTCTATTTTTGGGTGACCCTCGCGCTGGGGCTCGGCTTTTTGGCCTTCGCGCTCGCGGGCTTGCGAGCGCATTCGAATGAGTCCTGGTCGCGCAGCTTCTTCCTGTACTCGCTCATTTACCTGACCGCGCTCTTCGCGATGCTTGTGATTGACGGAGCCCCTCTCCATGCCGGGTGAAGCCCCCCTCTTGAGTGTCCGCGGCCTCCGCGGCGGCTACCGCAAGCGCACGGTCCTTCAGGGCGTCGACTTTGACGTCGCCCGAGGCGAGATCTTCGGGCTCTTAGGACCGAACGGCAGCGGAAAGAGCACGACCTTCCTCGCGCTCACCGGCCTGCTGCGGCCCGACGCCCTCGACTTGCGGCTCGACGGCGTCCTCATCGAGGCGGGCGGCCGCGAGATGCGGCGCCGGATGGGCGTCGTCTTCCAGACCCCGAGCGTCGACCCGAACCTCTCACCGCGGGAGCATCTGGCCCTCACGGCGCGCCTCCACAGCGTCCCCACGGACAAGGCCCGCGCGCGCATCGAGGCGCTCCTCACCTTCGCCGACCTCGCCGACCGCGCCGACGACAAGGTCAAAACCCTCTCGGGCGGTATGCGTCGCCGCCTCGAGCTGGCGCGCGCGCTCGTCCACTCGCCGTCGATCCTCGTCCTCGACGAGCCCACGGTCGGTCTCGACCACGCGTCGTTCGAGCGGACATGGACCCGCCTCACAGAGCTGCGCGAGCGCGAAGGTCTCACGATGGTCATGACCACCCACCGACCCGAGGAGGCCGCGCGCTGCGACCGTCTGGCGATCCTCGATGGCGGTCGCATCGTCGCCACCGACACCCCTGCGCGCCTTCAAGCGGCCGTCTCCGGTGACGTCATCACGCTCACCGCGCGTGACCCGAGCGAGCTCGCCGCGTGGTTGAAGGCGCACCTCGACCTCGACGCCCGCGTGACGCCCGACGCGGTCGTGATCGTCTGTGAACGCGGTCACGCCCTCATCCCCCGCATCGTCGAGGCCCTCCCTGCGGGCCGACTCGAGACCGTGAACCTGCAGCGCCCGTCACTCGCCGAGGTCTTCTCGCACCTGACGGGGCGCGCGTTCTTCAGCGCGGAGAACCCAGCGTGACCTCTGCCCTGCGAGACGACCTCGCGACCATCACCGTCTTAGCCCGCCGCGACCTCCTTCGCTTCTTCCGCCAGCCGAGCCGCTTGGTCGGTGCGCTGATGCAACCGGTCGTTTTCTGGCTCCTGATCGGGGGCGGTTTCGCGTCGACGTTCCAGTACGCCGTCGCGCCCGGCCTCGGATACATGCAGTACTTCTACCCCGGCATCGTTGTGATGATGGTCTTGTTCGCGAGCATCTTCGGGACGATCACCGTCATCGAAGACCGCCACGCGGGCTTTCTCCAGTCCGTGCTCGTGAGCCCCGGCTCGCGCGCCGCGGTGGTCCTCGGCAAGTCTCTGGGCGTCTCGAGCGTCGGCCTCACGCAGGCCGCGCTCTTTCTCGCGCTCGCCCCGCTTGCGGGCTTTACTTATGCGGACATCGACTGGGCGACCTTGACCGCCTTCTTGGTGCTCGGCGCCGTTGGCCTCGCCGCGTTCGGGTTCGCCCTGGCTTGGATTACAGACTCGTCGCAGGCCTACCACGCCGTGATGAGCATCGTGCTCTTGCCTGCGTGGATCCTCTCCGGCGCGATGTTCCCGCCAGGCGAGCCAGGGAGCGCCCTCGCGTCCCTGCTCCACTACAACCCGATGAGCTACATCGTCAGTGGCGTCCGCGGCGCGCTGCAGGGCGATGCACGCACGCTCGCGCCGCTCGCGGGGAGCGTCGCGGCCGACCTGACCTGGGTCGGGCTCTTCGCGGCGGCGTCTGTCGCGCTCGCCACTTGGACGGTCTACAAGCGCCGCTGAGCGTAGCGCTCAGAACATCAGGCTCGCGTTCATCTGCACGTTGAAGACGGTCGTCTCTTCAACACGCAAACGCCGACCCACGCTGTCAATTGCGCGCACATACGTCGGGTTCTGCTCGTCGGCGCTCCAGTTTGCGTCCGCGCGGGACTCCACGATGCCGGTCCCGTTCGTATCGCGACCCACGTCCGCGCTGCTCAAGAAATGCTCCGTATCGTGGGCGAGCGACAGCGCCGTACCGACGCGCAAGTGCTTGCTGGCTTGCAGACCGAAGCCGATGCGGCCCTCAGCCGTCATGAACTGTTCGACCGTGGTGATGCCGTCGAAGGGTTGACCTGCGAGCTCGGAGTTGCTGTCCACCGAGTAGCACGCGCGGTTCGGATCGATCGTCGCGCTCGGATCGAGAGAGCATGCGCGCCCGCCGTTCGCGAAGGCGTCGAAGAGCTCCGAGTAGTCGCGCCCTTTGGCGTGGTAACGCGCGCCGAGCGCGAAGTCGAAGAAGAGCTTGATGCCGCGCGCGGGGTCTTCGTACGGGACCACCTCGGTGCCGACCATGAAGCCGGCCACGGGCCCCGGGCCGACGTACTCCTGCGCGAAGCGGTAGTCCTTGAACAGCGAGTCCGAGGCGGGCACGAACAGCGTGCCATCCAAGCGGGCATAAGGCTCCGCGTGCGCGAAGCGCCGCGCGATCGACGTGCCGAGCGTGAGCCCATGAACGCCGCGGCCGACGCCCGTGTTGTCGCCCTTCATGATCTCGCCTGTGGGCATCCGCCAGCCAAAGTCGAGCGTCCAGGTGGCACGGGCCGGGTCTCGTTCTTGATTGAAGGGGGACCAGCGCAGCGCGAGCTGCATATCGCCCAGACCGCTCCGCGTCGGCAGCGCCTCCTGCGGCACGTCGAACAGGTTCTCGGGGTCTTCGCGCAGGGGCTGCCCGTCCGGTCCCAGGACGAGGCGGCCGTCCACGACCACGTCGCGCTCGCCCGGCGCGATCGTGCTGATGGTGGGGTCGACCGCGACGCCGTTGGGGTCCCCACCATTCCCCGCGAAGCGGACCTCTTGGGTGTCGTCGATCACGACCGGGACTTCCAGCGAGAGCTCAAGGTCGTGAAACAGGCCGAACCGGAGCCGCGGCGTCATCGTCTGAGTCACCCGCTGAATACGCAGCTCTTTGGCGAACACCAGCGCGCCCACGCCCGATGGGGCGCTATCACAGGTGTCAAGCGTGAGCGCCGGATCGCACACGAACTCACGGGTGATCTTCGCGCGCCGCAGCGTGCGGTCATACGCGACGTCTGCGGTCACATCGAACGGATCGTCGCCGTCTGCGGCGTCCACCACGTCCGTCAGGACCGCTGCCGACGCCACACAGGGCACCAAGACGACGAGACCCAGCCACATCGCGCGCAAACGCCGCCGCTTCATGCAAAGCCTCCAGCTCACTCAGGGCGGGCCACCCGGCCCATCGACGGCGAGAACTTACCGCTCCGGCTCGCGCAGCCCAAGTTCCTTCATCTTGATTTGCAAGCTCTTACGCGAGATCTCAAGCCGCCGAGCGGCACGCGTCACGTTGCCCGCGGTCTCGCCCAGCGCGCGCTCAATCAGGTCACGCTCGACCGCCTGCGTGGTCCAGCGCACGACATCCTTCAACGCAGTCACGCCATTCGGACTGACAAAGGGCGTGATGGGCGGGAGGCCACCGGCACCGCTCAAGCGGCCCGTGAACTCCGCGGGCAGGTCTGTGACACCGATCTCCGGCCCGTCGCAGAAGAGCAGCGTTCGCTCAATGACGTTCTCGAGCTCGCGAATATTGCCCGGCCAGGGGTAGGCTTGCAGGGCGAGGAGAGCGTCCTCGGAGAAACGCTCCACGCCGCGCCGCCCGAGCCGCTGCGTGTACTTGACGAGCATATGATTCGCCAGCGCAGGCACATCGGCGGGGCGCTCGCGGAGCGGTGGCAAAGCGATCGGCACCACGTTCAGCCGATAGTAGAGGTCCTCGCGAAACTTCCCATCAGCCACGTCGCGCGCCAAGTCGCGGTTCGTCGCCGCGACGAGCCGAACCTCGACACGGCGCGTGGTGACCCCACCTACCCGCTCAAACTCGCTCTCTTGCACTGCGCGCAGGAGCTTCACCTGCATCTCGGTCGAGACCTCTCCGATCTCGTCGAGAAAGAGCGTGCCGCCGTCCGCCAGCTCGAACCGACCCGGCTTGCTCGCGACCGCGCCTGTGAACGCGCCCTTCTCGTACCCGAACAGCTCCGACTCGATCAGCCCCTCAGGTATGGCCGCACAGTTGACCCGAATGAACGGCCGGCTCGCCCGCCCGCTCTGCTCGTGGAGCGCCCGCGCGACGAGCTCCTTACCGGTGCCACTCTCTCCGGTCACCAAGACCGTCGACGGCGTCGATGCGACGCGCTCGATGATCTCATACACCCGCATCATCGAAGCCGACGTACCGATGAGGCCAAAGCGCCCCTGGTCGTCGCCCCGCGCGAGCGTCGTGCTCTCGAGCTCAGCGAGAGCGCTCGTCCGCACAGCCTTGGAGATAATGCGGCTGAGCTCTTGCTGGTCGAACGGCTTATTCACGAAGTCGAACGCACCGAGCTTCATCGCCTCGACGGCCGTCTCGACCGTGCCATGCGCCGTCAGCAAGACGACCGGCGTCTCCGGAGTCCTCGCCATCACGCGCCGCAGAACAGCCATGCCGTCTACTTGCGGCATCCGCAAGTCCGTCAGGACCGCCGCGTAGCGCTCCTCGTCGAGCATCTGCAGCGCCTCGGCGCCATCCTCGGCCGTGTCGACCTCGTAGCCTTCCCGACGAAGCATCGCCGCGAGCACCTTGCGCAGGTTGGCCTCGTCATCGACGACGAGGATTCGGTCGGCCATGCCTTCGCTCCTTTGCCGCTTCATCGTAGCACCCACGGGACGCGCAGCAACCGCCGTCGCCTGCTATAACCCCCGCGATGACGCCCGCCGCTCACGAGCGCAGCCTCTGGGAACGCCTGCGTCGGTCTGCGCTGATTTTCAGTTTCGCCCTGGTTGTGCTCTCAGCGCTCGGCCCGCGGCCCGCTCTGAGCGGGCAGCCCGCCCCGACGTGGCGCACCCTCGAGACACCCCACTTCG
>CANLBD010000007.1 GCA_947488215.1 Myxococcales bacterium | reverse complement strand
AGGCCCTGCGTGATCTCGCGGACCTTGGCCTGCTGCGCGCACGAGATGATGTCCCCGTAGTCCACGGCGACTTCGACGCCCGCCTTGCGCAGCGAGAGCGAGATGCGCTTGCCCGCCGTAACGACCACGACCTTTTGGCCTGCAGCGCGACGCTCACGCACGACCTCGAGCGCCTTTTTGAAGGCCGAGGCGTTGAACCCGCCGCACATGCCGCGATCGCTGCTCATGGCCAAAATCGCGACGGCCTTGACAGACTCGCGCGGCGTCATCAGCGGGTGAACATCCGCTTCGCCCTGCTCAAGCGCCATGCGAGCGAGCGTGCCCAGCAGCTCACGGTGCTTCGCGGCGTACGGACGCAGCTCCATCATCGCGTTCTGCGCGCGCCGCAGCTTCGCCGCAGACACGAGCTTCATCGCCCGCGTGATCTTCTGCGTGTTGCGGACCGACGAGATCCGCTTTCGAATGGCCTTTAGGCTCGGCATCGCGTCCTCCGCCTGCTCAGGCGACGAATTCCTTGTTGAACGCGTCGAGGGCAGCGCGCAGAGCCTTGTCCGAGTCGCCGCTGATGGCCTTCTCCTGACGAAGCGTGCCCATCAAGCCCGCCTGCTTGGACTCGAAGTGCTCGATGAGCTCACGCTCGTACTTGGCGAGCGCCTTGAGCGGCAGGTGGTCAACGAAGCCTTTGGTGCCCGCGTAGATGATGAGCACCTGGTGCTCGACGGACATGGGCTTGTACTGCCCCTGCTTGAGCAGCTCCACGAGCCGCTCACCGCGAGCGAGCTGCTGCTGCGTGTTCTTGTCGAGGTCGCTGGCGAACTGCGCGAACGCCGCCATCTCGCGGAACTGAGCGAGGTCAAGGCGAAGGGTGCCCGCGACCTGCTTCATCATCTTCGTCTGCGCCGAGCCACCGACGCGGGACACGGAGATACCGACGTTGATGGCGGGCCGAATGCCCGAGTAGAAGAGGTCCGTCTCCAGGAAGATCTGGCCGTCCGTGATCGAGATCACGTTGGTCGGGATGTACGCCGACACGTCGCCCGCCTGCGTCTCGATGATCGGGAGCGCCGTCAGGCTGCCGCCGCCGTCCTCTTTGGACATCTTGGCGGCGCGCTCGAGCAAGCGGCTGTGCAGGTAGAAGACGTCGCCCGGGTAAGCCTCGCGGCCCGGCGGGCGGCGGAGGAGGAGCGACATCTGGCGGTAGGCGACCGCCTGCTTGGACAGGTCATCGTAGATGATCAGGGCGTGCTTGCCGTTGTCACGGAAGTACTCGCCGATCGTGCAGCCCGTGTAGGGCGCCAAGAACTGCAGGGGCGCAAGCTCGGCGGCGGCGGCGGCGACGACCGTCGTGTACTCCATCGCGCCTTGCTGCTTCAGCTTCTCGACGACCTGCGACACGGTCGACTGCTTCTGGCCGATGGCGACGTAGATGCAGTAAACGCCCGTGTTCTTCTGGTTGATGATCGTGTCGATCGCGACGGCCGTCTTGCCCGTCTGACGGTCGCCGATGATGAGCTCACGCTGACCGCGGCCAATCGGCACCATCGAGTCGATGGCCTTGAGGCCCGTTTGCAGCGGCTCATGCACCGACTGGCGACGGATGATGCCCGGCGCCTTGATCTCGACCTTGCGGCGGTGAGGGCTGTCGATGGCGCCGAGGCCGTCGATCGGCTGACCGAGCGCATTCACCACGCGGCCCAGCAGCGCCTCGCCGACCGGCACGTCCACGATGCGGCCCGTGCGGCGGACTTCGTCGCCCTCTTTGATGCGCGTCGCGTCACCCAAGAGCGCCACGCCGACGTTGTCCTCTTCGAGGTTCAGCGTCATGCCGAGCACGCCATGGGGGAACTCAAGGAGCTCGCCCGCCATAGCCTTTTCGAGGCCGTAGACACGGGCAATGCCGTCGCCCGCCGAGAGGACGGTCCCGGTCTCGCTGACCTCGACCTGCTTCTCGTAGTCTTCGATCTGCTTCCGGATGATCCGGCTGATTTCCTCGACCTTGAGCTCCATCGCTCGTGCTCCGTTTTCGTGTCCGGGTCAAAGCCCGGGCCGTGATTGCGTGAAATCGGGGACCGCTGACGCTGAACGTCAGGCGGCGGGGCTTCGCAGGCGCGTGCGCAGCGACTCGAGCTGCGCGCGCACGCTGCCGTCGTAGATCCGTCCACCGACGCGCGTCACCACGCCGCCGATGATCGAGGGGTCCACCTGCTGCTCGAGCACGACCTGCTTGCCCGTCATCTTCTGCAGGACGGTGCGGAGCCGGGCCGCCTCAAGCTCGGCGAGCGGGGCGACCACGGTGACCTGCGCGCGGATGCGTCCCGCCTGAGCGTCCGCCTGGTCGTGGTATGCCGCGACGATCTCGGCGATGTGCTGCAGGCGCCCCTTCTCCGTGATCAGCATCACGAAGTTGCGCGTGATCGGGCTGACCATCAGGCGCTTGAGCAGCTCGCTCACGATCGCTTTGCGGTCCGCCACGCTGAACTTGGGGTTGCGGCTCAGCGCGCGCAGCTCGTCCGAGCCCGCGAACACGGCCGCGACGCGGTCGAGCTCCCGGCCGATCTGCTCGTGCTGCTTGCGGTCGGTGGCGAGCGCCAAGACCGCCTGAGAGTAACGCAGGGCGATGGTCGATGACTTCATGCTGCCCTCAGCTCCGCTCTTCGAGGCGGGTCAAGTACTCCACCGCCAAGCGCCGCTGGTCTGCCGGCGTGGTCTTCTCGCGCAGCGCACGCGCCGCGGCCTCGACCGCCATTTCACCCAACTCTGCCTCAAGGCGCGCCTTGACCCGCGCGATCTCGCTCCGCGCTGTGCGCTCCGCTTCAGCCGTGATGCGCTCCGCCTCGGCCTTGGCCTGCGCGACCAGCTTGTCGCGCTCCGCCTCGCCCTCGCGCCGCAGGTCGGCAAGCAGTGCCTCGGCCTTGCCCGCAAGCGCAGCCAGGTCCGCCTCGGCAGCCGCGAGCCGGGCCGAGGCCTCAGCGTGCAGGCGGGTCGCCTCGTCGATGTCTCGCGCGACCTGCTTGCTCTTGCTCTGCAGACCCGCGGTGACCTTGGGTCCGAAAAAACGATAGATGATGTAGAACAGGATCGCGGCGTTCACGCCGTGGAAGATCGTCTTGCTCCAGCCGACCTCGCCCCCGCCGGCGGCGAAGGCAGGCGCAGTCAGCGAGAGCAAAGCGACCCAGCCGAGCGTCAGCGTCTGACGGTGGTGCTTCATGCGGCGCGCCCCAAGATTCGGTCGACGATCGCCTTGGAGAGCGCCTCAACCTGACCGGAAAGGTCGGCGCGGACCCGCGTCGTATCAGCGTCGAGGGTCTCGCGCAGCGCGTTGAGCTGCTCGGCCGAGGCCGCGCGCGCTGCGGTGACAGTCGCGTCCTTGTGGCGCTGTCCCTCGGCGCGGAGCTCGCCTCGCGCCGCGTGCGCTGCGGCACGGGCAGACGCGAGCTCGGCCTCGTACTTCGCGACCATCGCCTGCGCGCGAGCGGCCATGTTCTCGGCCTCACGGCGCGCCTCATCGGTCTTCGCGAGGCGCAGCGCTGAGGACTGCAGGAACGGCTCGAAGACGAGCGGGCGCAGGATCGCGAACAACACCAGCACGATCGCGGCTTGAAACAAGATCGAGGCGTCGATGTCGATCATCGACATGAGCGCCACCGGGAGTGACGACGACTGCATGCCAGTGGCCCCAAGTTACAAAGTCGCGGCGGTCTACCCGATCAGCCGCGGAACGTCAACCTCGTTGAAGTGGCCGGCCGTCCGTGGCGCGGCGTTGATCGTCGCCGTTCATCGGATGGGCACGGCACATCTCGGCTAGGCGAGAGTAAATGCGAGTGCCGACGCGCTCCTCAAGCGACTCCTCGCCGGGCGCACGGGCACCTGCGCCGACCTGATAGTTCGTCGTGAAGAGGGTCGTCCGCTTGGCGTTGTAGCGGCGGCTAACGAGCTCGTCGAGGACGTCCTGCTCCCACTCTCGACGAGCGCCCTTGCCGAGCTCGTCGATGACGAGCAGGGGCACGAGCACTAAGGGCGTAGTGAGGCTCGATGACGACGTGGGGCCGCTGAAGGTCTCTCGCAGGTCTGAGATCAGGTGCTTGAACTCGATGAAGCGCGCCCGGATTCCGCGCTGAACAACCAGATACCGGATGATCGAGGCGCTCAGGTGGGTCTTGCCGGTGCCGCTGCGCCCGTAGAACAGGAGCCCCCGGACACCCGCCTCGAACTCGCGCGCGAAGCCGTACGCGAGGGAGAGCGCTGCGCCCTGCCACGGCTCGCGCGTCTCGAACGTATCGAGCCGGGCTCTCGCGTAGCGCACCGGCAGGTTCGCCTCGGTCAACATGCGCGCGCGCTTCTCGACCTCTCGGCAGGCGCAGGGGACGGCCCGCTCGTAGCCTTGCTCGTCCCGCGCAAAGGTGAACCCGACGTCGCCGCACTGGCTGCAGGGACGCTGGCAAACGCAGGGCGTCGCGCTCAGCGCGTCGTCGGCGGGCGTGACGACGACCCGCTCGTTCCCGCAAACCCCGCACTCTCTCGTCAAAATCCACCCCCTCCGATGTCCGCGAGCCTCGCGGGCAGCCCTGCCCGCGCCCGCAGCGCACGTTCGAACTGAGCCTCACGCACGCTGAGCCACACCTCAGGCGACGACCCTCGCCGCTCCTGCGCACAGCGCGCGTCGATCTCCCTCAGCATCGCGCCGGCGTCCGACGGACTCAAGTGGGCGCGGAGCCGGTCAAGCAGCGCGCGCTCGATCGCGTCGACCGAGGCGGCGTCGGCCAGCTCACCGAGGGCCTCGCAGGCACGCGCCGCGTCGCGGAGCGCCTGCGCGACGAGCGCGTCGGCCTGAGCCTCGGCCGCCTCAGTGAGGCGCCGCGCCGCGGGCTCGGCCACGGCCCTCGGCGCGGCCGGACCGCTCGCCCCGCCGCCCGCTTGACGCGCACGGTAAGCAGAGAACGCCGCCTCGACGCTCGCACGCACATAGGAGAGCCCACGCGGAGCGCGGCTCGGCGGCCGGACGAACGCGGCCTCGATGCCCTCGAGGACAACGCCCACGGGCACCCCGGCCCGCGCCCATTGAGTCACCAGAGCGATGTCCGCAGGCGAGAGCATCAGACCGCGCCCGGCGCGCTGCAGAAAGGCCCGCTCCACGGCGGCGAGGTAGGCCGTGTCCATGGGCAGACCTCCGGGCGTCAGACGTCGAGGTTCCGCACTTTGAGCGCGTTCTCCTCGATGAAGGCGCGCCGCGGCTCGACGTCATCGCCCATCAGGGTGTTGAACAGCCCGTCCGCCTCAACCATGTCCTCGACCCGCACCTGAAGGAGCGTGCGGATCTCGGGGTTCATCGTGGTCTCCCAGAGCTGCTCGGGGTTCATCTCACCGAGACCCTTGTAGCGCTGGATATCGTTGCCCTTGCGGCCCGCGACGAGCACGGCCTCGAGCACACGGTCGGCCCACGCGAGCTCCGTCTCGGTGTCCTCGCTCGGGATGAAATAGGGCGCGGGGCCGAGCACCTCGAGCGCGCGCAGGTGGCCGCGCAGCACCTCGAAGGCGGCGTGCCGCACGAAGCCGCGGTCAATCTCGGTGCGTCGCTCACCCCCGCGCAGGCGGCTACGAACGACGAGGCGCCAGGTCGCGTTGCCCTCGGCGTCCGGCGTGGCGTCCTGCTCCGGCGCGTCCCACACCAAGCGGCCCTCGGGACCGTAGAGGCGCGTCATCGCCGCTTGAGCGCGCTCCGCGACCTTGACGAGCGCCTCGGGCGAACGGACATGCTCCGCCTCAAGCTGGCCCGCCTGCAGGATCGCGTCGAGCACGGCCTCGTCCGCGCGCCGCAGCACCTTCTTCAGCTCCGTGTAGTAGGCCTCGAGCTTCAAGGCCACGTTGCGGAGCGTGTCGCCCTCAAGCACGGTCCCCGCCTGCGTGCGGATCTTCAGCGCGCGCGCGCCGGCGTCGATCAGGTAGCTGTGGAGCAGATCTTCGTTCTTCACGTAGCCGATCTGCTTGCCCTTCTTGACGCGGAAGAGCGGCGGCTGCGCGATGTAGAGGTGCCCGCGCTCGATGACCTCGGGCATCTGCCGATAGAAGAAGGTCAGCAGCAGCGTCCGGATGTGCGAGCCGTCGACGTCGGCGTCCGTCATGATGATGATGCGGTGGTACCGCAGCTTCGCGACGTCGAAGAGGTCTGTGCCGATGCCCGTACCGAGCGCGGTGATGAGCATCGTGATCGCCTCGCTCGACAGCATCTTGTCGAGGCGCGCGCGCTCTACGTTCAAGATCTTGCCGCGCAAGGGCAGGATTGCTTGGCTTGCGCGGTCGCGGCCCTGCTTGGCCGAGCCGCCTGCGGAGTCACCCTCGACGAGGTAGAGCTCCGACTTAGCGGGGTCTTTTTCCTGACAGTCCGCCAGCTTGCCCGGCAGCGCGGCGGAGTCGAGCGCCCCCTTGCGGCGCACCGTCTCGCGCGCCTTTCGAGCCGCGTCACGGGCGCGCGCGGCATCGATGGCCTTCATGATGAGCTTGCGCGCGTCCTGCGGGTGCTCGAGCAGCCAGTCGCGCAGGTACTCGCTCAGCGCCGACTGCACCAGCGGCTTGACCTCAGACGAGACGAGCTTGCCCTTCGTCTGGCTGTCGAACTTGGGGTCGGGGACCTTGCACGAGATGATCGCCGTCAGGCCCTCGCGCATGTCGTCGCCCGAGAGCGTGGTCTTGAGCCCCTTGAGCAGGTTCTCGTCCGTCGAGTAGGTGTTCAGCGTGCGCGTCAAGCCGTCCTTGAAGCCCGACAGGTGCGTGCCGCCGTCTCGGTTTCGGATGTTGTTCGTAAAGCAGAGGATGTTCTCCTGGTAGGAGTCGTTCCACTGCATCGCGACCTCGACGCCGACGCCGTCCTTCTCGATGTCGAAGTAGATCGTCGGGTGAACGGGCGACTTGTTCTTGTTGAGGTGCTCGACGAACGAGCCGATGCCGCCCTCGTATTTGAAGTCGTGCCGCTTGCCCTCGCCGCGCTCGTCTTCGATCGTGATGTAGACGCCACGGTTGAGGAATGACAGCTCGCGCAGGCGCTGGGACAGCGTGTCGAAGTTGAACTCGATGACCTCGCCGAAGATCTCGGCGTCGGGCTTGAAGCGAATGCGCGTGCCAGTGCGGCTCGAGTCCCCGATGCGCGCGAGCGGCGCGAGAGGCTCTCCGCGGGAGTAGCGCTGGGTGTGCCGACCGCCATCGCGATGAATCTCGAGCTCGAGGTCCACCGAGAGCGCGTTCACGCACGAGATGCCGACGCCGTGCAGACCGCCCGAGACCTTGTACGAGTTGTCGTCGAACTTACCGCCGGCGTGCAGCACGGTCATGATGACCTCAGCCGCGCTCCGCCCCTCTTCGGCGTGCATGTCGACGGGGATGCCGCGGCCGTTGTCCTCGACCGAGCAGCTCCCATCGAGGTGCAGCACGACGGAGACCTTGTCGCAGTAGCCCGCGAGCGCCTCGTCGATCGAGTTGTCGACCGCCTCGTAGACCAGCTGGTGCAGGCCCGTGCCGTCGTTCGGATCGCCGATGTACATGCCCGGCCGCTTGCGGACGGCCTCGAGCCCCTTGAGCACCCGGATGTTACTCGCGTTGTACTCGGGGTTGCTCTCGCCCGCCCCGCCGTCGTTCTGCGTCTCGCTCATGCGCTGCTCCTCACCCGACCTTTGAACTCAGCGAACCGGCTCGACGAGCAGGTGACGGTTCGCCTCGGAGCCCTCGCTCCGCGTGCGGACACCCTCGGCGTCCGCCAGCGCCGTGTGCACGGCGCGACGCTCGGTGTTGCCGAGCCGCTCGATGACGGCGCGGCTGCCGGTCTGGCGCACGACCTCGGCGATCTCCGCCGCCAGATCGGCCAGGAACGCCTCGGGATCGCTGTCGGCGGCGCGCGCGGCGCGCTGCACGGGGGCGGGTCGCGGCGCGCGCTCAGGCCGGTCGGCGCGCTCGGGGCGCTCGCCGCGCTCGGGGCGCTCACTCCGCTCGGGACGCTCACTCCGCTCGACGCGGGGCGCCTCGCCCGCCTGCCCCGCGACCACGTCGCCCAGGTTCAGGTAGACCTTTGAGCGCTGCGTCTGACCGCGGCTCACGTTCTGGCTCGCGAGCATGCCCAGCGAGATCCAGAAGTCGCGCTGCCCCGCGAGGTGCTCAGGCGCGCCGTCGATCTTCAGATCGATGCGGCCCGCGTCCGCGGCCTCGTCGTCCGTCGGCACGGACGAGATCTTTACGGCAACACCCATGCGGGAGAGCACGCCCGAGACAAACTCGCTGGCCAAGCTCTGGGGATCATTCTTCGACGTCTTCACGTTCAACCTCTTCTGCCGACCCCGTCCACGACCTCAACCTTAGGAGCCGCGGCGGCGAGGCCGTTCTGATAGTGCTGCTGCAGGATACCGAGCAGCGTATTGGCGAGGATGTAGACCACGAGACCGCTCGGCAGGAAGAGCATCATGGCGGTGAACAACACCGGCATGAAGGTCTGCATGATCTTCTGCTGCACGGGGTCTCCGCCCGACGGCGTCATGCGCGTCTGCACGAACATCGCGGCGCCGAGCACCAGGGGCAGGACAAAGTAGGGGTCGGCGGCCGACAAGTCCGTGATCCAGCCGCCCAGCTCCGCGTGGTAGAGCTCCACCGCGGAGTAGATCGTCTTATAGAGGGCGAAGTAGACGGGCATCATGAGCAGCATCGGCAGGCAGCCCGAGAGCGGGTTCACGCCGTTGGCCTTGTAGAGCTCCATGACCTCTTGATTCGCCCGCATCGGCTCCGAGGGGTACCGCTTCTTGATCTCCTCGACCTTCGGCGCCAAGGCCTTCATGCCCGCCATCGAGCGGTTCTGGCTCACAGTCAGCGGCAGCGTGAGAAGCTTGACCAAGACGGTCAGCAAGATGATCGCCACGCCCCAGTTCGGCAGCAGGCCGTAGAACCACTGCATCACCTTGAGCATCGGCAGCGCGAGCGTGCTCAGCCAGCCGAAGTCCACGGCGGCGTCGAGGCTCGGCGTCATGCTCTCGAGCGCGTCCAGCTTCTTCGGACCACCGTAGAGGGTGAAGGTGCGCTCGACCGTTTGGCCCGCGGCCACCTCACCCCCCGGCAGGGCGACGCGGGTCGAGAGGTACCGAAACTCGCTCGTCATTTGGTCGGGCGTCACGCGCGCAGCCGCCCCGCCGACCGCGTACTCGCACCGCTCGATGCCCTGCGCGTCCGGCACGAACGCCGTCAGGAAGTACCGGTTGTCCACGCCCGCCCAGCGGACGCCGTTCGAGAAAGTGGGCTTGTCCGACGCATCATCCGACGCGACGTTAGAGGCGACGACGTCCAGGGTCTGCCGCTCGAGCGACTCCGCGGTCTGACAGACGCCCTCGAAGAGGTGCACAGGCGGCGCAAAGAGCGCCAGCAGCCCGGTGCTCGCCTCGCTGTCCTTCTGGGCGCCCCGCAGGAGCGCGCCGACCTCATAGGGCACCGCGCGTGCAGACGAGTTCCTCAGCCGAAGCGTGACCTCGAAGGTATAGGGTGCGGCACCCGGCTTGAACACGCGCTCGATCTCGACGCCCGACGCAGAGTCTTTGGCGCGCGCGACGACCGACTCGCCGTCAACCGAGAGCGCGTAGGGGAGCGCCGTCTCCTTGCCGTCGAGGCTCAGCTCGACGCGCGGCGGCAGGAACACGCCCCGCTGCTGGCCCGCGCTCGGGGGCTCCACCATCCGCAGCGCCCGTGCGTCTGGGCCGCTCGCCTTGCGGTACTGCGCCTCGGTCAGGTCCCACGCCTGCACCTGGCCGTCGCGGTTGGTGACCACGAGCTCGTGGCCCGAGCTTGCGACGAGGGTCTTCGTCTCCTCAGCGACGTCCTTGAGAGCGTCTGCGGAGGCCGCAGCCACGCTCGCGGGCGAGGCGCCGGTCGGCGTGGCCGGGGTCGCGACGCTGGCCGCCGTCGAGCCGTCTCCGGAGGTCGGCGGCGGGGGAGGGGGCGGCGGAAAGAGCCACGTCCACACGAGCATCACGGCGATCGACAGACCGACCGCCGTGAGGAGGCGCCGCGTATCCGAGGGGTCTTGAGGTTCGGGGATCTGGTTCATGGGGTGTCCACGGGGTCATGCCCGCCTGGGTGCCACGGGTGACAGCGGCTCAGGCGGCGAACGGTCCGCGTCAAGCCGCCGAGCGAGCCGTGCACTGTGAACGCCTCGATGGCGTAGACGGAGCACGACGGGGTAAATCGACACGCCGGCGGCAAGAGGGGCGAGATCGCGCGGCGGTACAATCGCAGAAGCGCCACGAAGATGCGCCACATATTATTGGGTCGGCGCCTTGCGCTTGACGACGGCGCCTAAGAGCTCGGCGCGCGTCTCGTCCAGCGTGGGGCAAGTCTGCTCGCTCCGCGCGACAGCGACGATGTCGACCCCCACAGGCATCAGCGCGCGCGACCGCCGGAAGACCTCGCGCAGCAAGCGCTTGACGCGGTTGCGGTCATGGGCCTTGCCGACCTTGCGGCTCACAGTGATGCCGAGACGCGCGGGCCGGCCGCCGTTCGGACGCAGGTAAAAGACGAAGTGCGCCGAGTTCATGCGGCGTCCCACTCGTTGGACGAGCAGATACTCTCGGCGTTTTCTGAGGCGGAGGCGCTTCGGAAAGCCCTCGTCGCCCGCCCCGCTCACTTCTTGTAGGTCGTGACGGCGATCCGCTTGCGGCCCTTCTGACGGCGGCGGTTCAGGACAGCGCGGCCGTTCTTGGTCGACATGCGGGCGCGGAACCCGTGCGTGCGAAGGCGGGGGGTCCGGTGGGGCTGGTAAGTACGCTTCATGAGAGACCTCTCTAGGGAGAACAAAGGCCTGAAAAAGGCGCGCGATGCAATCACAGACGGCCGACCGTGTCAACACCGCGACGTCGGATCTCGGCGCACGTGGGATCCGGCGAGCGGCCCGGATCCGAGCCCTCGAGAAACCCCCCTGATTTCAACAGCCAAGACCCTAGGACTTCATGTGTTGCTGTCGATCTGGAGGGACAACTCGCCAACTCAAAAGCGGTTTTCCGTTTCCCGGAAAAAGAGGTTGCGAGGGGGGGGAGTGCGTCGCTAGATCGGCCCCCACGCCACCGGACGAGGCGACCTCGACGGCCGGCTACGACTGCCAACGGAACGGGCAGGAGGGGACTCTTGAGGCCCTCGCACCACGCGAGAAGCGCCCACAGCCCGCCTCTATGCCGTGCTTCGGGAACGACGTGAACCACATCTGGGACCGCATCCGATCGCGCATCGGAATCCATATCAGGGGCGAGAATTTCGAGCGCTTCTTTGGGCCTCTCTCGCCCATCGAGGTGACGGAAGACCACCTACACCTCGGCATCGCGGACGCGTTCCTCCGCGACTGGATCTCCGACCACTACGGCGACGTCATCCGAGACTGCGCCGCCCTTGAGCTCGGTCGGCCCGTACAGGTCACGGTGAAGGTCATCGCAGCGCCCGCGCCCGCGCCGCTCCCCCCGAGCGCCCCCCCCGAGGCCACAATCGCGGCGATCGACGCGCCCGTCGTGACGGCGGGCGAGGTGTCGGGCGTTCAGCTCACGCGAAGCTTCCCGCTCAACCCCGCGTACACCTTCGACACGTTCGTGGTCGGCGGGTCCAACGAGATGGCGTTCGCCGCCTGCGAGAGCGTGGCCAAGAGCCCGTCGCGCAACTACAACCCGCTGTACATCTACGGCGGGACGGGCTTGGGCAAGACGCACTTGCTGCACGCGATCGCCCACAAGATCCGCGCGAACGACCCCAGCCTGCGCATCACCTACGTGAGCGCCGAAGAGTTCACGAACCAAGTCGTCAGCAGCCTGCGCAACGGCGCGCCCGCTACGCAGATGCACGCGTTCCGCGACCTCTATCGGGCGCAGTCGGACGTCTTGCTCGTCGACGACGTGCATGTGCTCGGCGGCAAGGAGCGCACGCAGGAGGAGTTCTTTCACACCTTCAACGCGCTGCACCAGGCGCGCAAGCAGGTCATCCTCACGAGCGACTGCTCACCCGCCGAAATCTCGGGCCTTACGGAGCGCCTGCGGTCGCGCTTCAACTGGGGCATGATCGCGGACATCTCCACCCCGGACCTCGAGACGCGCGTGGCGATCCTCGAGCGCATGGCCTCGCGCGAGGGCTTCGAGCTCGACCAAGACATCGCCTTTCAGATCGCGCAGCGGATTCGGACCAACGTCCGCGAGCTTGAGGGCGCGCTCACGCGGACCGTCGCCTACGCGAACCTGCGCGGCCGCAACCTGACGCGGGAGCTGGTCTCCGAGGTCCTCTCGCGGCTCGCCTCGGACACGGAGCGCGGCCCCACGCTTGAGTCGATCGTTCACGCGGTCGCGCAGCACTTCGACCTGAACGTCGATGACCTGCGAGGCACTCGCCGCCAGCAGCAGATCACGCAGCCGCGCAGCATCGCGATGTACCTGTGCCGCCGAATCACGCAAGCGTCCTATCCAGCCATCGGCTCGGCGCTCGGCGGCAAGGACCACACCACCGTGATCTACGCCTGCAAGAAGATCGCGATGGCCTTGGAGCACGACGCCGCCATGCAGACATTGATGCGCACCCTCGAGCGGAGAATCACGGGCTGAAGCCCCTCGAGACCCGGCCAATGTGCCGGGTTTTTTTTGGCCCTTTTTGGCCTCTGACTTGAGCGCCCACGGTGTGAAGAGGCCTGTGGAGAATCGATGGAGAACCTGTGCGCTTGCTGGGGACGGCGCCCCGTCCACCGCTCTCCCCGATGTGTCCACAGATTATCCCACGCCGGCTCAACATGGGCGACGGCCCGGATCCGACGGATGCTCAAGCTTGCGCGCTGTTCTCCCCAGCGTGCACAGCGCCTGTGATGAATCCTGTATGGAGAGATCTCACTCTTTTCTCTTGAACAACTTGTACATCGACCGCAGGGCGTTCTTCTGGTATGCCACTTGCCCTTGACTCGCCGGGCCTCGGGCCCATGGAGCCGCGTGATGCAGATCGTCGTCGGTAAGGAGGCCCTCGCTCGAGGGCTCGCTCGCGTTCAGGGTGTCCTCAACCGCAAGGCCACGATGCCCGTGCTCTCCAACGCGCTGCTCGAGGCGCGGCCCGAAGGCGGGCTGCGGATCGCAGCGACGGACCTCGACATCACCTTCGACGGCGTGATGCCGGCCCGCGTCGAACGGCCCGGCCGGGTGACCGTCGACGGCAAGCGCCTCTACGAGATCGCGCGGACATTGCCGGGCGACGAGGTCTCCATCACGGTCGACGACGACGCCCGCGTGGTGCTGCGCTGCAAGACCGCAGAGTTCGTGCTGCTCGGCATCCCGGCGGACGGCTACCCGAACCTGCCGAGCGCGGCGGGTCAGGCGCTGACGCCTGTGGACGGCCTCGCGCTCAAGGCGCTCATCGAGCGGACCCAGTTCTCGGTGTCGATCGAAGAGTCCCGCCCGAACCTGAACGGCGTGTTCTTCCACAGCCTGGGTGGTGGACGCGTCCGGATGGTGTCGACCGACGGTCACCGGCTCAGCCAGAGCGAGCGGGACCTGAGCCGGGCGGACCGTGCGCTCGACGCGCGAGACGGCGTGATCATCCCGCGCAAGGGTGTCGCCGAGGTCAAGCGCCTGCTCGACGAGGTCGGGCCTGAGGTCGAGCTCGGCTTCCTGTCGAACAACCTGGTGCTCAAGGCGGGCGAGCTCGTGCTGTTCGTGCGCCTGATCGACGCCGCGTTCCCCGACTACACGCAGGTCATCCCGCGCGCCACGGAGCGCAAGGTGGTGCTCGAGCGCGGTCCGCTCCTCGCGGCGATCAAGCGCATCTCGATCCTCGCCAGCGAGCGAACGCACGGCATGCGCCTTGAGCTCACGCGGCTCAAGCTCACGCTCGTCAGCGACAACCCCGACCTGGGCAAGGCGCGCGAGGAGATCGAGATCGAGGGCTATGAGGGCGGCGACCTCGCGATCGCGTTCAACTCGAAGTACGTGATCGAGATCCTGACGGTGCTGTCCGCCGACAAGGTCGTGCTGCAGCTCAACGAGGCGCTCTCCCCCGGCCTGATCCGCGAGTTTGGCAACGACGATGACCTGTTCGTCGTCATGCCGATGCGCCTCTGAACCGCGCGGGTGCACCTGCGCGAGCTCGCTTGGGACGGCTTTCGTAACCTCGAGGTACGACGGCTCGCCCTCAGCCCCGGCTTTAACGTCTTCGAGGGCGAGAACGCGCAGGGCAAGACGAACGTGCTCGAGGCCGCGTGGTGGCTCGCGACGCTGCGGCCGCTGCGCGCAGCCCGACTGACTGAGCTGGTGCGCTTCGGCGCGAAGACCGCGCAGGTCGAGGCGCAGATCGAGCGAGACGCGCTCGTCCACAAGCTCGCGGTGCGCGTGGTCGAGGGTGCGCGACAGTCGCTGCGCGAGGGCAAGCTCGCCAAGCCGGCAGACTACTTCGGCGCGCTCGCTGTGGTCGTGTTCACGCCCGACGACGCGGGGCTGGTGCGCGCCGCGCCCGCCGAGCGGCGACGGTATCTGGACCGCGCGATCTTCACAGGGCGACCGGGTCACCTGCAGACAACCGCCACTCACAAGCGGGCGCTGGAGGCCCGTAACGAGCTCTTGCGGACAGGGGCGGCATCGGACGTGGTCGAGGCCTTCGAGTGGACCTTGGCGGGGCACGCAGCGGCCTTGGTCGCGGCGAGGCGTCGGTTCATCGAGGACTTCGCGCCCCAGGTCGCGGAGACGTTCAGCGAGATCGCGGGTGAGGGCGTGACCGCGCGCGTCGTTTACCGCCCGAGCGTCGACTCGGACGCACCCGAGGCGCACCGCGCAGCGCTCGAGGACGACCGCGCGCGCGACCGTGAGCGAGGCCACACGCAGCGTGGTCCGCAGGCAGACGACCTGGGCATCGAGGTCCAGGGGCGCTCTGGGCGGCTCTATGCGAGCCAGGGACAGCAGCGGGCGCTCGTGCTCGCGCTCAAGATCGCCGAGATCAGGCTGCTCGAGGCCCTTTTCGCCTTGACGCCAGTGCTCCTGCTGGATGACGTGTCGAGTGAGCTTGATCCCCGCCGAAATGAGCGCCTCTTCGCGCTGCTTCACGGGTATCGAGGTCAGGTGCTGATCACGACGACGGACGCCGCCGTGCTGCGCGTGCCTCGAGCCGCTCGCCTCTTTCGCGTCCGCGCGGGGCAGGTGGACGCCGAGGGCGAAGTGGCCGAGCGCACCGGGGCGTGAGCGGGTGAATGCGCTTCAAACAAGGTCCATATTTCGACCGTAGAGGAGTGAAGGCGTGGAGAAGTTCGTCATTCAGGGGGGCCGACGCCTGTCGGGCAGCATTACGCCCGGCGGCAACAAGAACGAGGCGCTGCCGGCGCTCGCTGCCACGCTGCTCACGGCGGAGCCGGTCACGCTCCGCAACGTGCCTCGCATCCGCGATGTCGAGGTCATGTGCGCCGTGCTCGCCCACCTGGGCTGCACTGTGGAGTGGCTCGGCCCGAACGACGTGCGGATCTGCGCGGCGGGCGTGGACCCTGACCGCCTCGATGCGGAGCAGTGCCGGCGCGTTCGTGCGTCGATCTTGTTCGCAGGGCCGCTCGTCGCGCGCTTCGGGCGCGTCAACCTGCCTCCCCCGGGCGGCGACGTCATCGGGCGCCGCCGAGTGGACACGCACTTCCAGATCCTGCAAGCGCTCGGCGCTCAGGTGAACGTCGGCAAAGGGTACGAGCTCAAGGCCGGCCGGCTGCACGGCGCGGACGTGATGCTCGACGAGGCGTCCGTGACGGCGACCGAGAACGCGCTGATGGCCGCAGCCCTGACCGAGGGCACGGTCGTCCTGCGGAACGCGGCGTCTGAGCCGCACGTCTGCGGTGTGGCCCGGATGCTCTCGAAGATGGGCGCTGAGATCTCGGGCGTAGGCTCGAACACGATGACGATCCGTGGCGTGCCCGCGCTCAAGGGCTGCGACCACACCATCGACAGCGACTATCTGGAGATTGGGTCGTTCGTGGGCCTCGCCGCTGTCACGAACAGCGCGATCACGATCGAGCGCGTGGTGCCTGACCACCTGCGGATGATCCGAATGACCTTCGAGAAGCTCGGCATTCACGTCGAGATCGAGGGTGATCGCCTGCACGTGCCCGCGGGTCAGTCCATGGAGATCCGGCGCGACCTGCACGGCCACGTGCCCAAGATCGACGACGCGCCGTGGCCCGCGTTCCCGACGGACCTGATGTCCATCGTGATCACGGTCGCGACGCAGTGCAAAGGCACCGTGCTCTTCTTCGAGAAGATGTTCGAGGGGCGCATGTTCTTCGTGGACCACCTGCAGAACATGGGCGCGCAGATCATCCTGTGCGATCCGCACCGCGTCGTGGTCGTCGGACCCACGCCCCTGCGCGGCGGCCGGCTTGAGAGCCCGGACGTGCGCGCGGGCATGGCGCTGTTGATCGCGGGCCTCGCCGCCGAGGGCGAGACCACGATCTACAACATTCACCAGATCGACCGCGGCTATGAGCGGGTCGACGAGAAGCTGCGGCGACTGGGCGCCGAGATCGTGCGGCTGCCCGTCGACTGACGGGCGCGGCGATTACTTGATGCCCGCCGCGGTGCGCAGGGCCGACGCCTTGTCGGTCTGCTCCCAGCGGAAGCCCATGTCCTCGCGGCCGAAGTGGCCGTAAGCCGCGGTGCGGCGGTAGATGGGCTTGAGCAGGTCGAGGTGCTCGATGATGCCGCGGGGCTTCAGCGGGAAGTGCTCGCGGATGAGCTGCGCGATGCGCTCCTCGTCGATGCGCGCGGTGCCGAAGGTGTCGACGCTCACGCTCACCGGATCGGCGACGCCGATGGCGTAGGCGATCTGGACCTCGGCGCGCTCGGCGAGGCCGGCCGCGACGACGTTCTTGGCGACGTAGCGCGCCATGTAGGCGGCGCTGCGGTCGACCTTCGAGGGGTCCTTGCCCGAGAAGGCGCCGCCGCCGTGGCGACCCATACCGCCGTAGGTGTCGACGATGATCTTACGACCCGTGAGGCCGCAGTCGCCCATCGGGCCGCCGATGACGAAGCGGCCGGTCGGGTTGATGTAGAACTTCGTGTCGGCGTCGATGAGCGAGGTGGGGAGCACGGGGTCGATGACCTGCTCCTTGACCTGGCGGCGCAGCTCCTCGGTCGTGACCGAGTCCGCGTGCTGCGTCGAGAGGACGACCGCCGAGATGCGCGTCGGCTTGCCGTCGACATACTCGACCGAGACCTGGCTCTTGCCGTCCGGGCGCAGGAACGGGAGGTTGCCGTTCTTGCGCTCCTGCGAGAGGCGCTGCGTGAGCTTGTGCGCGAGCGAGATCGGGAGCGGCATGAACTCCGGCGTCTCGTTGCAGGCGAAGCCGAACATCAGGCCCTGGTCGCCCGCGCCCTGCTCGTGGTTCTCGCCCTCGTCGACGCCCATCGCGATGTCCGGCGACTGGCGGTCGATGGACGACAGCACCGCGCAGGTGTTGGCGTCGAAGCCCATGTCGGAGTGGACGAAGCCGATGTCACGGACCGCTTGGCGGGCGATCTGCGGGTAGTCGATGGCTGCGTTCGTGGTGATCTCACCCGCCATGCAGATGAAGCCCGTCTTGACGAGCGTCTCACAGGCCACGCGGCTGCGCGGATCCTTCTCAAGCAGCGCGTCGAGGATGGCGTCCGAGATGGCGTCGGCGATCTTGTCCGGATGACCCTCGGTCACCGACTCAGAGGTAAAGATGTAGCTGCGTCCGGCCACGAGGCCCTCCCTTTGCAGAATCGAGGGCGCAGATTCTAGGTTTCACGGCGTCGCTGTCAATGCGTGTGGCGAGCGGGGCGCACTCCACGGTAGCGTGTGCCCGTGGGGTGGAGGACCGTGAGCGCCCGTGGGGCCTGCGTCGGGATGTGGTCTGCGCTGCTCGCTGCGTGCGCGCAGTCCCCGGGCGAAGACGCGCACGCGCTCCGGAGCGCGCTCGAACACGCCGCCGATGCGCGCGACCCGCGCGTGCGGGTCGAGGACTTTCAGGACGCCGCTCGCCGCGCGCGCTGGCTGTCGAGGCCGCTCTCAGCGGTGGCGCCGCGTCTCGAGGGGCGCGCCTTCTCTTGGCGCGGTGTGTTCTCGCTTGAGAGCGCAGAAGGCGTCGCGGCGGCGCGGGACGAGCGCGCGACCCTCACGCTCGGCGCGTCGGGGGACTACGCGCTGCGCCACGAGAACCGCTGGCGCGCGGGGGACGAGCAGGGGACGTCGGCGCGGGCCTGCACGCGCGTGGGCGCGGCCTTTTTTGTAGGACGGGACGACGCGCCCCCGAGCCGCCTTGAGGGCGCCGAGGACCAAGCTGCCGCCTGTCTGGACTCAGCGCTCGAGCCGGTGACGGGCTGGCTCGCGCTCTTTGATGACCGCCTCGCCTACACCGTCGATGAGACACCGGCCGTTCACGCCGGGCGGCCGGCTTGGAGTGTGCGGGCCGAGTCCAGCCCGGAGCGTGCGGACGCCGCCGCGGCGGTCCCGATCGGGGCCTTCTTTGAGGCCGGTGCGCGCGAGACGCTCGCCCTGCAGGACAAGTTCGACGCGCGCTTGCCGCTCGCGCAGACACACGGTAGACCCGCGCGTCTTGACGTGGAGATGTGGGTCGATGACGCCACGGGGACCCCGCTCAGCGGGCACGTTGACGCGACGATCGAGTTCGTCAAGCGGGGTGTTCCGCTCACGCTCCGCGTGGAGATGTCATGGACCTCCACGCCGAGCGTCGACGTGCCGACCGTGCCGCCGGACGCCGTGCATCGCGGGCCCCGCCCGAGGATCTTCGAGGACCTGCGGGTCGTGCTCGGGCCCATCGCTGCTTCCGCCCCGTCAGGCGCGGCCGAGGCGCCACTGCCCGCGCCTGGAGACGCGCCCCCGCTGACCCCCGAGCCCGCGCGAACCGAGCCAGAACGCACCCAGAGAGAGGCACGCCCGTGACCGAGAACGTTCGTCCCCCCGCCTTTGGCGGCGCCCGCCGCGTCGTCGTCAAGATCGGCAGCGCGGTCCTGAGCGATGGCGGCGCGTTCGATCGCGTCACCTTCGTCTCGCTCGTGCGTGACTTGGTGCGACTCAGGCAGCAGGGCGTCGAGCTCGTCGTGGTCTCGAGCGGCGCGGTCGCGCTCGGCATGGAGCGCATGGGGCTCACGAGCCGCCCGAAGGAGCTGCCGGCGCTGCAGGCGACCGCGGCGATTGGTCAGGGGCGGCTGATGCGGCTGTGGGAGGACGAGCTGGGTCATTACGGGCTGCGCGCGGCGCAGGTGCTGCTCACGCACGACGATCTGCGCAGCCGGAGTCGGTTCTTGGCGGCGCGACAGACGCTGCGGACAGTGCTCGAGCTCGGCGCGGTGCCGGTCGTCAACGAGAACGACACCGTCGCCGTCGAAGAGATCAAGATGGGCGACAACGACCTGCTCTCGGGGCAGATGGTCAGCCTCGTCGGGGCCGAGTGCTTGGTGATCGTCTCGGACGTAGAGGGGCTCTATGATCGCAACCCCGCGCTCCCCGGCGCGCAGCGGGTCGAGCGCGTGGCGCAGATAGACGCGCAGACCGAGGCGAGCGCGGGCGGGAGCGGCTCGGCGGTCGGGAGCGGCGGTATGCGGACCAAGCTCGCGGCGGTCAAGAGCGTGAACCTGATCGGGGTTCCCGCCATCATCGCGGGGGGGCGCACCCCCGGCCTGCTGCGACGGCTCTACGCGGGTGAGGCCCTCGGCACGTGGTTCGACGCGCAGCCCACGCGGCTGTCGAGCCGCAAGCACTGGATCGCCTATGCGCTCCGGCCCGCGGGCACCGTCGTGGTGGACGAGGGCGCGGCGCGCGCGATCGTCGACAAGGGCTCGAGCCTGCTGCCGATCGGGGTGCGGCACGTCGAGGGTGACTTTGGCGTCGGCGAGTGCGTGCGGATCGTCGACGCCGCGGGCTTGGAGCTCGCGCGCGGGCTGGTGGCGCACGCCGCGGAGCCGCTGCGGCGCGCGGCGGGGCTGCGGGGTGATCGCGCCGCCGAGGTGCTCGAGAGCGACACGGCCGAGGTGATTCACCGCGATGACTTGGTTGTGCTGGCCTCGGGCGCGGAGGGATAAGCGGAGAATCGACGCGGTTCGGTCGATTTTCGCGCGACACAGGCCGCGCGCGGCCGATTCAGGTACATGAGCCTCACAGATCGATTGCTTGACCTGGTCTTCCCGAGGAGCTGCGCGGCGTGCGCGGAGCCCTGCTCGGGGGATGCCTTTTGCGGCGCGTGCCGGGCCGACCTCGAGGCGCTGCCCGACGGCCTGGGCCTCTTCGACTATGCGGGCCCGGTCGGCGATGCCGTGCGGGCCGCGAAGTATGACGGACGTCCCGAGGCGATGCCGGCGGTGGCGGCCGAGGTGGCCCGAGCCCTGCCGCGCGCGCTGCGAGACGACCCGCCTCAGTGGGTGGTGGCAGTGCCGCTGCACCCCCGACGCCGCGCACGTCGACCGCTGGACGCGCCTGGGCTGCTCGCCCGCGCCGTGGGGCGCTCGTTGGGCGCGCGCGTCGAGCGGAGGGGGGTCGTGCGGCTTCGAGACACGCCGCCTCAGGCGGGCCTGAGCGCTCTGGAGCGCGTAGCAAACGTTCAGGGCGCCTTCGCCGCGCACCCGCGAGTGGCGGGCCTCGACGTGCTGGTGGTGGACGATGTCGTCACGACGGGCGCGACGCTCCAGGCCGTGGCAGACGCGCTGATGCGCGGAGGTGCGGCGCGAGTGCGGGCCATCGCCGCAGCGGGCGTCGCTCCGCGTGGGCCCTTACTCGCCCTCGGGGACGAAGCCGCCCTCACGCGGGGCGCGGTGGCACAGCTCGGCGAGTAAGACCGTGGCGAAGCTGCCCGCGGGCAAGAAGAACTCGAGGGTGGCCTCGCGCGTCGCCGCGTAGAGGGTCACGTTCAGGTCCGCGGGGAAAATCCGGGCCTCGCGGCGCGTCCCGGGCGCGAAGCGGTCGAGCACAGCCCGCATCTCCGCGTCGGGCAGCACGCTCAAGAGCGCCGCCTGCTCTCGCTCGAGGGCCTCGGCCAGCCCAGCCCGCATTCGGCCACCGGGCAGCGGGCCGGTCGGATCGACCTCGCCCGAGGCGACGCGGGGCGCGTCAGCGGCGGCGTCCTCGCTCACGAAGAGGCCGCCCGTCTCGCGCTTCTTCAGCACGTCTCCGGGCACCAGCGTGTGGAGCGCACCGGCGGAGATCCGTGCCCCGAGCCACGTGTTGAAGATCGCCGACTGCAGGACAGACGCGAGGAACTGCGGGTCCTTGACGCGCCGCCGCGGCTCCGCGACGAAGCCCAGCGCGTCGCGCAGCCCGCGCGTGTCCCGGCCAAAGCGCTGCTCGCCGTAGTAGTTCGGCACGCCCTGAGACAGGCGCTCGAGCAGCGCTGGCAGGCGCGCAGGCGCGTCTGGGTCGAGCTCAACGAGGCGTACCTTGAAGCGGTTGCCCTTCAGGTGCCCGATGCGGAGCTTGTTGTTGTGGGGCGTCGTCTCGAGCAGCTCGACCCCCTCGAGGCCCGGGTCGACCGGCGCCTTGGGCAGCGAGAACCACTGCGTCGTCACCGCGTGCCGGTCCTTGCGGCCGGCGAAGCCGACGTCCATCGGGGGGCAGCCCGCGGCGCGTGCGAGCGCCTCGCGCACCTCGGCGGTGTTGCGGTCCCGCTTGCGGACGCGCACAAAGAAGTGCGGCCCCTCGCCCGACGGGGCGTAGGCGGGCACCTCGTCCACGACGAAGTCCTCGGGGGCGTCCCCGAGTCGACCACCCAAGCCCGGCAGGTCAGCGGTGAGCCAAGGGCACGCCGCCGAGCCCGGGAGCGGGGCGGCGGTCACTTGACGCGGCGATCGAGCAGCTCGGCGAGGTCGAGGACCTCGACGTTCTCCTCTTGGCTCCGCGCCTTCACGCCGTCGCCAACCATCGTCATGCAGAAGTTGCAGGCGACCGCGATCACCTTGGGCTTGTTGGCGAGGAGCTCGTCCGTGCGCACGAAGTTCATGCGCTCGCCGAGGTCGTTCTCCATCCACATCTGGCCACCGCCTGCGCCGCAGCAGAGGCCGCGCTCCCGGTTGCGGTCCGTCTCGACGCGCTCGACATCGGGCAGGGCGTCGATGATGTCGCGCTGCGGGTCGTACACGTCGTTGTACCGGCCGAGGTAGCAGGAGTCGTGGTAGACGACCTTCTCCTTCTCGGCGGCGGCGCCTTCGGCCTGCTCCGGCTCGCTCGGCGTGAGCTTGCCCTCGGAGACGAGCTTCGAGAGCAGCTCCGAGTGGTGCATGACCTCGTATTTGCCGCCGAACTCGGAGTACTCGTTCTTGAGCGTGTTGAAGCAGTGCGGGCAGCCCGTCACGATCTTCTTCACGCCCGCCTTGTTCATCGTCTCGATGTTCTCGGTGGCGAGCTGCTGGAACAGGTTCTCCTCGCCGATGCGACGCGCGGACTCACCGGTGCAGCGCTCCTTATTGCCCAAGATCGCGAAGTCCACGCCCGCCTTCTTCATCAGGCGGGAGACAGACTGCGTGACCTTCTTGGCGCGGTCGTCGTAGGCGCCGGCGCAGCCGACCCAGTAGAGGACCTCGGCGTCCCCTTCCTTGGTCCAGCGCTTGATGTCCATGCCCTCGGCCCAGCCCTCGCGCTCGTTCTTCGGCATGCCCCAGGGGTTGCCCTGCTTCTCCATCTTCTTGAGCGCCTTGCCCGAGCCGAAGCCTGGCTCGCCCTCGCTCAGCGCCATGTAGCGGCGCATGTCGATGATGGCGGGGATGTGCTCGTTGCCGACGGGGCAGACCTCCATGCATGCGCGGCACGTGGTGCACGACCAGAGGACGTCCGGGTGAATCACCCCGCCCGCCAGGAGCGCGCTTGTCGCGGTCAGGTCGATCTGCTCGCCGGCCTGCGCGCGCTTGTAGCGGTCCTCCATGTGGTGCTTGAGGTCCGTGATGATGTACATCGGCCGCAGCGGCTTGCCGCTCAACGCCGCGGGGCAGTTGTCGGTGCAGCGGCCGCACTCGGTGCACGAGAGGCCGTCGAAGAGCTGCTTCCAGCTCAGGTCCTCGAGCGTGCGGGCGCCGAAGTACTCGACATCCTCGGCCTCGGCGTCGAGCTTCAGCGTGCGGATGCGGCCCTTCGGCGCCGTGTCCATGAAGAACATGTTGAGCGGCGACGCGAAGACATGGCTGTGCTTGCTGTAGGGCACGTAGTTCGAGAACGCGAGCAGGTTGATGAGGTGACACCACCAGGCTGCGCGGTAACCGAGTGTGAGGGCGTCCTCGTCGAGCGGCAGCACGGCCTGCGCGAAGAACGCGCTGAACCACGTGTAGTTCTCGGGCAGCGCGCCCGCGGCCTTGCCACGCAGCGCCAGATCGAAGCCGCACTGTGCGACCTCGAAGCTCATCAGGCCCAGGATGAAGAACAGCGTGTACATCGCGTCCCGCGTGAGCGGCAGGCGCTTGGGCCGGATGATCGTGCGGTTCACGAACGCCATGCCGAGGCCGACGATGCACAGGAGCCGGAACGTGTCCGCCAGGCCCTCGTAAGGGCCCTTGCTCAGCGGCAGGTGGAACGGCTCGCTCGGCGGCAGGCCTTGCACCACGTCGAGCCCCTTGAGCAGGCCGTCCAACACGAAGTTGACCGTGTCCACCGACAGCACGACGAACGCGCCGAAGATGAACATGTGCAGCACGCCGCTGTACCAGTAGCCGTTCTTGGGGAGCTTCTTCTGCGCCATGACGTAGACGAAGAAGTTGCGGACGCGCTCGCCCAAGGTGTCCCAACGGACGTCCGGGCGCTTCGCCTGCAGCAACTGCGCGACGCGCATTCGCACCGCGAGCATAAAGAACACGCCGCCCGCGCCCAACAAGGCGAGGAACGCGACCAGACCGAGCCAGCCGCTGACCGGATGATGAGCCATGTGCGCCTCCGATTTCGGGCGCTCGGTTAGCATGCAAAACCGCGCAAGGTCAAGGAACGCAAGGGTTCCAGCACCTTACGAGCGGGGCTCAACCGCGGCGTGGTCTCAGGGTGAGGCGGGCGCCTCCGGCAGGGGCTCGAGGTTCGTCTCGGTGAGCGTAAACCGCAGCCCGGTCGCGTCACGGTAGATCCACTGCACCACGCCGACGCCCGGCTGCACCCAGAGCGTCCGAGTCAGCGTTTGGCTCACGTCATCGTACACGTCAATCTGACGGACACCTTCGCGGTACTTGCGCTCCATGAGCAGCGTCTCCGGGCGCAGCTCCGTCGTCACGCGGACCTCGGCGATGTAGCTCTCCTCCTCGGGCATCTCTTGGCCGAGCGTCTGCTTGACCTCGGTGACGCGGGGGCGCGCCATCAGCTCGGTAAAGATGCTGCCGACCGCGTAGGCGTCCTCGATCACGACATAGGGCGGGTCGTAGGTCCGTGACAGGGTCCGCACAAATCGGTCGCTCTCGACCTCGCGCTCATCGATCTCGAGCCGGGCGAACCGGACCTGCGGGCCGACCCGCCCCTCGCCGGGCGTCACGAGGTAGGTCTCGCGCAGGACCTGACGGATTTTTTTGGGGGCCTCGCCGTTGGCGCCGGGCAGGTCGAGGATCGAGACTGTCTCGCGCACGGCCTCGAGGTCGCGCTCGTCGTCCGGCGAGACGCGCGTGCTCATCCGCGCCTCGCCCCCCTGCTCGATCGGGCCGGGCATGGCGGGCGTCGGCGACTCGCGGCGGTAGCGCCACACGGCGCCATCGTCGATGGGGAAGAACGTCTGCGTATCTCGCGGCGCGCCGTCCGCGGCGGGGGGCAGGCTCGGCAGGGTCGAGGCCCAGGGCACGTCCGGTCCGAGGCCACCCGCGGCCGCGCCCCCCGCTGCGCCGCCATCAGTCGACCCCGAGTCACCGCCGCCACCGCACGCGGCGAGCACGCAGGCTGCCGCCACAAGGCCAAGTCGCTTCATCATGCTGGCTTCTTCCATTCCATCAGCCCCGGCAGGTCAGTCGGTCGGGGCAGGTCTCGCCGCTCTCGGTCGGCGGGCTCGAGCGCGTGCAGGCGCCACTGCCGTCCGTCGTGACGCAGGGTCCAAAATTGCTGGAGCTGGTGCAAGTCCGGTCGGCCTGAGAGCACGCGGTCGTCGGGCGCGCGGCGCGCGTCCGAGGCGAGCAGCTCGACGCGCAGCACCAGCTCGACGCCCGCAGGGGGCGGCTCAGGAGCGGCGGGCGACGGCGCGTGTCGCAGGCCGAGCGTGTGGATCTTCAGCACCCGGTCGAGCGTGCCGTCGAAGCGTTCGCCGCGGCGGGCCTCGGCCTCGAAGCGCGCGTGGGCCGCGTCGAGCAGCACAGGCGTTGCGAAGTCCGCGAGGGTCGAAAAGTCGCGCCGGCGCTGCCCATGCCAGACATGCGGCGCGCACAGCGCGACCCAGCGCTGGAGCTGCTCGATGTCGAACTCGGGAAAGTACGGCGCGAGCTGGTTCGTCAGGAACCGCAGCGTCCGGAGCTCGTTGAGCTGCTCCTTGAACAGGTAGAGCAGCAGCGCGCCTAGCCCGAGCACGCCCGGCGCCCAAAACAGCATCCAAAACACCAGCCCGCGCTCGTCTGCGGCCGCGGTCGGGTTCATCGACGCTCCCCAATCGTCCACTGCTCGAGCAGCCCATCGCCGGGCGCGGCGACCTCTGCCAGAAAGCGACTCGGGCGCAGCATGACCATCATGCGCTCGCGGTCACGACCCCACGTCGGCTGGCACAGGTAGAGCGCCTTTCGCGCGCGGGTCACGGCGACGTAGAAGAGGCGACGCTCCTCCTCTTCGGCGTACTCACTGTTGAGCGCGGCCTGCATGGGGAACGCGCCGTCGGCCAGGTTGAGGACAAAGACAGCGTCCCACTCCAGCCCCTTGGCTTGGTGGACCGAGCTCAGGACCAGGTGCTCGTCCCGCTCGCCGCCCTTCTCGACGCCCTGCGCCGCCAAGCCGTCGACGAGCTGCAGCTCTTCGAGGAAGGTCGAGAGGTCAGCGAAGCCGGCGGCGAAGTGGCCGAGCTGCCGAATGTCCTCGACCCGCTGCTCGCCGTTCTCGTAGTCGGACCGCAGGCGAGCCTCGTATCCCTCGGCGAGCAGCCGCTCGAACAGGGCGCCCGGCGCCTCGCGCAACGCGGGCGACGCGAGCTCGAGCAGGAGTGCGCGGCAGGCCTCGAAAGAGGCGCGCGCGCGCTTCGGGAGCGCGTCGCCCACCGCCCCGGACTGCAGCGCGCCCCACGGATCGCCCGACGCCTGCAGCGCGCTCCAGACGGTGTGCGCGTGCCGTGGCCCCAGCCCATCGCGCAGCCGGAGCACGCGGGTCCACGAGAGCTGGTCCCAGGGGTTGATGACCACCCGCAGGTGCGCGACCAGGTCGCGAATGTGCGCCTGCTCGAAGAAGCGCAGGCCGCTGCGGACCGTAAAGGGTATCCCGCGGCGCTGGAGCTCAAGTTGGAGCTCGAGGGCGTGGTGGTGCGCGCGGTAGAGCACCACCATCTGCGCGAGCTCCGTGCCCGTGTCGCGCAGCTCGAGCACGCGCTGCGCCACGAAGCGCGCCTGGGTCTCGGCGTCGGGCACTACGCACCACGCGGGGCGCTCTCCGCAGGGCGGCTTGGGGCTCCGCAGCGACTTGCGGAACTGGCGCGCGTTGTGGCGGATCGCGCGGTTGGCCACATCGAGGACCTCGGGGACGGAGCGGTAGTTCGTCTCCAAGCGAAAGACCTCGCAGCCCGTCCACATCTCGGGGAAGCGCAGGATGTTCTCCACCGTCGCCCCGCGGAACGAATAGATGGACTGGCAGTCGTCCCCGACGACCATCACGTTGCGCTGCGGGCCGGTCATGAGCTGCACGATCGCGGCCTGCAGTCGGTTCGTGTCCTGGTACTCGTCGACGAGCAGGTGCTCGAACTGGGCTTGGTACTGCGCGCGCAGATCGTCGTGGTCGGTCAGCAGCAGCCGCAGGTTCACGAGCAGGTCGTCGTAGTCCATCACGTTCAGCTCGACCTTGCGCTGCAGGTAGGCCGTGAGGACCAGGTCGATCTTGGGCAGGTGCGACAAGAACTGCGGCGCGCGCGTCGTCAGCACGTGCTGCAGCGGCGTGTCGGTGTTGAGCGCAGCGGAGAGGAGCGAGAGCAGGAGCTCCGCCTTCGGGAATCGACGACCATCGACGGTCTGCACGACCTCGGCGAGCACAGACGTCGCGAGGTCCTTGGCGTCTTCGCTCCCGAGGATGCCGAAGCCCGAGGCGTAGCCCAGGCGGTCGGCGTGGCGACGCAGGATGCGGGCCGCGATGCGGTGGAACGTGCCGATCCAGATGTCCGCGCCGCCGTTCGGCACGAGCTGCGCGATCCGCTCCGCCATCTCGCGTGAGGCGCGGTTCGTAAACGTGAGCAGCAGCAGGCGTGTGGGGTCGAGGCCGCGGTCAATGAGCGCGGCCGCGCGGTAGGTCAGCGTGCGGGTCTTGCCCGTGCCCGCGCCTGCGAGCACCAACATCGGCCCGCCGGGGTGCTCCACGGCGCGTCGCTGCTCGTCGTTCAGGTCATCCAAGAACCCCGGGCGCTGGGGGCGCGCGGGGCTCGGCTCGAGCACGTACTCGCGCACGCGCTCAGCGCGCCCAGGCGCGGACGTCGAGCTCGGGGAAGATGTTCCACTGCTGCTCGCGCGCGGTCAGAAAATCCAAGAAGGCCGCGCCGCTCACCCGGCCTGTGGTCAGAGCCTCATCCAGGTCGCGAAAGGCCTTCAGGTGCTCGCGCGTGCGGCGGTCGGCGTACTCCACCGTCGTGGCGGTGCGCATGATGAAGGCCCAGTCGCTCGCCTGAGCCAGCAGCAGCTCGCGGCCTGCTTGCGTGAGCGCGCGCGCCTCAAAGCCGCTGGCGTCTCCGAAGCGCTCGACCAGCGCGTGCATTCGCGCGGCTGCGTGGTGCAAGTGCGGGTAAATCCAGTCGTTCGTCGGGTTACACCAGAACGTCGTGTAGCCGCCGTCGCCCCAGCTCGACATGCTCGGCGTCGCGGCCTGAATCGTAGGCTCGGCGTCAAGGACCCGCGCCGGCGTCGACAGCGCGATCTCGTCTTGGTCGCTGTGGATGCGCCGGGCGAGGGACTCCAAGAACCACGGCCCCTCGAACCACCAGTGGCCAAAGAGCTCGGCGTCGTAGGGCGACACGATGTTCGGCGCGCGGTCGATGTGGGCGCGCACATGCCGGAGCTGCGCCTGCCGGTTGAACATGAAGTTCGCGGCGTGCTCGTCTGCTCGGCGGCGCGCGACGTCCGGATCGTAGAGCGCCTTGTCGCCGAGGCCGCCGCCTGTGATGCGGTGGTACTTGAAGCCCGTGTTGAGCCGGATGCCGTCGGGGTGAATCCACGGCCCGATCTCCGCGAGCGGCAGGTCGAAGCCCAGGTCCCGGTAGTACTCGCGGTAAGCGAAGTCGCCGGGGTAGCCCTCTTTGCTCGACCAGACCTGCTTGCTGCTCTCCGGGTCTCGCGCGAACGCGGCCACGCCCGTCTCCGAGCAGGCCAAGGGCGCGTAGACGCCATAGACCGCCTCGGCCTCGGCCTGCAGGAGCGCGTGGCTGTCGACGAAGAAGTAGCGAATGCCCTGCTCGGCCAGCAGGCGGTCCGCGCCCGGCACGAAGCCGCACTCCGCGAGCCAGATGCCGGGAGGCGCGCGGCCAAAGACCCGGGCGTAGTCCTTCGCGGCGACCTCGACCTGAGCGCGCATCGCGTGCTCGTCGCCGTTCATCAGCGGCAAGAAGCCGTGTGTGGCGGTGCAGGTCACGATCTCCAGAAAGCCGGCGTCCTGCAGGCGGCGGTACTCGCCGAGGACATCGCCGCGGAGGGTGTCGTGGTAGAGCGTCGCCAGGCGCTCAAAGCGCTCGTGATAGAAGCGGGCGAGCCGCTCGAGGCCGGGGTTGCCCCGGGTGCGCGTGAGCTCACGCGCCGCGAGGCCGCGCAGGCCGTCCAGGTGGCGGGCGAACTTGGCGTTCAGGTGCGGGTCGCCGAGCATGTTCACGAGCGGCGGCGTCATCGTGACCGTCATCGCGAACGGCACGCCGTCGCGCTCAAGCGCGCGCCAGCACTCAATGAGCGGCAAATAGGTCTCGTGCAGCGCCTCGAAGAGCCAGCGCTCCTCCAGAAAGTGCGGGTACTGCGGGTGCCGCACGAACGGCAGGTGATGATGCAGGACGATCGACAGCGTCCCGACCTTGGGGGCGCGCGCGCTCACTCGGGCGCTCCGGACGGTGTCTTGACCCGCGGGGCGCGGGGCGCATCGCTCGGCGGCTCCATGTCGAGGGTCTGGCGGTCGGTGCGGCCGGGTGGGGCCACCACGCTCGACGCGACCGCCTTCGACGCGCGCTTCGGCGCCTGGGGGGGCGTGGGCGCTGGCTCGGCGTTCGGCGCCTGGCCGCTCGGGCGCACGTTCACGAAGCGAATCGGCCCGCCCGCGGGGGAGCGGCGGGGCAGGGTCACCGTGGGCATCGTGACGATCGGGGTGAATCGGCCCTCGTGCGACAGCCCGACCTCGGCCCGCACGTTCGCGCCCTCGGGGAGGTCGTCCTCGATGTACCGACCGACCCAGTCTCGGACGCTGTGTGACCGCGCCCGCTCCGGGCCGAGCGGCTCGGTCGTATAGGCGACCCGCAGGGTCAGCTCACCATTGGCCTTGGCTCGCGCGCGGGCGGCCTGCACGCTCGCCTCGGTGACCTCCCAGTAGGCATAGGCGCTCGAGGGGTCTCGCGAGATGAGGGCCGCGCGGTCGTACCCCAGGGCGTCGGGCAACGGGGGAAGCGGCTCGCGGTAGGGCTCTTCGGGCTCAATGGGCGATTCGGGCTCAATGGGCGCTTCGGTGGCCAGCGGCGCCGGCTCGGGCTCGGGTGCGGGCTCAACGAGGGCCTCGATGGGCGCAAGCACGGGCTCAACGAGGGTCTCAACGGGCGCGAGCGCCTTCGTTTTCTTGGGTGCTGCGGCCTTCTTGGGTGCTGCGGCCTTCTTGGGTGCTGCGGCCTTCTTGGGTGCTGCGGCCTTCTTGGGT
>CANLBD010000006.1 GCA_947488215.1 Myxococcales bacterium | reverse complement strand
GCTGCACTTGATCAACACCCACTTGGTGCCGACGTTGCTGACGGGCAACACGGTGGTCGTGAAGCCGAGCGAGGTCACGCCGCTCGCGGCGCAGCGCTACGCCGCGTGGTTCGCTGACCCCGATGCAGGTGTGCCGGTGGGGGTCTTCAACCTCGTACACGGCCTCGGCGATGCGGGCGCAGCGCTCGTCGCGCACCCGGCGGTGCGGGGGCTTGTCTTCACGGGGAGTTATGCGACGGGCCGACGCATTCGCGAGGCGACCTTCGACAGCCCGTGGAAGAAGGTCTGCTTGGAGCTCGGCGGCAAGAACGCCGCGGTCGTGCTCGACGACGCAGACCTTGACCATGCTGCGCGGGAGATTGTCCTCGGGGCACTCCTGACCACCGGGCAGCGGTGCACGGCCACATCGCGCGTCGTGGCGACGTCACAGATCGCTGCAAAGCTGCGGGACCGCTTAGTCGCGGCATTTGAGCGTGTTGTCCCGGGCGACCCGATGCGGGCGGAGACGTTCATGGGCCCGCTCGCGAACCGAGCCTCACACGAGCGCTTCGTCGCGGCGTGCGCGCAGGCCCGACACGAGGGACTGCGGCCGCTCGTCGAGGCCCGCACGCTCCCCGGCGGCGCCTTCGTCACGCCTGCCCTCTACGAGGCGCGCGGCGACGAGCCGACCGTGCGCGAGGAGGTCTTTGGGCCCCACGTGGCGTTCGAGGTGGCGCGCGACGAGGCAGATGCCTTTGCGCGCGCGGCGGCGACGCCCTATGGCCTGAGCGCGAGCTTGTTCTCAGCCCGCGCCGAGGCGTTTGAGCGCTTCTATGACGAGGTCCCTGCGGGGGTCTTGAATTTCAACCGCAGCACGAACGGCGCCAGCGGCCTCTTGCCCTTTGGCGGTATCGGCATGAGCGGTAACTGGCACGCGGCGGGCTCCTGCGCGCCACGACTCTCCACCTATCCGGTCGCGGTCATGTCGGTGCCCCTCGGCGCTCGGACCGCGAACCCCCAACTCGACGCGCTCTCGCCCGGAGTCTGAAAATGTCCGCTCTCCTTCGCCTGATGCATCGCCAGCGCCTCGAGGAGGTCGCTGAGCGCTTCGGTCTCTTCTTCGACGAGTCGGTGGAGGCGTCGCACGTTCACTTGCCGTTCGCGCGGTTCGAGAGCGTTCGGGTCGGTGGCCGTCCGCTGGCCGGGGAGGTTGCGGCGCGACGCGCCGCAGACGCGGGCCTCAAAGTCAACGCCGAGGCCGTCGTGCTCGCGATCACGGGGGACGGTGTCGACCACGATGAAGACGCGCTGCGCCGCTTCTTGGGCGGCCTGGCCGAGGAAGACCCCGCCGCGTTCTTCTCAGCGCCGGCGGGCGGGATTCATGTGCCCGAGGACGGCAAGCTCCCGCGCTCAGCCGCGTACTTGGAGCGCTTCTATGGCGGCCAGTTTGTGCCGCGAGAGAAGAAGTCGATCGTCGTCGACCTGCAGCGCAGCCGGGGCCCCTGGCTGCGTTCGGTCGACGCTGAGCCGATTCAGATCATCGACGCGGCGAGTCAGATCGCGTCTCTGCCCGCTGGCTTTCGTCCGGGCCCAGTTCAGGCTGCGCTCGACGCCGGGCACTTCGACGCGCACCTGCTCGCGGCGCATGACGCCGAGCTTCCGGGGACGCCCGCTTACGCCGAGGCCCGCGAGTACGCCTGCGAGCTGACCGGCTTCTCCGCGCCGTGGCTGCGGCATGTGACCTACACCAACGGCGGCTCCGAGGCGAACGAGAAGGCGCTCGACATCGCGCGCCGCAACGGGACGGGCGGGCGCCGCATTGTCGCGTTCGAGGGCAGCTTTCACGGCCGCACGCTGCTGCCGCTCTTCGCGACCTGGAGCCCCGAGAAGCGCGCGCGCTACCAGCTCGAGGGATACGGCGTGGAGTTCGTGCCGTACCCGGCGGCCGAGGACCCCTACGCCAATCCGTTGCTCCCCGTGGGTTGGCGGAGCCACTGGGCGGACGCGACGGCCGACCGCGACCGTTTCCGCGGCGACGGCGACCCGCTGCTCCGCGCCGAGGTCGAGTCACTGATCGCTGTCGAGGCGCAGATCCGCAAGGGCGACATGCTCGCGGTCCTGCTCGAGCCCTACCAGTGCGAGGGCGGCGACAACGCGGCGACGCGCCGATTCTACCACGGCCTGCGCGCGCTGACGCGGGCCTACGGCGTGCCGCTCATTGTCGACGAAGTCCAGGCGGGCTTCGGCCTGTCGGGCTCGTTCCTGTGGCAGCGCAACTTCTGGTTCTTGGACGCCGACGGCAAGCCCGACGGCCCCGACTTGGTGACGGGCGCGAAGCGGGCGCAGGTGGGCATCGTGCTGTCGCGCTGGCCGGACGTTCGGCCATCTCAGGCGCACGGCGCGAGCTTGGCCCGCGGTCGCGTGCACCTGGGCTTGGTGCACCCGCCGATCTTGCTCGAGGACTATGTGCGCCAGAAGCTCGATGAGCTCGTGGAGAGCTGGCCCGACATCGTGAGTCGACCCCGCGTGTATGGCGACGCTCTCGCGATCGACATGCCGTCCGCCGCGATCCTCAAGCACATGATCGCGCAGCGCTTTTACCAAGGCTACATGGTCTACCCCGCGGGGGCGAAGACCCTGCGCTACCGGCTCAACCGCGCGATGGTCCCCGCCGACGTCGACGTCATCTTCGAGATCATCGACCGCTCGATCTCAGCGCTCGTCGCCCAAGCGGGCGGGCACATGGGCGACGACCTGATCGCGCGCATGGACGCCTGCACTGCGCCCGCGTGGGCGCCGCATCCGCCACACCCGCCGCGTCGCTCTCGCACGCCCTCGCTCTCTGCGCTGCTCGCGAACCCGCGGCCGGAGACCGCGGACCTCGTGCTGCGGGCGCATGGGGAGCTGAGCGATGCGGACCGCGCCGCAAGCGCGGCCCACTTGCGCCTACCCGAGGACGCGCGCGGCCTGAGCGCGCTCGCCGCTCTGCGCGCCGCTGACGCCAAGGAGTTCGAGGCCGCCGTCGGTGTCCCGCTCCTTCACTTCGCGGCAGACGTACTCGGCACGCGCATCCGGCGCCTGACCCCGGCGGGCTTCGACCAGCTCATCGAGGCGATCGTCGCGCTCGAGACAGACGCCTACGAGGCGGCTCGGCGTGATGAGGTGACGTACCTGCGGAGCGTGGCGGGCAGCGATGGCGGCATCGTGCTCGTCGCTGAAGATCCGCGCGGTCTGGTCGGCATGAGCTTCGCGGGGCCGCTCGAGATGTGGTGGGGGGTCGACGGACCCCGTCAGGACCCGCACATCGGCCACGAGAACACGCTGTACTCGGCGGACGTGACGGTCGCGCGCCGCGCCCGAGGGCGGGGCATCGGCCTGCGGCTTCGGGAGCGCCAGATGCGCGAGGCCATGGTCGCGCGGCGCCCCGATGGCGCGCCGCGCTACGCCTTCATCACGGGCCGCAACCGCGTCGAGGCGGCGGATACGATGTGGGCCGTCAACCAGCGCCTCGGCGCGTACACCGTCGCGGTCTACGCGGGCCAGTACGGCGAGGCCACGGGCCAGACGCGCTACTACCGCATCCCGCTGCGGCGCGCGGACCGGCGCGCGACCTCGCCCGCTCGCCAGGGGCCCAACGTGCTCGACTTCGCGCAGGGCGTGAACGCGCCCACGGGCGCAGCGCATCCGCTCTTGGTGCGCGCCCTCGAGACGGGCGTGTTCGATGAGGCCTCGCTGACGAAGCTCACGGTCAGCAACTTCATCACGCCGGCCTACGCCCGGTACGCCGAGGCGCTGCGTGCGGTGACCCCGCCGGGCATGGCGCATATGTACTTCACCAGCGGCAACGACGAGATGGTCGACAAGAGCCTCCGCTCGCTGCGTCACCAGCGCGGCCAAGCGCGCATCGCCGTGTCGTTCGACGGCAGCTACGTTGGGCACACGACGGCCGCGGCACGGTCTCTCTCCGAGGTCGGCGGTCCGGCCGGCGCTGGCCCGTTCGGCTACTTCGACTGGCCGCGACTGCCGCACCCGAACGACGCAGGCTGCGTCGCTGCGCTGGACGCGGTGGTCGCGCAGCATGGCGTCGAGGCGCTGCTGGGCGTCTACGTAGAGACCGTGCAGGCGCGCACGGGGCGAGTGTTGTCCCGCGACGGGTGGGCTGCGCTCTGCGCGTGGCGCGACCGCACGGGAGTGCCCCTCGTGCTCATCGAGACGACGACGGGCTTTGGGCGCGCGGGCGGGCGCCGGTGGTTCAGCGAGCAGCTCGAGGGTCACGCCGACCTCGTTCTCTGGTGGGCGGGTGGTCAGATCGGGCACGTCTTTGCCAGCGACCGCGTCTTCGTGAGTGAGCCGCTCCAGCTCATCAGCACCTGGGACGGTGATGAACTCTCGGCGACGCGCCTCCTGTGGCAGCTCTACGCGACCGAAGGGCTCGACGTCGGCCCCGCCGCCCACGCGCTCGGTGAGGTCCTGAACGCGGTGGGCCTGAACGCGTCGGGCGCGGGCTTGTACCGCGTGGTCTGCATGGCGCCCGAGCGCGCGGCGCGCTTGACGACTCGGCTGCGTGAGCGGGGCGTGCTCGTCGGTCGACCGCCGCTCGGAGAGCCTGGGCTCATCCTCATCGCGCCGCCGGTTACAGTGACCGTCGACGAGGTCGCGCGGTTTGGAGAGGCGCTGCGCGGCGCGCTGGCGGACGCATGAGCGACGACGCGATCGAGCTGGTCGACCTGGGTCGAGGCAGCGCGCGCGCGCTGGGGGAGCGGCACGCCGAGGCCTGGGGCGAGCGCGCCGCGGCGCTCTTCGGCGTGCGGTGGCGCCTGCTGCGTGCGCGCAGCCGCGTCCGCGACGACGCCCAGCTGCGGGCGCTCGCGGAGGCCCACCTGCCCGTGCTGCACGACTTTCACCCGCCCGCGGTCGAGGAGCTCGAGGGCTTCGCGCGCGTGAGTGGCCTCGAGCCGTGGCAGCTCGTCGTCCTCAATCATTACACAGACTTTCGTGACATCCCACCCGAGTCGGGGGGCTGCAGCGTTGTCTACGGGCCGCTGCCCGAGGGGCCGTTTGCGGCGCAGACATGGGACATGCACGGCACCGCCGAGGCCTTCGTCGGCGCTCTCCGGCTCAAGCGGGACAACACGCCGGCGATGGCGCTGTTCACGCTCGCTGGGTGTGTCGGGATGACCGGGCTGAACACCGCCGGTGTGTCTGTGTGCATCAACAACCTGACGCCATCGGATGCGCGGGTCGGGGTCGTGTGGCCGTCACTGGTGCGCCGCATGCTCGAGGAGCGCTCGGCCGAGGCCGCGGTCGAGGTCCTGCGCGAGGCGCGCCTCGGGAGCGGGCACAACTACATGGTCGCGGACGAGCGCGCGGTGTTCAACGTGGAGACGACCGGCCGCCTGCAGCGCGTCACGCACGCGGATGCCCACGGCTGGTACTGGCACACCAACCACTACCTGCATCCGGAGCTTCAGCCGCTCGAGATGCCGCGCCTGCCGACGAGCACGACGTGTGATCGGTACGACCGCCTTGAGCAGCACCTGGGGCCGAACGCGCTCCACCCGCGAGACGCACGCGCCCTGTGGCAGCTGCTCGGCAGCCACGAGGGCTTCCCGAGGAGCCTCTGTACGCACCTGACCGGGGACGACCCTTCCGCGAGCAAGACCTGTGGTGGCGTGGTGTGCGACCTGCGCGGTCGCCGCATGCTCGCGCGCCGGGGCTGCCTGAACGACGCCGCTGCGCGGACCATCGAGGTGACGGAGTACGACGCATGAGCAGCCGCACAGAGGCGCTGGAAGCCCGGCAGCGCAAGCACATCATGTTCACCTGGAGCGCCCAGAACACCGCGATGCCCGTGCGCATCGCGGGGGGCGAGGGCGCGTGGTTTCACGACCAAGACGGTCGACGCACGCTCGACTTCGAGAGCCAGGTCTTCAACTGCAACATCGGCCACGGGCAGAAGGGCGTGACAGACGCCATCGCGCGGCAGGCGGCGGAGCTGGCGTGCGCGCATCCCGCCGCCGTCTTCGAGTCGAAGGCCGCGCTCGGCGAGCGCCTGGCCGCGATCACACCGCCGGGCCTAGACCGATTCTTCTTGTGCCTGTCTGGCGCAGAGGCGAACGAGAACGCGCTCAAGATGGCGCGCATCATCACGGGGCGGTCGAAGGTCATCGCGCGCAGACGCAGCTACCATGGCGCGTCCATGGGCGCGCTCTCGCTCACCGGTGACCCGCGTCGATGGGCGGGCGAGCCCGACCTGTGGGGCGTGGTCCGCACCGAAGACCCCTACTGTTATCGCTGCCCCTTCGGTCAGCAGTACCCCGGCTGCGGGGTGCGCTGCGCCGAGCACCTTGAGCACGTCATCCAGATGGAGGGCCCCGACCGCATCGCGGCGGTCTTCATCGAGGGCGTCACGGGCGCGAACGGCGGCTTTATTCCGCCACCGGAGTACTGGCCACGGATCCGTGAGCTCTGCACGCGCTACGGCATCCTGCTCGTCGCAGACGAGGTCTTCACGGGCTTCGGGCGCACAGGCAAGTGGTTCGCCATCGACCACTGGGGCGTCGTGCCGGACATGGTCACGATGGGCAAGGGCCTCACGAGCGGCTACGCGCCCCTGGGTGCGGTCGCGCTGCGGAGCGACCTCGCGGACACCTTCGGGGACCGTGTGCTCCAATGCGGGCTGACGCACTACGCCCACCCGATCTCGTGCGCGGCGGCTGTCGCGACGCTCGACACGTATGTGGAGCAGGGGCTCATCGACAACTCGGCGCGCCTGGGGCCGGTCTTGGCCGCGCGCCTCGACGCGCTCAAGGCGCGGCACCCGAACGTGGTCGGGGACGTGCGCAACTTGGGGCTGTGGGGGGCGATCGAGCTCGTCGAGGACCCGGAGACGCGCGTGCCGCTCGTCGGCTACAATCAGGCGCCGAAGCCGGGGACGCCCGCCGCGCGCTTCAAGGCGAAGCTCGCCGAGAAGGGGCTTCACATCCTGTTCAAGTGGAACTTCGTCTTTATCGCGCCGCCGCTCTGCATCAGCGAGCAGGACCTGCTCTTCGGGCTACAACAGGTGGACGACGCCCTCACTGAGGTTTTTGGATGAACAAGGTCTATTCGGACGCGGCCGCTGCGCTGCACGACATGCACGATGGCGCCTCGCTGATGTCGGGCGGCTTTGGTCTGTGCGGCAACGCCGAGAACTCCATTCGCGAGATCGCGCGCCGCGGGGTCAAGGACCTCACGGTCGTGAGCAATAACTGCGGGAACGCGGGGCGCGGCCTCGCCATGTTGCTCAAGAATCGGCAGGTCAAGACCGTGATCGCGAGCTTCATCGGCGGCAACCCCGACCTGCAGCAGCAGATGCTGAACGGTGAGGTCGACGTGCAGCTCAACCCGCAGGGGACGCTCGCCGAGCGCATCCGCGCGGGCGGGGCGGGCATTGGCGGCTTTTACACGCCCACGGGCGTCGGCACAGTGGTGGCCGAGGGCAAGGAGGAGCGCGTCATCGATGGCAAGCGCTACCTCTTTGAGAAGGCGCTCAAGGCGGACTACGCGATCCTGCGCGCGCGCGTGGGAGACACCTTCGGCAACCTGCGCTTCTATCGCACGGCGCGGAACTTCAGCCCGCTGATGGCGATGGCCGCGCGTATCACGGTCGTCGAGGTCGAGGAGCTCGTCCCGGTCGGCGCGCTCGACCCAGACGACATTCACCTGCCGGGCATCTTCGTCCAGCGGATTTTCCAAGGCCGCGACTACGAGAACCCCATCGAAATTCGCACGACGAGGCCGCGCGACTAGCGCAGCGGCGCACCCGTCAGGGCGCGGACCTCTTCGACCGTGTGCCCCTCGGCGACGTCGACGAGCACGAAGCCGTCTGGCCCAACGTCGACGGTCGCGTAGTCCGTGATCACGCGGTTCACGCACCCGACGCCCGTCAGCGGGAGCGCGCACTTGTCGAGCAGCTTGGGCTCGCCGGTCTTGTTGGTGTGGCTCATGAGCACGATGACGCGCTTCGCGCCGTTGACGAGGTCCATCGCGCCGCCCATGCCGTTCACGCGCGCGCCGGGGACCATCCAGTTGGCGAGGTCGCCTGTCGCGCTGACCTCCATGCCGCCCAGAATGGTCAGGTCCACATGCCCGCCGCGGACCATGGCGAATGACATCGCGCTGTCGAAGACCGAACCGCCGGGCAGGATGGTCACGGTCTCCTTGCCCGCGTTGATGATCTGCGGGTCCTCCTCGCCCTCGTAGGGGTAGGGGCCCATGCCCATCAGGCCGTTCTCGCTGTGCAGGACGATGTCCATCCCGGCGGGCACATAGTTGGCGACCAGCGTAGGGATGCCGATGCCGAGGTTGACGACGTAGCCGTCACGCAGCTCTTGGGCGGCGCGCTGAGCCATCTCTTCGCGGGTGCGGGGCATGTCGGGTTCTCCGTCTCTCGAGAGGTGCGTACGATTCCAGAGCGCGACGCGCGAGGCAAGGCGAAGGCTTCCGGTTCGTCGTCGCATCACGCAAGATGCGCCGCGAGATGAGCTGGCGAGCCGACTACACCTTTGACCTGCCCGAGCGCCTGATCGCGCAGGCGCCCCCCGAACGCCGCGGTCAGAGCCGCCTGCTCCACCTGAGCGGCGCCGCGGGGCTCGATGACCTGATGTTCAGCGACCTCGTGACGCGCTTTCGGGGTGACGAGGTCTTGGTCGTCAACGACACGCGCGTCGTGCCGGCGCGGGTGCTCGGGCAAAAGGCCACGGGGGGCGCGGCCGAGGTCTTCGTCGTCGAGCCTTGCAACGGCGTCGGGCCCGACCCCGAGGTGCTGGCCCTCGTCGGCGTCAAGCGGCCGCGCGAAGGGGCGAGGCTGACGCTGCCCGGCGCCGAGGCCGAGCTGCTTGAGCGGGTGGGTGAGACGACCTGGCGGGTTAAACTCTGGGGGGTCGACCACCTCTGGCGCTGGCTCGAAGGCGCAGGGCAGCTCCCGCTCCCGCCTTATGTGAGCCGCGCTGCGGAAGCGTCCGACGCGGAGCGCTACCAAACGGTCTTCGCGCGCGCCCCAGGCGCGGTCGCCGCGCCCACGGCGGGCCTGCACCTGACCCCCGCGCTCCTCGATGCGCTCCGCGCGAAGGGGGTTCAGGTGTGCGCCGTGACGCTGCACGTCGGGCTCGGGACGTTCATGCCGGTGCGCACGGACGACCTCGAGACCCATGTCATGCACGAGGAGGCGTTCGAGGTCCCCGAGGAGACACGGGCCGCGATGGCGTCCGGGCGCCCCGTGGTCGCTGTCGGAACGACCGTGGTCAGGGCGCTCGAGAGCTTCGCGCGCGAGCCGGCTGCGGCGCGAACCCGCATCTTCATTCGGCCTGGCTTCGACTTCCGCGTGGTCGACGGCCTGGTCACGAACTTTCATCTGCCCGAGAGCACGCTGCTCATGCTCGTGAGCGCGTTCGTCGGGCGAGAGCGCATCCTCGCGGCTTACGCCCACGCGGTTGCGCTCGAGTACCGCTTCTTTAGCTATGGCGATGCGATGCTGCTGCATCGCACGGGGGGCCGATGGACCTGAACTTCAAGGTCGAGGCGCGCTGCGGTGAAACGCAGGCGCGGCTCGGACGCTTTCGCACGACGCACAACGAGGTCGAGACGCCTCAGTTCATGCCTGTCGGCACGATGGCGTCGGTGAAAGGCGTCGACCCCGATACCCTCGTCGGGCTGGGCGCGACAGTCATTCTCGGCAACACCTACCACTTGGGTATCCGACCCGGCGTGCCGGTGCTTGAGGCCCTCGGCGGGATGCACACGATGGCCCACTGGGGGCGGTCCATCCTGACAGACAGCGGCGGCTTCCAGATCCTGTCGCTCGCCAAGCTCCGCAAGATCGACGAGGACGGCGTGAAGTTCCGAAACCACGTCGACGGCGCGCTGCTCGACCTGACCCCAGAGCGCTCCATCGCGATTCAGGCCGCGATCGGGAGCGATATCGCGATGTGCCTCGACCACCTGGCGGCGAGCGATGCGCCGCGCGCAGAAATCGAGGCGGCGATGGCCCGGACGACGCGGTGGGCTGCGCGCTGCCTCGAGGCACGCACGCGGCCAGACCAGGCCCTCTTCGCGATCGTGCAGGGCGGTATCGACCTCGACCTGCGCTCGGCGCACGTTGACGCGCTCGGGGCGATGCCCTTCGACGGCTACGCGATCGGCGGCCTCGCCGTCGGTGAGCCGATCCCCGACATGGACCGTACCGTGGAGCACACGGCGCCGCGTCTCCCCGCCGACAAGCCGCGTTACCTGATGGGCGTCGGCACACCGCGCGACCTGGTTGAGAGCGTGGCGCGGGGGGTCGACATGTTCGACTGCGTGATGCCCACGCGCAACGCCCGCAAGGGCGGACTCTTCGTCGACCGGGGGCGCCGCAAGATCAACCTGAACAACGCGCGCTTTCGAATGGACGCCGGGCCGCTCGATCCGAGCTGCGCGTGCCCCACGTGCACCCGCTTCTCGGCGGGCTACCTGCGGCACCTGCTCGTCTCCAAGGAGCTCCTCGCCTATTCGGCGCTGAGCGTCCATAACCTGCATGTGTACCTGTCGCTGATGGCCGAGATGCGACAAGCGCTCCGGACAGGCCAGTTCGCCGCATGGCGCGCCGAGTGGCGAGCGGGCATCGAGGGTTGACCCCCCCCGGCCTTCGTGCTACCACGCGCCGATTTTTCGGCCCACGAGGCCCGGAGAGAACGTGAACGAGCTGCTTTTCGCGCTGATCTCACAGGAGCCTGCGGCCGCTGCGCCGGCGGGCTGCGCGGGCGGGGGGAACCCCCTGTTCATGATGGTGGCCGTGATGGCCATCTTCTACTTCATCATGATTCGCCCGCAGCAGAAGCAGATGAAGGAGCACCAGCAGAAGCTGGCCCGACTCAAGAAGGGCGACGTGGTTGTGACGGTCGGTGGACTCATCGGCACGATCTCCGCAGCCGAAGAGAGGGAACTCACGGTCGAGATCGCCGACAAGGTGCGCGTGCGCGTGCTCCGAAGCCGGATCGCGGACGTACACGTGAACGCGCCCGACGCGGACGAGAAGGCGAAGTAAGACCATGAAGAGAGACTGGAAGCTCAAGGTCCTCGGGACGCTCGCGCTGACCGTGCTGTCCGTTCTGATGCTGGTGCCCAGCTATGTGGGCCTCAGCGCTGACCAGGACAACCCGACCGCACTGCCGAAGTGGTTCACGGACGTCTTCAGCAAGAAGCTCGTCCTCGGCCTCGATCTGCAAGGCGGTATCCACCTGCAGTACAAGGTCGACGTGCCAGAAGCGTTCGCTCGCAAAGCGGCGAGCACTGCGACGGCGGTCGAGGCTGCGCTCGCGGCTGACCCCCACAAGCTCTCGGGCGTCGACGCCGTGCCTGGCAAGGCGACGGACATCGAGGCTGCCACGACGGTCGTGGTCAACTTCGCGACCCCTGAGGACGCGGCCAAGCTCGACGACGCCCTCATGCAGACGGCCGCGCCGGACTTCGACATCGCGACGAGGAGCGGCGCGAGCGTCACCCTCAAGATGCAGTCGCAAGCGATCGAGCAGTTCCGGAGCGACGCGCTCGCGAAGGCGATCGAGACCATCGACCGCCGCATCAACGAGTTCGGCGTGTCTGAGAGCAGCGTGACGCGCCGCGGCGAGGACCAGCTCGTCGTGCAGCTCCCGGGCGTCAAGGAGTCGGAGTTCGCTGCGGCCAAGGAGAAGCTCTCCCAGACCGGGCAGCTCCGCTTCCAGATTGTCGACCAGGCGGGCTCGGGTGAGTTCATGCAGAAGCTCGCCGCGCGCATCCCCTCCGAGGCCAACTGGCCCGCGGACCTCGATGCGAGCCTGAAGGCGCACAAGACGCTGAACTTGGGCTGGACGGTGCGAACGACGAGCCGGGAGATCCTGAACTACCTGTCTAAGGACCAAGTCCCCGACTCACACATGGTCGGCTTTGAAGAGGTGTGGGTGAACCCCCGCGACAAGGAGCTCGAGCCGCTCGAGAACCTGACGCCTGAGCAGGAGCAGGTCCTCGCCAAGCAGAAGCCGGGCCTCGACTCGACGATCACGAAGGCCTACCAAGTCTACTACCTGCTCCGGAAGGACGGTATCTCGGGCGAGAACGTGACGAGCGCCTCGGTCGGCTACAGCCAGTTCAATCAGCCCGAGGTCTACATGCAGTTCGACCAGCGGGACGCCGAGGCCTTCTACGAGATGACCAAGAAGTTCGCCAAGCAGCAGATGGCGATCATGATCGACGACCACGTCTACAGCGCGCCGCGCATCAACGAGCCCATCCCGGGCGGGCGCGTGCGGATCACGCTCGGCAGCTTCGGCGGTCAGGCCATGAAGGAGGCGAACGCGCTCGTCGCTGTGCTCCGTTCCGGCGCCCTGAACGCGCCGCTCCGGAAGCTGTACGACAGCCAGATCGGCCCGACGCTCGGCGCGGACTCGATCGAGGACGGGCGGACGTCCACGATGATCGGCTTCGCGGCCGTCTGCTTGTTCATGCTCGCCTACTACCGCTTGGCGGGTTTGGTGGCGAACATCGCGCTCGTCTTCAACGTGCTCTTCACGCTGGCGCTCATGGCCGCTTTCGGCGCGACGCTCACGCTGCCGGGTATCGCGGGCATCGTGCTCACGGTCGGCATGGCGGTGGACGCGAACGTCCTGATCTTCGAGCGCATGCGCGAGGAGCTCCGCGGCGGCGCGGCTGTGCGCCGGGCGATCTCTCAGGGCTATGAGATGGCGCTCAGCTCGATCGTGGACGCGAACGTCACGACGATCATTGCGGGTGTCGTCCTGTACCAGTTCGGCTCGGGCCCGGTACGCGGCTTCGCCGTGACCCTGATCATGGGCATCCTGACGTCGATGTTCACGGCGCTCGTCATCACGCGCCTGATCTTCGAGTGGCAGTACAACCGAGGCGGCGACGAGCCGACCTCGATGAGCGTCTGAGGGGCCCCGCATGGAACTCTTCGCCAAGAAGACCAACTATGACTTCGTCGGCAAGATCCGGGTATTCGGGATCTTCAGCGCCGTACTTGTGCTCGGCACGTTCCTGCTCCTGGCGACGAAGGGGCTCAACTTCGGCATCGAGTTCGCCGGAGGTACCGAGGCCCTCGCCCGGTTCTCGGAGCCGGTCAGCTCAGACGAGCTGCGTGAGGTCGCGGCCGGGATCGGCCTCGACCAGCCCGACGTTGTGGGCTACGGCAGCCCTGCCGAGGCCCGCTACTTGGTACGGTCGCGCACGCGCAGCCTGCTGACGCCCGCCGAGGCGGACAAGGTTCGCGCAGCCGTCGTCGAGAAGCTCGGCGAGCCCGCGCTGTGGGATACCACAGATGAGACAGGCGAAGAGATTCGCGTCCGGTTTGATGCGCCGAAGTCTGAGGATGACCTCCGCGCGGCCGTTCAATCGGCGGGCATTGACGGCGTTCAGGTCGCCGTCCAGAGCGCTGGCACGACGCCGACGTGGCTCGTGCGCATGCCGGGCATTCGAGACCGGCTCTCGGCCGCCGCGAAGGCCAAGTTCGGCGCGCGCTTCACGCAAATCGAACGTCTGGAGTCGGTCGGCTCGGCGGTCGGTCAGCAGATGAAGGAGCAGGGGGTGCTCGCGCTCCTGTACGCCATCATCGGCATCCTCCTCTACATCGTCTTCCGCTTCGACCTGCGCTTCGGCCCGGGCGCGATCGTATCGCTCGCTCACGACGTGACTGTGACGGTGGGCGCGTTCGCCTTGTTCGGCTGGGAGTTCAACCTGCAGATCATCGCCGCGTTGCTCGCGATCTTGGGTTACTCGGTGAACGATACGGTGGTCATCTATGACCGCATCCGAGAGACGGCCGCGAACTCGCTCAACATGCCGCTCCGGGACGTCATGAACCGCGCGCTCAACGACACGCTCTCGCGCACCTTCATTACGTCGGGCGTGACGCTGCTGTCCGTGCTCTCGATCCTCTTCTTCGGTGGCTCGGTCACCGAAGGCTTCGCGGTCGCGATGACCATCGGCATGATCTCCGGGGTGTACTCGACGGTCTATATCGCCAGCCCCGTGACCTTGCTCATGGACGGTTACTTGTCCAAGCGCGAAGCCGCTGCCGCTGAGCGGCGCGCGGCCGAGGGCGCGGCTGCCCCCGCGCCACGACCCTGAGCGACGCCCGCTGGACGCCGGCGCGCGTTGACTCGGTCGCCTCGGCGGCGTTGACCCATGCGCTGGACCTGACGCCGTGGGTGGCTGATGTCCTCGTCGGTCGTGGCTGGGTCGAGCCGCATGAGGTGCGCCGCCACTTCGATGCGGGACTCGAGCTGCTCCCGTCACCTGCGTTGATGGCCGACTGCGTTCGAGCGGCAGAGCGCCTGCGGAGCGCGATGGCGGCGGGTGAGCGCGTCACGATCTACGGCGACTACGACGTCGATGGCGTGACGAGCACCGCTCTGATCAGCGGCTTCATGCGCGAGGTCTACGGGCGAGAGGTCCACGTCTTCATCCCGCATCGGACCCGAGATGGCTACGGCCTGAACCTCGCCGCCGTGCGTCGCCTCGCAGAGGAGGGGACCCGCGTCCTCGTGACCGTCGACAACGGCTCGTCCGCGGTCGAGGAGGTCGCGTTGGCGCAGGCGCTCGGACTAGATGTCATCGTGGTGGACCATCACCACGTGAGCGACCCCGAGCCGCAAGCCTTCGCGCACCTCAACCCTCGGCGCCTTGCCTGCGGCTACCCCGAGAAGGGGCTCGCTGCGGTCGGCGTCGCGTTCATCCTGCTCGTGGAGCTGCGGCGTCAACTCAGAGAGTCGGGGTTCTTCGGGACCAACGCGCCACCGCGCATTGACCGCTGGCTGGACATCGTCGCGCTCGGCACGGTCGCTGATGTCGCGCCGCTCACAGGCCTAAACCGTGTCCTCGTTCGACATGGCCTTGAGGTCGCACGTCGGTCACCCCGCGCGGGTGTCTTGGCCCTGTGCGAGACGGCGCGCGTCACGCTTGAGGCCATCTCGGCGCGGGACCTGGGCTACAAGTTCGGGCCGCGCGTGAACGCGGCGGGTCGCATGGACGACGCGACGCGGGGGTTGGAGCTCCTGCGGGCCGAGACGCTCGACGCGGCACGTCGGATCGCTACGGCGGTCGAGGCGCAGAACTTGGAGCGGCGCGCGGTCGAGCAGCGCATGACAGAGCAGGCCCTTGAGCGCGTGGAGGCCGACGCGCGTCTGCGCGAGGCCGCAGGGTTGGTCGTCGAGGACGCCTCGTGGCACCCGGGGGTGGTTGGGATCGTCGCGGCTCGCCTCGTCGAGCGCTACGCGCGCCCGACGGTCATGCTCGCGCCCGATGCATGCGGCTGGAAAGGGAGCGTCCGCAGCATCCCCGGCGTGGACGTCAAGCGCGCGCTGGACCAGTGCGCGCCCCACCTGCTGCGCTATGGCGGCCACGCTGCCGCGGCGGGTGTGTCCCTTCGGGAAGACGCGCTCGATGACTTTCGTCATGCGTTCGCAGTCGCGATCGCTGCGGCGACGCAGGGGGCGCCCGCGCAGGCGAAGGGACCCGATGCCGAGGCGACCCTCGACGCGATCACGGGCACGTCGATTCAGCAGCTTGCACGCTTGGGTCCGTTCGGCGAAGCCAACCGCGCGCCGACGCTGCTGGTCCGAGGACTCAAGGGTCAGGCACGTCGCCTTGAGGGGGGACACGTCAAGGTCATCCTGCCGCCCGCTGACCTTCCGCGGGAGCTGCTCGCGTGGCGCATGGGGGACCGTGCGGGGCTGTTCGACGGGGCCGTCGATGTGCTCGCGACGCCCGAGGTCGAGGTCTTTCGTGGACGCCGGTGTATCATACTCCGGGTGCACGACGTGCGGCCGGCCGAGGGAGAGCGCGCGTGAGGCGTCGTCGGGGGGGCCGATTCGGGGAGCCGGGCAGCCCTCGAGCTCAGGCTGTGAAGGTCGCGGGCGCGGTTCTCTTGCTCCTGCTCCTGCTCACGCTCAAGGAGTGTGTCGCGACGCGCTCGCCGAGCGCGCTCGACGCCCTCAGTGCGCCGTCGGGCGCCTCGAGCCCTTGACATGTGGAGGGCGGCGCTGGTACCTGCCGCCGCCATGCCGCGCGTCAAGGGGCCGCTGAGGCGCCCACTCGAAGGGGCCGATGAATGGCCCATCCTGAATCGCCTGCTCTTCGGCGACCCCGACCTGGGCGGGCACCACCAAGTGCCGCTGCCCACGTCGGTGCCTGTCGATTGGGCAAGCGTCTTTGGTCGTTCCGGCCCCGTTACGCTGGAGATCGGCTTCAACCGGGGCCGCTTCTTGCGCGCGCTCGCGCGGCTGCAGCCGGAGCGAGACCACGTCGGGGTCGAGATTCGGCGCCGGTACGCGTGGTTAGTCGCCCATGAGATGGGGCGAGACGACGGTCCGGAGAACGTGCGGCTCGTCTGGGGCGACGCGAAGTTGGTGTCGCCTGCGATCGCGCCGCCCGGCGGCTTCGCGGACGTCTACATCAACTTTCCCGACCCCTGGTGGAAGAAGAAGCACACAAAGCGGCGCCTTGTGAACGACGAGTTCGCGAGCGCGTTGACCGACTTGCTCGCACCGGGTGGGAGCCTCTGGATCAAGTCGGACGTCGCGGCGATCGCCGAAGAGATCGAGGCAGCGTTTGCTGCGGAGCCGCGGCTCTACGGACCGACGCCGTTCTCGGCTGAGGACCTGCCCCCGAGCTTCCGTGAGGCGCGCTGCCTCGAGATGGGGCTGCCCATCTACCGCTTTCGGTTCACGCGGGGCGAGGCCCGCCGGGTGAGCCCTGTGGCTCAAGCGCCAACAGGTGATGCAGGTTGAAGTAGTTGATGACGAAGTGCGCTACGGCGGGCGCGATGAGCGAGCCGCGTGCTTCGAAGAGCCACCCGAACGCCAGCCCGAAGAGCACGCTGAGCGCGGGCCAGAACCAGAGGCGTCGGTCCTGCGTAGCGTGGGCGAGCCCAAACACCACCGCCGTGGCGAGCAGCCCGAATCGCGGCTGGAGGAACCCTCGAAAGAAGAGCTCCTCCGCGAGGGCGCTGGCACAGGCTTGGGCGAAGACGTCGCGTGGCCTGAGGAAGCCGCGGACGACCTCGCCGAGCCCATCGGACATCCGACTCATCGCGGTGGACCAGCGAGCGGCGCGCTGACTCACCGCGACAACAGTCAGACCGAACGTGACGCCGAGCGCGACGTCGGTGGCTGCGTCGTTCCACGGGCGCGGCCCGAAGAGCCCTGTGAGCGAGTCGCCGAGGAGGGCCGTCATGACGAGCGTAACGCCGCCGAGGGCTGCGTAGGCGAGGACGATCGTTTGCCCAGTGGAGCGCATCATCTGGGCGACAATACCAGCGCTGATTGACAGTCCGAATGAGGTTGTCTATATTGTTGCGTCATTTTCTTTGACCAGAGACGCGCGAGGACATCATGGCAGACCGCGAACCCGAAGAACTTGAGCCCCCCAGCGACGCAGAGCTCGCGGTTCAGGCGGAGACCTTTCGGAACTTGCTCATGGGCGAGAAGGCGAAGCTCCTCAAGAACGCGCAGCGCACGCTGACCGAGGACATGACCCTCGACCAGGACGACCTGCCGGACGAGATGGACTTGGCGACGGCCGACTACAATCAGTCGCTCGCCTTTCGCCTGCGTGGACGAGAGCGCCACCTGCTCTCGAAGATCGACGCCTCGCTCGAGCGCATCGAGAATGACGAGTACTTCTGGTGCTCGTCGTGCAGCAACTTCATCGGTCTCAATCGGCTGCTCGCGCGGCCGGTCACGACGCTGTGCATTCGCTGCAAAGAGAAGCAGGAGCGCCAAGAGCGCAGCTTCGCCGGTTGACCCCGCTGGGCCGGTCCAGCGCCGGCCCAGCCTCGGCTCACCTCAGTCGTTGAGGGCGAGCCACTCCAGATAGCGCTGAATGCGCTCGTCCGTCCACGGCTGCACGTTCACGAACCGCAGGCGGACTTGACCGCGACGGTCGACGACGAAGCTCTCTGGGAACTTCTCGGTGCCCCAGGCGTGCGAGATCGACTTCTCGGGGTCGAGACCGATCAGCATCTTGGTCGGGTTGCCCGCGAGGAAGGCGTTGATCTCCTGCCAGCTCTCGTCTGCGCTCACGGCGACGAGCTCGAAGGGCACCTTCGACATCGACGCAGTGAGCTTCTCGAGGTCCGGCATCTCGTCACGGCACGGCGGGCACCACGTCGCCCAAAAGTTCACGAACACGACCTTGCCGCGCAACGACGAGAGCCGAACTCGGGAGCCATCTTGGCGAATGACCTCGAAGTCGGGGGCAGGACGATTCACGACCTGCGCGCCGAAGTTTCGAGTGACCAGAACCTCAGGGCTCGGGCGCGCCTGGAGCAGGTCGAAGTAGAGGACGAGCGTCAGGGTCAGGATGGCGCCGGCGACGACCGCAAGCGGGAGCTTCGATGACCGAGCGGCTGCTCGGGCCGGCGCCGGGGTCGCCATGCCTTACTTGACGCCCTTCTTGGCGAGCTCTTCGTCGATCAGCTTCTTGAACGACTCGAAGGGCTGCGCGCCGCGGAGCTTGCGGCCGTTGATGAAGAAGCTCGGGGTGCCCGACGCGCCGAGCTCTTTGGCCTGAGCCATGTCGGCCTCGATCTGGGCCTTGTACTTGCCCGCGTCGAGCGCAGCCGTGAACTTCTTCATGTTGAGGCCGACCTCACCCGCGTACTTCTCGAGGTCCGCGCGGGTCAGCGCCTTCTGGTTCGCGAAGAGCGCGTCGTGCATCTGCCAGAACTTGCCCTGCTCGTGGGCCGCGAGCGTCGCCTCAGAGGCGAGGGGGGCGTTCTTGTGGAAGGGCAGCGGGTTGTGCTTGAAGACAACACGGACCTTCTTGCCGTAGGTGTCCTCGATCTGCTTCAGCGTCGGGACGACCCGGCTGCAGAAGGGGCACTCGAAGTCACTGAAGACCGTGACCGTGACCGGCGCCTTGGCGTCTCCCTTGGCGGCGTCAGCGGCGTTGATCTTGACCTCGTACACCTTGTTGTCCTCCGGGGGCGCCTGGCCACCCGGGGCGCGCGCGGCCTTCTGCGTCGCGCCGTTCTCGGTGACCTTCGCGTAGATCTGAGCGCGCGGCGTACCCGCCTTCACGAGCGCCTGAGCCTTCGCGAGCTCCTCGTCGATGACCTTCTTGAAGGCCTCAAAGGGCTGCGCGCCAACGAGGTTGCGACCGTTGATGTAGAAGTTCGGCGTACCCGACGCGCCAATCTGCGCGGCGAGCTTCTGGTCGGCGTCGATCTGGGCCTTGTACTTGCCGCCGTCGAGCGCGGCCTTGAACTTGCCCATGTTCAGGCCAAGCTCACCCGCGAACGCGTCGATGTTCTCGCGCTTCAGCGTCTTCTGGTTCGCGAAGAGCTTGTCGTGCATCTCCCAGAACTTGCCCTGCTCGCCCGCGGCGAGGGCCGCCTCGGAGGCGAGCGGCGCGTCGGCGTGGAAGGGGAGCGGCGCGTGCTTGAAGACGATGCGGACGTCCTTGCCATAGGTGTCGAGGATCTGCTTCGTCGTGGGCAGGACGCGCGTGCAGAACGGGCACTGGAACTCAGAGAACTCCACGATCGTCACGAGGGCGTCGGCCGGGCCCTTGACCGCGTCGACTGAGTTGACGGGCACCTTGTACACGGTGTTGTCGGCGGCGGGCGCCTCACGGGGGGCAGGCGCCGCGGCCTTGGCGAGGCCGCTCTCGGTCACCTTGGCGTAGAGGTCGGCCTTCGCGGTGCCCGCCTTCAGGAGCGCGTCGGTCTTGGCGATCTCTTCGTCGACGATCTTCTTGAACGACTCGAAGGGCTGCGCGCCGACGAGCTTGCGGCCGTTGATGAAGAAGTTCGGGGTGCCCTGCACGCCAAACTGAGCGCCCAGCGCGAGGTCCGCGTCGACGACGGCCTTGAACTTGCCCGCGTCGAGGTCCGCCTTGAAGCGACTGACGTCGAGCCCGAGCTCCTGGGCGTAGGTGTCCAGGTTCTCGCGCTTGAGTGCCTTCATGTTCTCGAAGAGCTTGTCGTGCATCTCCCAGAACTTGCCCTGAGCGCCCGCGGCAAGGGCCGCCTGCGAGGCGAGGGGCGCTTCCGCGTGGAAGGGGAGCGGGTTGTGCTTGAAGACGACCTTGACCTTGCCCGGGTAGGTGTCGAGCAGCTGCTTGATCGTCGGGTTGACGCGCGAGCAGAAGGGGCACTGGAACTCGGAGAACTCGATGATCGTGACCTGGGCGTCCTTCTCCCCCTTGAAGGCGCTGTCGCCGACGGGGACCTTGTAGACGGTCTTGTCGTCCTCGGCCGGACGACCCTTCTCGGGCTGCGCGGACGGCTCCTTGTGGTTCTTCTTCACGAGCGTCGCGTAAATCTGATCGGCCTTCGTGCCGCTCTTGGCGAGCTCCTCGGCGGCCTTGAGCTGCTCGTCGATCACCGTCTTGAAGGCGTCAAACGGGCGAGCGCCGCTCACCTCGACGCCATTGATGCGGAAGTTGGGCGTGCCGCGCGCGCCGACCTTCTTGGCCAGCGCCATGTCGGCCTCGACCTGGGCCTGGAACTTGTTGGTATCCAGGGCCGACTTGAACTTGTCCATGTCGAGCCCGAGGCTCTGCGCGTAAGTCTCGAGGTCGGGGCGGCCCAGCGCCTTCATGTTCTCGAAGAGCTTGTCGTGCATCTCCCAGAACTTGCCCTGCTCACCCGCTGCGAGCGCGGCCTGAGCGGCGAGGGGCGCCTCCTTGTGGAACGGGAGGGGGTTGTGCTTGAAGACGATTCGAACCTTGGGCCCGTACGTCTCGGTGATCTGCTTCATCGTCGGGTTGACGCGTGAGCAGAAGGGGCATTGGAACTCGGAGAACTCGATGATGGTGACGGGGGCGTCAGCGCCGCCGCCCTTGGTGTAGCTCGTGCCCACCGGCAGGATGTCGCTGTCGCCTGCGACCACGGCGCCCTTCGTGGGGCCCTCGCCGCCGCCCTTGGAACCCTGTCCGAAGATAAACGCGGCCGCGCCGATGGCGACGATCGCGAAGATGAGTGTCTCTTTACGCATTTTTCTCTCTCTTATGAGGCGATTCGCGCCGCCGCACCGTGCGGAGGCGCGCTCTGTAATCGAAGGAGGCTCAGGGAACCGCTGTCCACCGCGGGGGTGGGCTCGCCGGTGGGCTGCTCCGCTCAAGGGGCTGGGGCTCAACGCGGGCAGGCTCCGCACCGGGCAGGAGTCCGACACCGCGACAGGGCAAACTCACGGGGGCCGGCCATTCAAAGGCGAGTGTCGTGCGCGGAGATGCCGAAAGTCGCGTGTCGGGCCCGCATTCGGCGCCCGGTTGCAAGCAACGCGGTCCGGGGGGGCCTCGTTCGGCCTCTGTGAGCTCCGGCAGCGAGCAGTTGGGCTCCGCCGCTTCGCAGTCGGCGTCTGCGGCCTCGCTGGTGCCCCACGGCTGGGTCATACACAGCGCGCTCGCGCTCGCGCTCGCCGGCGCCGCCCAAACGGCGACGAACGCGAGCAGGAGCAGCAGAGCGTAACGCATGGAGACTCCGGTTGAGGCGAGCAGGCTGGGCGCATGTACCGAAACGAGCGGAGCCCGTCAATCCTCGCGGGTTTCGTTGCGCACGACCGCGCAGCCCGCTATACGCCGACCGATGGGAACGTGCGCTGATCGCCTCGCTATTCCCCGGGTCGCTCTCCTCGTCGCGTTCGTTTCGCTGGGCGGCTGTGTGGACCCGTTCCCCGCGTTCGTCTCCGCGGGCTGCGACGATGGATGTGACGCGGGCGCTGACGCCGCGCTGGTGCCCAATGCGAACACGCGCTTCGCCGCCGACCTGCGCGGGCTCATCCGAAGTGGAGGGCCCGCGCTTGGATTCCGTGCTCGGCTCTATATCGGAGACGGTCGTGGGGTCTGGAGCGATGTTTCCTGGGGGGGGGATGCGGTCGGTGGGTTGACGCAGTCGCTCGATCTGCCCGTCGCCGAGTCTCGGGATGGGATCTTGCGCTTGAAGCCCCCCGAGGCGCTCGAGGCGCTGGGGGTCCGCTCCGTCTTGGTGGACTGGCGAGACGGTGCGGACGCTGGATTAGGGCGAATGCTCAACGACCGCGGCGAGCTCGTCGGTGTCTTCACGCTCGTTTCGGCCGCTCCATCGAGCGAGCTGGGGGGCGGCCGCTACTTCGGCGTGCGTTGGCCAATGGCGTCGTCGGAAGGCGTCGGCGCCTTCGAGACGGGCACGCTGACGTTTGAGCTGCCGAGCGATGCGCGTGATGGGCGCTGGCGCTTGTCGGACCGTGTCGCCGGCGCGGGCGCTCTTCGAACAGCGAGCGAGGGACGCCTTCGGCTTGAGCCCGATGGGGCGCTCATCCTCGGAGACGACGCGCGCACCTCGGACGCGGGCTTCTGGAGCGGCGTGATCGGGGCGGGCGCAGACGCAATGGTCGCGCAATCAGTCGGACCCGCTTCCGACCACGAGGTGCCCGTCGCGTCGGCGTGGTTCGCGGTCCGTGTTGTCGACCGGCCCAAGGTCGAGGCGGTCGAGGGGTGCTGGCGAGGCGTCGGGCTCCGCGTTGACGGGCCTCAAGGCCCAGAACCGGCGACCGTGGAGCTGCGACTCGCCGACCGGATGTTCGTCTGGGCGCCGTCGACGGGCGGCGCGGAGACGGGGTCGCTCTTCGTACCGCAGTCTGGCCTCGGAGGCGCCGACGTTCAGAGCGCTGGCCTCGCCCTCGGCGACCCGACGCGCTCGAGCGCGTTGGGGGTCCTCTTCGCCCCGGACCGTGACCTTGCGGTCCTGTGGCGTAACGTCGCGCAGCAGCCGGCCCAGGAGATGTGGTTCGCGCTGCGTGTCCCTTGCCCTTGAGTGGAGGCTGACGTGGCAGCGATTCCCGGCTCAGTCATTCGCCTCTTTGAAGCGCTCGCGGAGCTCCTCACGGACCCCGCCTTGCGCCGCGTCGTCGTCGAGCCCTCCGGGCGCGTGCGCGTCACGCGGCTCGGTCGGACGTATGCGCTCCCGGTCGCTGTGGACCCCGCCGTTATCCTGACTGGCGCAGAGGGGCTTGCTCGACGGGCCAATAAGCCGTTCGACGAGAGTGCGCCGTCGCTTGAGGCTCAGCTCAAGGACGGTACGCGCTTCGTTGCCCTCAGACCGCCGGCGATTGACGCTGGGGTAGCGCTCTCCATCACGCGGCCGGGCGGGAGAGATGCCGACCTCGCCGCGCTGGAGGCGGACACCTTTATCGAAGCGCACGCGGCGGCGCTGCTGACTCAAGCGGTCGAGGCCGGCGCGAACATCGCGGTCGTGGGTCCTCCCGACTCGGGACGAACCAGCCTGCTCGAGGCGCTGTGCCGTGCGACCCCTCCGGCGGCCTCGCTCGGTGTGGTCGATGAGCCCGGAGAGCTTCACCTGCCGGGGGTCTGTGTGACGCGGCTCAACCCGCGACGCAGTGAGCGTGAGGCTGCCGCCGGGGGCGGAGGTCTCGCGGACGCGCTCTACTTCGCGTCGCGGATGGCCTTCGACCGCGTTGCGCTGAATGACCCCAAGTGGTCCGACGCGAGCGAGGTGGTTCATCATCTGGCGTCTCGGGGGGTTCCAACCCTGGTGGTTTGGCCGGGCGCGGAGGCGCGCGACGCGATGCTGCGCCTTGAAGCCCTCGGACGCGCGACCACGGCTGGGCCCCGAGAGCGAGCGATTCCTGGGCTCCTGTGTGCCGGGCTTGACCTCGTCGTGACGACGGCGCGGAGTCCGAACGGGCCCTACGTCCGGGCCATCGACCGCGTGGAGCGTGGCGCGGACGGCTCACCGGCGCTCATTGGCCAGTATCGACGCAGCGCGCCTCCAAGTCGCTTCGTGGAGGTCTTGCCCTCCTCAGACGACGATGAACGGACCCTCATCAGCGAGGCGGCCGTCGCGCAGGTCGCCCCGGACGCGGCGCGTTCGCCTTCGCGATCCTTCTCGCAGATTCTCGCGTCGATCGGCACGCACTCGGTCGACGGGGACGACCCAGAGCCATCCGGCGCGTGGAGCGCGCCGACGAGCGTCGGCGAGCTCCCCCGTGATCCCGCGCAAGGGACGCGGGAGACCGAGGTGCCGACGCCTCACCGGCGCGCTTAGGCGGCGCCGAGGACGACGAGAACGTTCGACCCGCCGACGCTCGAGACGAGTGCGCCGTGACCGAGCGAGCGTACTGCACCCGACACGGGCCGCTCAAGTCGAAGAGCTCGTGCCGCTTTCAGGGCCGAGATGGACGCGGTCGACAGGCGAAGGGGGGACAGCGCGAGGCTCAGCCCCTGTGCTCGGTCAGGCGCCTGCGAGACCCGCTCCAGCACCTTGAGGGCGTCGTCCTCGACGCAGGCCCGCCAGCGGGAGCCGTCGGGCAGTGTGAGCGTCAGCGGGCCGACCCGTGGGTCGAGCAGCAGGCCCTCCCCGGGGCGAGCAGCGTCGAGGCGCTCCGGGGTGATGCGCGGGTCGAGGTGCGCGTGAACTTCGACACAGGTCAGTGGGCTGGCCGACGCCGAGGCACCTGCGCTGCCGATGTGCCACCGCACCACACCCGGCGGGGCGTCGTCGATCTGGACACGCCAAAGCACTGAAGCGTCCAGCTCAGGGAGTGAGGGCGAGGGGCTGAGTGGACCGGCCAGCCACGCGAGCGCGGGCTTCGGCTCTGGCCAAGCCCCGAACCACCCGAGGATGAGCCACGCGAGCAGGCCCTCCTCGGCGGGGCTGAGAGGGGCGGGCAGGCCGCGTTGGAGCGACCGGGGTGAGCGTCCCGGCGGCCCGACGAGGTCGCTCAGGCGGTCGGCGACCAACGCGCAGGGCACCTCAACGAAGCCCATGGCCTGACCTCGGAGCCAACCCACGGCGGTGTCGAGCGGGCTCGGCGGCAGCCCCGTTGGCGGGCAGGGCGTCGCCTCGATAAGGACCGGCGCCTGAAGTCTCTCGGCCCAAATCGCAGCGGCCGCCGTCTGAGTCGCTGCGGCGCTGAGCCATACCCCGAGCGGATCTTCGGGCGAGCACGGCATCGACCATGGGCGGCCGGTCGCCGTCACGGAGCCCCCCCGCGGGCTGCGGCCGCTCCCGCCAAGACCGATTGCAGAACCGTGGCGCGTCTCAGGTCGAGCGCGCCTTCGCTCGACGAGAGCCAGAGGTCCCCGGCATTCACGCGGTGGTCACTGAGGACTTGGACGCCGAAGTGCCTCAGGCGCTCAGACCAGAGCGGTACATCGTCAGCGTGCATGTGCGCGGTCAGGAGGGTCCGCGGTCCGATTCGCGCCGCGGCCGTTTGCACGGCCGCTTCGAGCCAAGCGGCCCACGCCGCGCGCGCAGTCGGGTCCTCGACGAAGAGTCGCTCCGCGAGCGCGAGCGCGAGGTCCACGGCGTCGCGCTGCGCTTCAAGCCGGACCCGCTCGACCAGCGCGCGTGTCGCCATCAACGTCCGACGTACGCGGCGCTGCTCTGCACGTCGCGCCGTGTCGACGGCCTGGACGAGCTCCGCTGCCATGCGCGCTCGCTCTGTATCGAGCGCGCGCATCGCCTCGAGCGCGTCTGGCGAGAGCACCCCATCGGGTGCAAGGCGCGGCAGGTCGCTTGCCTCGCGGGGGGCGGTGTCCCTGCCCTCGTCGGGCCTCCAGCGCCGCGCGAGGCGGCGCAGCGCACGGGGGGGGTCACCGTCGCTCAGACGCGTCCTCGGCGTCGCGCGGGGGGGCCGCGAGAGCGCTGCGCTTTCGAGGGGCTCGGCCCGAGCCGCGGCAGCGTCGAGCAGCGCTGCGAGGGGTGGGGTGACCGCATCGAGCGGCGCGCGGTGACCGAGCAGCGCGCTCAAGACCGCAGCACCCTGCGGGGAGAGCGGGGGGCGTGCGTCGCTCACTCTGCACCTCGGGCTATGACCTTGCGCTGGGCGCGCAGGAGCGCGAGCGAGAGCAGCATGACTAGCGCGGCGAGCAGAGTGACAAGCTCCCCACGCGGGGCGAGTGAAGGGGGTCGCTGGGTCTCTGCGAAGGGGAAGACCTCGACGCGCACGGCGTCCGCAGGGAGCTCAAGCGAGGGTGCAAGCCACGCGGCGACCTCGGCGGGTGTCCAACCGGGTGGGGTCTCAGGCTGCGTAGTGATCTGCACACTCGCCCCGGTGGGCGAGACGACGACGCGGGCCGCGACGACACCGTCGCGCTCCTCGAGGGCCTGAGCCGCCTCCGTCGCGCGCGCCTCTCTGCGCGCGGCTGCTCGCTCGCCAGGGCCGTGTAGCCAGTGAGGCGCCTCACTCGGCGGGGCGGGCAAGCCCAGCAGGGTCAGCGCGGCCTCGGCTCGAGCCGTGTCCTTTGCGGCGACTTGAACGCGAAAACCGCCAGCGCTCGAGGGGGCGACGCGGGCGTCGACGCCCAAGCGGACCAAGGCGCGCGCTGCGCGTTGGCAGGCCCCTTCGCTTGAGGTCGGGCCGATGCCCTCGGGTCCGCAGGCCGTGACCGCTGCGGCGCAGACCCACGCCCATGCGCGCAGGGCCGCGCGCACCCTAGAGCCGGAGCCGAGCGCGGACGAGGTCGAGGATCCGCAGGTGTGCGCGCGAGATGGTCGACCGGCTGACGCCACGACGACGGGCCAAATCCGAGCCCGAGTTGTCGTTCGCAAAGCCGTAGACCGAGTCCAAGACCTCTCGGTCTTCGACGGAGAGCGTCGCGACCGCCGCGTCGACCCGGGCTCTCGTCTCCGCGTCGACGTAGAGGTTTTCGGGGTCGGTCGCCTCGCCGCTGTCGTCCACCTCAGCGGCGTCTACCAAGAGCCCGACAGCAATGTGCGTGATGATTTGGGCGAGGTCGTTCGCCTCGTTCGCGCCCGGCGCGCCGGGCTCTGGCGTAGCGGCGTGCGCGACCGCGAGCTCGCGCAGCTCTGCGTGGTCACGTCGTCGAACGGGCGCCGCGGAGCGCACTGCGTCCACCATGGCCCCGCGGATGCGGAATCGGACGAAGTGCTCGAACGGCACGCCTGACGCCGGCTCCCAGCGGGGGGTCGCTTCGAGGAGCCCGACCATCCCGTAGCCCACGAAGTCCTCGTAGGAGAACGCGATGGTCGTGAGGTGCGCGACCGCTCGACGCGCCTCGCTGTGCACGAGCGCGACGAGGTGGCCGGGCAGGGGTCCACTTGGACCGTGGGACGGCCCCGACATGTCAGGGGAAAATCCCGCGCTCCTTGTAGACCGTCTCGATGCGCGTCAGCGCGTGCACGTACGCCGCCGTGCGGTTGTCGATCTTGCGGTCCCGGGCGATGCGTCGGACCGTCGCGTACGCGTGGACCATCATCGTGTGGAGACGCGCGTCGACCTCCTCGAGCGTCCACGACTCGGCGCGTCGATTCTGAAGCCACTCGAAGTAGCTCACCGTCACGCCGCCCGCGTTCGCGAGGACGTCCGGCAGGAGCTCGATGCCGCGCTCCCGAAGGATGCGGTCGCCGTCGATGTCCGTCGGGCCGTTGGCGCCCTCGAAGACGGCGCGGCACTTGAGCAGCGGGGCGGTCTCCGCCGTGATCTGGTTCTCCAGCGCGGCCGGAATGAACAAGTCGCACTGTGTGCTGAAAAACTCGGTCTGGTTGATGACATCGCCACCGGGGAAGCCCGCGACGCCGCCGTTCTTCTTCACCCAGTCCGCAAGCTTCACGGCGTCGAGGCCGTCCACCGACCGTATCGCGCCCGTATGGTCCTGCACCGCGACGAGCTTCGAGCCATGCTTGGCGAGAATCCGAGCGGCGAACGAGCCGACGTTGCCGAAGCCCTGCACTGCGAACGTCGCGCCGTTGAGCGAGAAGTTGTTCTCCTTCGCCCACTCTTCGACGACGAAGACGAGGCCTTGGCCAGTCGCCTTCTCGCGACCCTGCGACCCGCCCGACGTGAGCGACTTGCCGGTCACCACCCCACGTACCGCGTTCTTGCGGTCCGAAGGCGTGAAGTTCATGTACGTGTCCATCAGCCAGACCATGGTCTGCGCGTTTGTGCCGACATCCGGCGCGGGGATGTCGTGGTCGGGGCCGATGTTGTTCCCGAGGGCGTGCGTGAAGCGACGCGTGATGCGCTCAAGCTCCGCGGGGCTGTACTGACGAGGATCGAACTTGATGCCGCCCTTGGCGCCACCGAAGGGGATCTCCATCACGGCGCACTTCCACGTCATCCACGCCGCGAGGGCCTTGACCTCGTCGAGGTGCACCTCGTGGTGGTAGCGGATACCGCCCTTGTAGGGGCCCATGATGTTGTTGTGTTGGATGCGGTAGCCCTTGAACATCACGTGGCGACCATCGTCCATCCGCACGGGGAAGTTGACGATGAGCTCGTTCTTGGGCTGAGACAGGATCGTGTGGATTTCGGGGTCGAGCCCCATGACCTCGGCCGCTCGGTTGAGCTGCGCGGTCGCCATCTCGTGCGCGTTCATCGGCTTGTTCTTGCCGATGACTGCCGTCGTGTCGCTCATGCTCGTTCCTTTCTGGAACTGCGGGGGGGAGTGGAAATCTGTGATGCGAATGAATGCCACCCGCACACGGGTTGGGCAAGCATTCTCAGGCAGCCGGTGCTACACTGAGCAACATGTCGTCGGTCAAGCCACTGAACGGTTCGCCCTCCCTCGCGGGCGTCGGCGTCGCGTCTGAAGCGGCCGGTGCGGTCTTCGAGAGGGTCCGTGACCTCGTGGCTTCGGGTCAGGTCGTGTCTCCCGAGGCCGCGCTGCGCCTCGCGGTGGCTGACGTCTTGAGCGTGTCGCTGTCGGCGGTCGCGCCCGCGGTCCGAGAGGGTCTCACCGAGCGGGTCGCGCGCGTGATCGCGGACGACCCTCTGCTGCGGCCGCGCCTCGACCGTCTGTTGGGCCTCGGAGCCCCCTGATGTGGCGGGTGGGACTCGCGCTGTTCCTTTGGGTGGGTCTCACAGCGAGCGCGCAGGCCGCCCCGGCGCGCGCGCGCGTCGCCGTGGTGCCGGCGGGGAACCCCGACCCAGACACGCTGTCACCGGTCTTGTGGCGGATGCGCGCAGCGATCGCGCGCGTCGACGGGGTCCAGCTGGTGAGGGTCGCGGACCAGCTGGCGAACGAGGCGCCCGAGGACGCACTCGAGGGCGGCCGGGTCGCGCTCGATGAAGGCGCCCAAGCGATGAACGACGGTGACCTTGAGCGCGCCATTCGAGCCTACGAGACCGCTGCGCGGCTGCTGACCTCGATCCCCGCGGGCCGACGAGACGCCTCGGCCGCGCTGATGGGGCTGGCGACTGCGCGCGGCGCGATGAAGGACGGCCCCGGCGCAACCGCAGCCTTCGCGCGCCTGCTCAAGGCCGATCCTGACCTCGTCATCGACGACGAAGGCTTCTCACCGACCATGCGGACCGCGCTCGCAAACGCGCAGCGGGGCGGCAAGGCCGGGTCTCGGCGCGGCGCGGGCCGGGTCCGGATCGACGCGGTCCCCGGCCCTGCGGCGGTCTTTCTCGACGGGCGCTTCCGAGGCACCACCCCCGTCTTGCTCGACGACTTGTCGGGCCCGACCGCGCCCGTGCGTGTCGAGTACGACGGATACGCGCCGTGGGTGCGCGAGGTCGTGGTTCGGCCCGGCCAGGGCCTCGCGATCGAGGCTGCGCTCGAGCCCTTGAGCCGCGCAGCGCTCTACGAGGACCTCATCGACAAGCTCCCCGCGCAGATGGAGCGCGAGCAGATGAGCGTGAGCCTCAAAGAGATGAAGGCGCTGCTCTCGATCGACCAAGCCGTGCTCGTTCGCCTGCAGGGGAGCACGGTCGAAGCAGCGCTGTACGACTTGAACGCGAATCGTCGAGTACGCCCCCCCGTGCGGGCCTCGCTCGGCGCGGACCGACGCCTCGCTCCGGGGGCCGCCGAGGCGCTGATCGAGGCGCTCTACGACGACGTCGACGCTCAGGCCCCAGGCCAAAGCGAGCTCTTGCCCGAAGAGCCGGCGTCGTTCGATGACGAGGGGGAGGCGGGGCCGCTGAGGGCGCTGACCCGCAGGTGGTGGTTCTGGCCAGCCGTGGGCGTCGCAGCCGCGACGGCGGTCATCGTCCCGGTCGCGATCGTCGCCACAGACCGCGACCCTGCGATTCGCGGCAAAGACGGTACCGGCGCCGTCATCCTGCGCTTCTAGTCCTCGAAGGTCACGAGGCCGATCCCCCCGCCTGGGGTTCGCAGGTTGGTCGTCTGACCTTCGTATAGGCGGCACATCCAAGCCAGCACGCGTCCGCGTTGCACGAACGCGCGGAGGTCCCACTTGAGCGACCCGTGAGCGTCCGTGGCCTCACGACGAGGCGGCGAGACGAGGCGCTGCGCGACGGAGTGACCCGCGACAACGTCTGCGAACGCGCGCCGCGTGATCTTGTCGCCGCGATACGCGCCGCGACTGCCGAAGCCTGCAGACGGCTTGAAGAACCACTCAGCGCGGGTCGCCCAGAAGGTGTCGGCGTCTTCCGGACGCACCACCCGCGTCTCGGGCACTCGGGCCGAGATCGCAGAGGCGAGGGCGGGCGAGAGCCCCGCGGCCTGCAAGCGGGCGGCGTCGCACAAGAGGGTCAGGTTCGTCTTGCGGGCGTAGCGGGCAAAGGTCACGGGGTCTGGGCTCAGCACGATGCGTCCCTCGAGCCACGCGGCGCGGAGCGACGCGCAGTCGGGCGACGCGAGCTCGAAGTCTGTGTCTCGCCAGTAGACCAGGTCGAATCTCTCGTTGTCGACCCATGCGCCGGACGCGTCGACCTTGAGCGCTGTGGTGTCTGCGATTCGAGCCCGCAGCCCGCGCGCTCGAGCCAGCGAGACGAATCGTTCGAACTCGGGGGCAAGAAATTGCGCCCCCGGCTCCCGGTCGACCACGACGATACTCTCCAGCGCAGTAGCCCGGCCGGCCTCGGCCCAGGCGACGTCGAACTGACCCAAGAACGCGGCCTCGGCCGCAGCGACCTCGGACTCCGGCCAGCTGGCCGCGCGCGCTGCGGCGAGGACCAGCAGCCAGCCGCCGGCGTTCGAGTTGATCTCAATGAGATGCGGCCCGGCGGCGTCGACGTGAAAGTCGAGCGCGATGCAAACGCCGTCCGCGCGGGGCGATTGAGGCGGCTCGGGCAGAGCGAGCGCACGCTCGATACCCGGCGCGTGAAGGGCCTCGTCGAGGGCGCGCGCGAAGCTCACGACCTCGGCTTCGACCGCGCGGGGCAGCGTGATGCCGGCGTCCGCGAAGAGGTGCGGTCGAGCGTCGAGCGCCGACGCACCGAGCAAGTCACGGAGCCGAGCGGGGTCGGGATGGGTGGAGCGCTTCATGACTCGGTCGGCGCCCAGTGCGCTGTTGTGTCTCGCAAGATCGTCACGAGCTTTTCGTGAAGGCCTGGATGTTCTGCCGCACCGAGGCAGAGGTGGAGCGTATCACCTGCCCCGGTCAGCGTCGCGAAGAGGGGCGCGCCCGCCTGCGCGGGTGGAGCGACAAAAGCGACCGTGGGTGTCAGGCCGGGCACGCTGAGCGACACCGGCTCGAGGACGCCCAGGTTGGAGAAGGTGAGGCTCTCGTCTGCGCGATGCGTCGCGCGAACACGGGCACCCGCGGCGCGCACGAGTCGGCGGAGCAACCAGCGGGGGAGCCAGCCCGCTGGGCGGACTTCGGTGAGCCACTGAGCCGCATCGGCCCGCTGGGCGCTCAGGTCGGCGCGCAGGTCCGCGACGCGGACTGTGGGCGCCAAGTCGAGCCGAACGAAGCCGGTCGCATTGCACTGGCCCGGCGGCTGTCCTGCACGCAAGTCGACAGGCAAGCTGGCGCGCAGGCGCGCGTCCTGCAAGGTCGGCGTGTGCGCGCGCAGGGCGCGTGCGAGCGCAACAAGGGCCGTGCACGTCACATCGCTCGGCGGCCGTGGGAGCGCGTGACGCACCCAGGTCGTGGGTCGTGGTGCATCGGGGACCAGCACGGCATGCACAGGCGCCCGCCGTGTCATGGGCCGTCGCACGCGCGCCTCGGGTGAAGCCCAGACACGCGCGGCGCCCGGGCCGATGGGGGCCTCGCCGCGCGCCAGACGCGCCCAATCCTGCGCCAGTTAGACCGCAGCGCGTCCGTCGAGCAGGGCATGGTGCGCGCGGATGATCCACGCCGAGCATGGGCCTCGGACCACGACGGCCTCGACGAGCGGACCTCGGTCGGCCGTGAGCGCCTCGAGGCTCTCCGGGTCGGAGACCG
>CANLBD010000005.1 GCA_947488215.1 Myxococcales bacterium | reverse complement strand
GTTCGAGTAGAGCAGCACCTTGCCGTTGTAGACGCGCTCCTCGCGGGGCGTGAACTCCACTCGAAGCTGCCGGCTCGGCGGCGCGGCGTCGGGCGAGGACGCGGGGAGCGAGAACGGCAGCATGGGCAGCGTGTCGGCGGGCAGCGTGAAGGCGGGGTCGCTGGTCGGGTCGAGCTCGATGCGCGTGACCTCGAGCTCACCGCCGCCGCAGCTCTCAATCGTGAGCGGCCGAGAGTCCGTGCGGTTGACCAAGCTCGTCGGGAACTCCACCGCGCCCGGCAGGGCATCGATGCAGGGCGTCGCGCCGTTCGCCGCGAGGTTGACGACGACCGCAGGGTTCTGCTCGTCGTCACTCTCGATGATCAGGTCGCCGGCATCTGGTCCAGGGGACTGCGGGGAGTAGGTCACGACGATCGTGAAGCAGGCGCCGGGGGCGAGCCCCGGCTGGCCGTCACCGTCCGGGTCGTCGAGCACAGACTCGTCACGCCGCGGGTCGCGGTCGTTGACACGCGGGCTGTAGTCCTGCGAGCCGTTGATAATCACGCGCTGCACGTCCAGGGGCAGCTGACCGCGGTTGCAGACCTCGACGTCCTGAGAGACCTCGGCCGGCGCTGCGACGGCGCCGAAGTCGTGCGACAGCGGCGACACGTTGATCTCGGCGGCGCCCGAAACCGAGCCGACCGGAATTGAGTACGTCCGGTTCTCCTTGTCGTTCGAGTCGATCTCGATCCGACCGGTCTCCGGCTCGTTGTCCGTGGGCTTGTAGTTCAGGAAGACGTAGAACGACTCGGACGGGCCGAGCACAATCGGGTAGCGGAAGGCGTCGTCGCCCGCGCCGTTGATGCCCTCGAACTGCTCGTCGGGGTTGCCGTCGGGCGAGTAGAAGAGCGCGTAGTCCGGCGAGCCCATCTCGAGACGGAAGTCGGTGATGATCAGGTCACCGGTGCCTTCGTTCACGAACTGGATGCGCTTATCCTCGCTGCTCCCGACCGCGACCTTGCCGAATGAGACGGAGTCAGGGTCGGCGACGATCCGCGGAGAAGCCGAGGACTTGATGCCCTCGTCGCAGCCCGAGGTCAGCCCCCCGGCGAGGACGGCGACGCCGAGCGTCACGCCCCAAGTCGACAACTGCCAGCCGCGATAGTTCATGCCGTGGTCTCCCCGTCCGTCTTCGGTCTCAAGTCAGTGTCCGCGCCGCACACGCGCGAGACAGTGCAAGTTTTTTCACTTCGGCGTCGGGCGCCCTGCGCGCTTGAATCATCGCCGCGGGCTCCCGGTGATAGGGGGCAGGCTAGGAACTGCGGAGGGGTTGTGTCAATGCCATCGCCGCCGGTTTGCCGCCGGGACGTTACATTGACACCCCCGACCGCCCATGCTAGCAAGCCGCGTTCTGTTCATGCCTAGGGTGCGAAGCTGCTGAAGCGGCGCGCGCCTCCGGCGTTCGACACGTGCGAGACGAGCGAAAGGACGAGGCCTGAGAATGGCGGGACGACTCGAGGCGACGCTCATCCTGGGCACGGTTGCGGTCACGCTCGGCTGTGACTCGACCGTGGGGCTCGATCCGACCCGACGCAGCTTCCAGAAGCTGCTCGTGGCGGGCGGGTGCGCCCAGGAGGGCTCGGAGAATCTGAGCTTCGTGGACCTAAACGTGCTGGTCATGGCCGCGACGGACGTCGGGCAGGTCCAGCTTCTCCCGAACGAGCGGCTGGCGCGCGAGCCAAAGTCGATCGGCGACACGCTGACGCCGCAGAGCTTTCAGTTCGTGCCGCCGAACATCGACGGCGCTGAGTCTGCGGACCGGGGCGTCGCCGAGCCTGAGGCGCCGGGCGGCGCGCGGGTCGGCATCGACCTGCAGCCGCAGAACCTCGAGTTCGTATGGAACGGTGGCGAGGCCCGCAAGGACGATGACCGCCTCGTCGTGCTTCTGCTCGATAACTCGGGCAGCCTCGAGGGGCTTGACCCGCGCACGGGCTCGTTCGCGCCGGCGGCCGCGTCGGACGAGAAGGAGCAGCACATCACGTGGTTTCAGGACTTCGTGCTGAGCGAGGCCTTGCCGGCCGAGTCGACGTGGTTCTCCCTCGTGTCGTTCCAAAATCGCTTGCCCGAGCTCACGGACGCCTTCGCGGTGCCGACGCGTAACCGAGACGTCCTGCACAACCCGGACGTCGCCAACCCCGAACCCGAAGGCGAGAACGGCCTAGCCAAGATCGGTCGCAAGGAAGGGGGCCAGACGCCCCTCGCTTCGGCGCTCGACCGCACGTACGAGGCCGTCATCAAGGCGAACCCCGACCTCAACCCGGTCATCGTCCTCTTCACAGATGGCGTCGAGGAGTCGGACGACCCGGACAAGAACATCGGAGACGTCTCGACCGTCGGGCTCGACGCGGTGGTCCCCAAGCTCGCGGGGCACACGTTCGACGGCGCTGTGACGCCCGTGCCCGTGATCGTGATGCACCTGCAGCCCTCCGTTGGGTCCGGTTACCGCCGCGGCCGCGACAAGCGCTTGGCTGAGCTCGCATGCAAGACGGGTGGCGCGTATCTCTTTTTGGAGCGCGCCGACGACTTCCAGACGAACGACGACTTGCAGCCGATGGTGCGCAGCCTCGTGACGGGTCACTGGCGCTTGACCGCCCAGACGACTCTGGACAACGCAGCGATCCCGAGCGGCCCGGTGCTCGTGTCCGCGGAGCTCGGCCTCGAGCTGGGCGGCGTGACGCGGTCGGTGCCGATGGTCCTCAACCGAGAGAGTTCGAGCGTCCGCGACGGGCGACTCTGGTACTTCAAGAACTGAGCAGGGAGCTCGAGCAGATGAACGTGAACGTGTCTCTTTCTGCGGCCGTCGCCGCTCTGCTGTTCACCAGCCCGGCCCTCGCTGAGGACGCCGCGCCCGCCGACGCCGCCGCCCCCGCCGCGGACACCGCCGCAGACGCGGCCGGCGCCGTCTCAGACGCCACGGCGACACAGGCCGAAAAGACGCTCGAGGAGGACCTCGCGCTCTTTTGGGGCAAGCGCCGCGAAGTCTCCGTCGTCCAGCGTCGCTTGGTGGAGAAGGACGGCCGCGTCGACGTGACCGCGGCGCTCTCGACCATCCCGAACGACGACTTCATCGCGTACTTCCCGCTCGGCCTTCGAGCGGGGTATCACTTCTCCGAGAGCTTCGCGGTCGAGGCGTCGTTCGCCTATGCCCTGCAGAATCCGAGCGACCTGACGACCTTTCTCAAGGAAGACCCGCAGATCAGCCTCAAGGAGGCGGAGATCCAAGAGAAGATCGACATGTTCTACAACGTGGCGGTCCTGTGGGCGCCGATCTACGGCAAGGTCAGCGTCCTCGGAAACAAGCTCACGCACTTCGAGACGTACGTCGGCCTCGGTGCAGGCGTCTTTCACACCACGACGAAAGACGCCAACAACCCCGACCCGCAGCCCGAGGTCAAGCCCGCGGGTAACACGGTCCTCGGCTTCCGTTGGTTCATCAACGACAACTTCAACCTCCGCACGGACTACCGCCACTACTTCTTCCAGAAGTTCGGGGGCGGCGTGTCGATCCCGGCTGAGTTCTCCCTGGGCCTCGGTTTCCTGATCTGAGGAGGTGTCGTCGATGCACCGGAATACACACGCCGGGCAGGGTCGCGGGCGCCTTCGGACCGCGGCGCTCTCCATTCTGCTGACGCTCGCGTCGACCTCGCCCGCTTGGGCGATCACGGTCGACAACGTCATTCAAATGCACAAGTCAGGCCTGCCCCCGCAGGTCATCGTTCAGACGATCCAGAGCACGAACGCGTCGTTCAACCTGACGGTTCAGGACCTGAAGAGCCTTGAGGCTGCGGGCGTGCCCAAGGCCGTCATCGAGGCGATGATGAAGGGCGGCGGGAGCGCCGCGCCCGCACCTGAGCCCGCGCCCGAGCCCGCGCCCGAGCCCGTCGACGACCTGCAGCGCCTTCGCCAGCAGGAAGACAAGGACAAGGCCGCGATCGAGGAAGAGGACCGCATCCGTGAGGCGGCTCGACGCGCCGCCGAGCTCGAGCGCCAGAAGATGGCCGCCGAGGAAGGCAAGCGGATCGCGCAGGCGCTCGAGGGTGCGCGGGACGCTTACGAGGACGGCAACTACGTCAAGTCCGCGCGGCTCTATGACGAGTTCATCCAGAAGTCGGACCCGACGAAGCCCAGCGCGCTCGAGGCGAAGCTGGGTCTGGCCGACTCGCTCTTCGCGCTCGGCCTCTTCGGCAACGCCGCTGAGGTCTACCACGAGGTCGTGAACGCGGGCCCCGACAACACGCCGTTCGTCAACGCCTTCAAGGGCTTGCGCCGCGTGAGCCAGCGTATCGCCTACAACCCCGTGACGCTTGAGCAGCTCGGGAACGTCTTCATCGGCAACGCGCCGAAGGACGTCCAGAACAGCTTCAACTACTTCTTGGGCAAGTTCTTCTTCGACTACAACCGGTTCGAAGACGCCCGTAAGTACCTGGCGCAGGTCGCTTCGGACGCCAACGACTACGCCGGCGCGCAGTACTTGCTCGGCCTGATGGTCGTGCAGGAGGCGGGTGAGGACGACACCGACGAGCGCGCTCAGAAGCTCATCGTCGCATCACCTCTGTTCCAGGCGGCGGTCGACGCCGCTGAGCGCGGCAACGAGCCTCGCATCGCGCACCTGTCGTACCTCGCGCTCGCGCGCATCGCGTACACCGTCGGCTTGTACGACGTCGCTGTGTTCTACTACCGCAAGGTGCCCACGGACTCGACGAACTACGTGAGCGCGCTCTACGAGATGGGGTGGTCGTACTTCCTCAAGGGCGACACGCGGCGCGGCATGGGCATCTTCCACACGCTGGACGGCCCGGACTGGACGAACTACTTCCTGCCGGACTCGCACTTGCTCGAGGCGACCGTGTTCATGAACACGTGCCGCTTCGACTACGCGCACGACGCGGTCAAGCGCATCGAGGAGAAGTACCTCGCGCTCAAGGCGCCGCTGCAAAAGTACTTGGGCGAGTATGTGACGCCCGACTCGCTCTACAAGGCCTTCGTGCTGGGGCAGAACAGCGCGGGTGTCGAGCTGCCGCGCCTGCTTCGCATGGCGGTCCTCGCGGACGCTGAGTTCAACGAGCTCTACGGCACGGCGCGTAACCGCCGTCGCGAGGTCGCAGCGCTCTCTTCGAAGCGTGAAGACTTCGGCGGCGCGCTCGCGGACCGGATGCTCTCGGCGGTCGAGACGCAACAGAAAGAGGGCCAGATCGCCCTCGGCATCAAGATCAGCCAGATTCTGCAGCGGCTTGACCAGGAGCTCACGGAGCTCGAGGTCAAGCTCTCCGAGATCCGCATCGAGATCGACGAGGTCCAGGCCGAAGAGCTCGCCGCTCAGATTGAACAGTCCTACAAGGGCGACGAGGTCAAGGTCGAGGCGGTCGCGAGTGAGCGCTCGGCGTCGATATTCGTCGGTGACAAGTACCTGACGTGGCCGTTTGAGGGCGAGTATTGGACCGACGAGGTCAACAGCTACCGCTCGAACCTGACTGAGATTTGTAAGGGAGCTTCGGAGCAATGAATCGTTCCCTGCAGGGGCTCGTTCTCGGCGCCGCGGTCTTGGGCCTGTCGCCGAACGCCGAGGCCCAAAAAAAGGCAGACGCGTCTAAGGACGAGCTCGCGACCGGCGAGGCCAAGCAAAAAGATGTGATTCGTCCCGACCAGCAGCAGGACGCCTTTGGCGTTGCTGAAGAGGACGAGCGGGCGAAGTTCCGCGAGGACGCCGAGAAGAAGCTCTCCGAGGTCCGCGTGCGCTCCATCAAGGAGATGCGCGCCATCCTCTCGAAGGACCCGCTCTACAAGGGCAAGGCGGACCTGCTGTTCCGCATCGCCGAGAAGGAGTGGGACGAGGCCAAGTACCGCTACTTCTTGTCACGCAAGGAGTACGACAAGCAGTACAAGGCGCACCTCGACGGTACCCTCAAGAAGGCGCCGGATGAGCCCGTGGCCGACTACTCGAAGGCGCTCGATGAGTACAAGGCGCTCCTCAAGGAGTTCCCGAACTACGCGCGCATTGACGAGGTCATGTACTACCTCGGCCGTGGTCTGATTTCCGCCGACAAGAAGAAAGAGGGCGCGAGCTACATGCTCCGCCTGACGAAGGACTACCCGAAGTCGAAGTACGTGACAGACGCCTTCTTGGCCGTCGCGGAGTACTACTTCGACCAGGACCTGCTCGTCGCCGCGAAGACCAACTACATGAAGGTCCTCGAGGACAAGAAGAGCGGGCAGTACCCCTACGCGCTCTACAAGCTCGGGTACGTCCACTACAACCTCAAGGACTACCGCGACGGCATCAAGGCCTTCCAAGACGTCGTCGAGCTCCAGAAGGGCGGCGACAAGCGCAAGGTCTACTTCACGCAGCAGGCGTACGCCGCGCTCGTGCTGTGCTTCGCTGAGCTTGAGGAGGGCTGGAAGGAGGCCCGCGACTACTACAAGTCGCAGGGCGGGCGCCCGCTTGAGATTGAGTACTTGGAGAAGATCGCCGGCATCTTCAACAAGCAGGACAAGACGGACGACGAGATCAATGTCTACGAGTACTTGATCGGCGCCGATAAGACCTCGAAGTCGCTCCCGATGTACGCCGAGCGCATCACGGGCGCGTACAAGAAGCTCGAGAACGTCGAGGCGAAGACCGCCGAGATCGACAAGACGGACGCGATCATCACGCGCTTCATGTCGGAGTTCGACCCACGCTCGTCGTGGTACGTCACGAACAAGGGCGACGAAGAGGCGATGACGCGGGCGAAGCAGTATCGAGAGGAGCAGCTCGACTGGCTGATCTCTTGGTACCACCAGCACGCGCAGCAGAACGAGGACCTCGTCGCGAAGGCCGACAAGTTCTACCGCAAGGCGGCCGAGAACTACGAGAAGTACCTCGCAGCGTTCCCCGACGCGAAGCCAGAGGAGCTGTACGAGAAGCAGTTCTTCCTCGCCGAAATCTACTACTTCCAGACGAAGCAGTGGGCGAAGGCCGCCGACAACTACGCGGCGGTCGTCAAGCGCGACGCGAAGGGCAAGTACTCCGTCGAGTCGGCCTACGCGGTCATTCTGTGCCGCGAAGAGGAGATGTTCGACGCCGGCGTCGCCGAGCGGCCTGTGACCAAGCCCGCCAAGGGCAAGAAGGTCGACCCCAAGGCCAAGGGCAAGATGGAGGTCGAGGCAGACATCGAGTATGTCAAGAAGGACCCGAACGACAAGTTCGAGCCCAAGCCTCAGACCCCGCTGCACGCGACCGAGGACGCGTTCGTGAAGTCCTGCGAGGACTACGTCACGCAGTACCCGAAGGACAAAGAGGTGCCCTTCGTCTCGTTCCGCGCGGCCGAGATCTACATCAACAAGGGGCACTACTCCGAGGGCATCAAGCGCCTCGAGGTCATCATGGAGTACCACACGCAGCACAAGTACGCCGGTCACGCGGCGGCGGTGCTGTTCGACTCCAACTACCGGCTCAAGCGCTGGGACCAGATGGAGCGGTGGGGCCGCTACATGCTTGAGCGCAAGAACTACGAGGTCTTGTCGAAGAAGCAGCTCGAGGAGGTCATCGCCGTCTCGATCAACGAGTACGCGACCGAGCTCTCCAAGAACGGCGAGAACGACAAAGCCGCCGAGCAGATGCTGCGCTTCATCAAGGAGTTCCCTGACCACGAGAAGGCGCCCATCGCGCTCTTCAACGCGGCGGCGATCACCGAGCGGGCCGAGCGGACGCAGCAGGCCATCGACCTGTACGAGACCCTGATCAAGAAGTACCCGAAGTCGCCGCAGTCCACCGAGGCGCACTTCGTCCTCGGCGCGCTCTACGAGAGCCAGACGGACTTCGCGCGCGCCGCAGACTACTTCGAGAAGATGGCGAGCTTCCCCGACGTGCCGCAGATGGCCGACTCGCTCTACAACGCCGGCGCGATCCGCACCGCGTTGCAGCAGAACGACAAGGCCATCGAGATCTTCTCGGTCTACGTCAAGAAGTTCCCGGACCGCGAGGACACGGGCGACGTGATCCTCAAGATCGCGGAGCTCTACGAGAAGAAGGGCGACTGGAAGAAGGCGCTGACGACGTACGACGACTACGTGAAGAAGTACGCCAAGTCGAAGCCGGAGCTCACCGTCGACGCCTACGTCCGCAAGGGCAAGGCCGTCCAGAAGCAGGGCAGCAAGTCCGCGCGTAAAGACGCTGCGTCGCAGTTCGAGCTCGCGCTCGGCGCCTACAAGAAGCTCAGCGAAGAGGCCAAGGGCAAGAAGCCCATCTCCCGGGCCGCAGCCCAGGCGCGCTTCGCGCTGGCCGAGTACGACTACGGCGACTTCGAGGCCATCAAGGTCGCGTTCCCCGACAACGTCCTGCGCCGCACGCTCGTTCAGAAGGCTGAGCTGCTCGGCAAGGTCGAGAAGGCGAACTTCGAGGTCCTTGACTACAAGGCGTTCGATATCAGCGCGGGCGCCTCGTACCGCCTCGGCGAGATCTACTACCTCTTCGCGAAGAGCCTCTTCGACCTGCCGGTTCCGGCGGAGCTGAACGAGGACGAGCAGGTGGTCTACCGCGCGATGCTCGACGACAAGGCCACGCCGCTCAACGAGAAGGCCATCGAGGGTATGCAGGGCGCGCTGAAGCTCGCGCACAAGAACCGCGTCTACAACGAGTGGTCGCGCCGCTCGGCCTCGCTGCTCGTCAAGGTCTCGCCGGCGGCGTTCCCGGTCTTGGAAGACGCGACGGTGAACTCCGAGCACCCGGTCATTGCGACGTTCTCGACGACCTACATCAAGAGCCCCGACGGCAAGGTCGAGGAGATTGAGAAGCCCGCGACTGCCCCGGCGGCGTCGGCTGCCGCTCCTGCGGCGCCCGAGGCCCCGGCCGCCGCGCCGGCCCCCGCTACGCCCGCTCCGGCGGCGAAGGAGCAGTCGAAATGAAGCGCGCGCGCATCGGCGCATTCCTGGCGGCTGCGGCGCTCGCCGCCTGTGGCGGCGGTCCCGCCACCAAGACGTCGGAAGCCCCTCCGCCTCCGCCTCGCATCGAGAAGGTCGCTGGCATTCCGGACGCGGCCGTCAAGGCCTTCAACGTGGGCATTGCAGGTCTTGAGCAGTCGCCGCCGGACTACACGGCGGCCGCCAAGGGCTTCGAGGCCGCCACGGTCGCGTATGTTGGCTACGACGCCGCGTGGCTGAACCTCGCGTTCGCCTACGGCAAGCTCGGGCGAAGCGCGGACGCCGTGAAGGCCTACCGCAAGGTGATCGAGAAGGGCAACGTGCCTCGCGCGGTCCAGTTGGACTTTGGGCGTGCGCTGCTCGTCTCGGGCGAGGTCGAGAACGCGATCACGGAGTTCGAGTCCGTGCTCCGGGCAAACCCCGACGACCTTGGGGCGCGCAACAACCTGGCCGCCGCCTACCAGACGAAGGGCGACACCCAGACTGCGCTGAAGTACGTCAAGGAAGTGCTCGCGGTTCAGCCGAAGAACGTGCCCGCGATCGTCAATCTTGGCCTGATTTACATGAAGCAGAAGGAGCTCCCGCTCGCGGTGCTCATGTTCAAGAAGGCCATCGCGTTCGATGAGAAGAACCCGCACGCGCACAACAACTTGGGACTCGCCTACTACACGCTCGACGACATCCCGGGCGCGGTTGAAGAGTTCGAGAAGGCCATCTCGCTCGACGCGACGATGGACGAAGCGCGCTTGAACGTCGCGTCCATCTACCTCGACTACCTCGACTATGCCGCGGCGCTCCCGCAGTTTCAGGCGGTGCGTGCACGGTTCCCGAAGAGCTATGTCGCGACGATTGGCGAGGCGAATGCGCTCTACGGCACTGCGCAGTACGAGCAGGCAGCCAAGGCCTACGAGGACAGCCTAGAGACCCGCGGGGACAACACCGAGGCGCTCCTGCGCGTCGGCAAGATCTACGAAGAGCAGCTCAATCAGCCTAAGAAGGCGCTCGCCTTCTACATCAAGTACCGCGACGTCGCGAAGGTCGGGCCGAATGACCCGATCAACTCGACGATTCAGTTCTTGGAGCAGGCTGACACCCTGCAGAAGCAGCCGTCCACCGAAGAGAAGCCCGCGGAGGGCGCGCCCTCTGCCGACGCCGCGCCCGCTGCCGACGCCGCGCCCGCTGCCGAAGCCCCTTCGAGCGGCGCACCCGAGGCACCCGTGAGCGCACCGCCGACCGGGGCGCCTGAAGTCCCCGCGAGCGAGCCGACCTCCGGCGCGCCCGCGCCCGCCACAACCGCCGCGCCCTGAGCCAAAGGAGAGCCTCCATGAAGACTCTGATGTGCGTCCTGCTTGCGCTCTCGCTGACCCCGTCCATGGCTTCGGCCCAGGCGCCTGCGGGTGGTACCGAGAAGACGAAGTTCTATGACTTCAACGACATGCTCATCGAGGGCGCGTACAAGAAGCCGCAAGTGCTGTACACGGACGCTCGCCAGAAGGCGAAGTTCGAGCGGCTGTTGAAGCTCAAGCGCGACTTCTTGCCGCAGCTTCGTTCGACGTCCAAGGACGCGACGCTTCGCTGAGCCCCACGTCGCGTCTCGCGGGGCAGTATGCCTCGCCCGTCGCGGCGTCCTTTGAACTCACCGAAGACCGAATGAAACGCTCGTGCGTTTCATCGTTCAGTGCGCCCGATCACGGCGGCGTAGCTTGCCCGCTCGGGCCGCGCCGTTTATCATCCGTCACCTGTTCAGAGCACCACTGCACACCGGTCGCTTGGGAGAGACGCAAGCATGAGAATCGTCTGCGACAATTGCGGCGCGAAGTACCAAATCGGCGACGACAAGGTCCGCAACAAGGTCTTCAAGATCCGCTGCAAGAAGTGCTCGCACACCATCGTCGTCCGCGCGAAGGAAGAGGGGGCGGGGGACGCAGGCGAGGACGCGACGCGCGTCGTGTCCGTCCCGTCGGGCGCAGACTCCATGGAGTCACCCGCGCCAGACGGTATTTGGTACATCGTTGTGCAGCGCGAGCAGAAGGGTCCCTTCACGCCCTCGGACATCGAGCAGATGCTTGAGCGGGGTGAGGTGGACGCAGAGTCGTTCACGTGGGCCGAGGGCATGGCGGACTGGATTCGACTCGCGTCGGTCACGGAGTTCTCTCACCTGTTCCCGGCAGCGGCACCTGCCCCGGCCGCGCGGCCGTCATCTGAGAAGGCGAAGCCCGCCGCTGCTGCGTCCCTCTTCCCGTCGGACGAAGCCGAAGACGACGTGATGACGTCCGACCGACCTGCCGTGGGCGCGGCGGCGAGCAACCTGTTCGGCGACGACGATTCTGCGGCGACGAGCGCAGCAGCGAGCAGCCCACGGGTCAGCGGGAGCGAGCAGAAGCTGCGCTCGCAGCGCAATGAGAACTCGGTGCTCTTCAGCCTTGACAGCCTCGCGGGCGAGGCGGAGGCGCGCAGGAGCGTCTCGAACACAGGCGGCTCGGATGGTTCCGGCCTCATCGATATCTCAGGCCTGATCGGGCCATCGACGACGTCGTCCGGCACGGGGGACGCGTTCGGCCTCGGGCCGGTCGGACTCGCGCCCGCGGCACCGTCGCCCATCGCCTCTCAGCCGCTGCCCTCACTGGTGGCGCGCAAGAAGAGCAACACCGGCCTCTACGTCGCCATCATCGCCGGCGCGGCGATTGTGGCGGGTGCGGTCGTCTTCGTCATGAAGGGCAGCGACAAGCCCGCTGAGGGCACACCCGCTGCGTCGACGACGCCCGTTGCCGTCGCTGTCGGCAGCACGCAAGCACCTGTGACCCAAGCGCCCGTCACGGCACCGCCGACAGAGGTCGCTTCCAGCCCCGCGGCAGCGACGTTGCCTGCCGAGGCCATCGCGCAGAACACGCCGCCGGCCGAGCCGAACGCGCGTCGGGCTGCGGGTGGCGCGGCAGGGGCCCCGCGTGTCGCCGGGAGCGGTGGGGGCGCGCGCGCGGCGACGAACGCGGGTGGCGGTGCCGAAGACGCGCCTCCGCCAGCCGTCGCGCAAGCGCCGAAGCCCGCTGCAGCCGCTGAACCGCCCCCGGCGCGGCCCAAGAAGAGCGGCGGCGAGGTGGACGACCTGCTCGGTGCGCTCGATGGGTCACCCGCACCAAAGCGCGGTGGTGGCGCGGCGGCGGCAGCGCCTGCTGCGTCGGCGGATCCCCTGTTGCCCGAGAGCTTGACGAAGCCGCAGATCATGACAGTCGTGAAGAAGGGCCTCGGCTCCGTCAACGCGTGCAAGGACCGTCAGCCCGACGCGAGCGGCACCGTGGTGGTCAAGATGAAGATCGAGGGGAACGGCAGCGTGAGTAGCGCCCAAGCGCAGTCGCCGTTCTCAGGGACGCCGGTCGGTAACTGCGTGGAGTCGACGGTGCGGGGCTTCCGCTTCCCGCAGTTCTCCGGCCCCGCGATGCCCATCACGATGCCCTTCGCGCTCTGAGCGCAGCCAGAGGGACTTGACATCGCGGGCGAGAGCGCGCAACGTGTCGCGCCTCGCCCTGCGACGTCCAATGGTGGACCTCTCGCGCTCGTGGGCGGGAACTCGACCGTCAGCGGCTCCGTGGCAGGAGCGCGCGAGAAAGGACAGTTGACATGCCGGAAGGACTTCTCGGCCGTAAGGTCGGCATGACCGCCATCTTCGTCGAAGACGGCAAGCAGGTGCCCGTCACCGTCATCGACACCCGCGGCAACAAGGTCGTCGCGAAGCGCACCGAGGGCGAGAACGGCTACAACGCCGTCGTCATCGGCTTCGGCCAGCGCAAGGCCAAGAACGTGACGAAGCCCGTCGCGGGCTTCTTCGAGAAGAACGGCCTCATCGAGACGGAAGGCGACAAGCAGTTCGTCAAGGCCGTGCTCCGTGAGATCCGCCTCGATGCGGACACGCTCGCCAAGTACTCCGTCGGCGAGTCGTTCGCCGGCGACCGCCTGTTCAAGGCGGGCGACCAGATCGACGTCATCGGCACGTCGAAGGGCCGCGGCTTCTCGGGCGTCTTCAAGCGCTACCACTTCGCCGGCTCGGGCGCGTCGCACGGCCAGCACGAGTACCACCGTCACGGCGGCTCGATCGGCGCGAACACCTACCCCGCGCACGTCTTCAAGGGCAAGAAGATGCCTGGTCAGCACGGCAACAGCCGCGTGACCGTGCAAAACCTGCGCGTCGTGAAGTTCCTCGAGGCCGAAGGTCTGCTCCTGATCAAGGGCGCCGTCCCGGGCCCGAACGGCGGCGTCGTGCGCATCCAGCACGCCGTCAAGCGCAAGATCGTCTGACCCGAGCGCGAGGCGCTTCGTCGCCTCGCCCAGCGGTGTCGGCTAGCCGTCGATCTCGCCCCTATAGACCAGCCTCGCGGGGCCCCGCTGCGCGAGGCGGCCCGCGCGCTCGATGAGTGTAAGCTCGCCTCCGGGCAGGCGCACGCGCGCGAAGCCGCGTGGCACGAGGCCGTCGAGCCAAGCGGCGCTGGCCGTGGCGGCGCCGCCGGTGCCGCAGGCGAGCGTGAGCCCGCAGCCCCGCTCCCAGACGTGCAGCACCAGCACGCCGTCGTGGTCCAAAACGCGGCAGGACACGTTGACGCCGCGCGCAAAGGCGGGGTGGCGTTGCAGGCGCGGGCCCAGACGGGCGGCGGTGTCGCGGCCGCCAGGCGCGTCCACGACAAAGTGCGGGTTCCCGAGGTCGAGCGCGCGGCCCGTAACGACCTCTCCGTCAACGTCCAGCGTCAGGCGGCCGTCGTCGCGGGCCACGCCCAGATCGGCCTCGACGGTCTCGGGCGTCACGGTCGCGGTCAGGCGTCCGGCCCCCGTCAAGACCTCTACGGTGACGGCGCCTTGGCGCTCGCGGCCGTCGGCGAGGGCCCGCGCGACGCAGCGGAGTCCGTTGCCGCACATCTCCGCTTCACTGCCGTCCGCATTGAAAACGCGCATGCGCGCGTCCGCGTCGGACGCAGGGTCGAGGCGCAGCACGCCGTCCGCGCCGATGCCGAAGTGGCGGTCGCAGAGGGCGCGGGCGCGCTCCGGGGACACGAGGTCTCGCGCCTCGGCCGACCATGCGCGCGTGTCTACGACGATGAAGTCGTTGCCGAGGCCTTCGTACTTGCGGAACTGCATCGCCCGACCCTAGCAGCATAAATGTAGGCAAATGAAGGTGACAAATCATTGACACGCATCGTTGCGTCCCTGAGAGTGGGGCGAAATAGGCCGCGTCCGGAGCGAGCGTGAGCGAGTTAAGTCGTCCGATGGTCGGTGAGGACCCCGCGATCCAGCGGGTTTTGCGCTTGATCGAGAAAGTCGCTAAGACCGACAGCACGGTCTTGATCCTGGGCGAGAGCGGCACGGGCAAAGAGGTCGTCGCCCGAGCGATCCACGAGCTCAGCCCGCGCGTGAAGAAGTCGATGGTGCCGGTGAACTGCGGCGCCATCCCCGCGAACCTGCTCGAGAGTGAGCTCTTCGGTCACGTCAAGGGCGCGTTCACGGGCGCGATGCATAGCCGAGAGGGCCGCTTCGAGCTCGCGCACAACGGCACCATCTTTCTCGACGAAATCGGTGAGATGAGCGCGATCTTGCAGGTCAAGCTGCTGCGCGTCATTCAGGAGCGGGCGTTTGAGCCGGTCGGCGGCACGCGCCCTGTCGAGGTCGACGTGCGTATCGTCGCCGCGACAAACAAGGACCTCGAGGCCGAGGTGGCCGCGGGGCGCTTCCGCGAGGACCTCTTCTATCGACTCAACGTCGTGCCGGTCACGCTCCCGCCGCTTCGAGAGCGGGCGGGGGACGTGCCGCTGCTCCTTGAGCACTTCAACAAGAAGCTCGCGACGACGCGCAAGCGCTCCGTGAAGGGATACAGCGACGAAGCGCTGCAAAAGCTCTGCGAGTATGGCTGGCCCGGCAATGTGCGCGAGCTGGAGAACATGGTCGAGCGTCTGACCGTGTTCTGCATGGACGAGATCGTGCAGATCGAGGACCTGCCGCCGAAGGTCGCCGAAGGGCGCGCGGTCAAGGCCGCCCCGAAGGACGCGTTCGCTCAGGATTTGCCTGAGGACGGGCTCGACTTGCGCGAGATGCTGAATACGCTGGAGGACCGCCTCATCAAGCAGGCCCTCGAGCGCACGGAGTGGAACAAGAATCGCGCCGCGACGTTGCTCCGCATGAACCGGACGACGCTCGTCGAGAAGCTGAAGAAGCGGGGCTGGATGGCCCCGGACGAGAACGACTGAGCGCGGCTCAGGTAGGGGACGCAGACGCGTGGACGACCCGCAGGACAAGCTCGCACGCATCGCGCGCGACACCATGATGGAGTTGGTCAGCCGCGGCATGCTCGCAACGCCCCCGAACTACGAGCGGGTGTTCGCCGACCTGTGCACGAAACGCGGGGTCGCCGCTCAGGCTTACCGTCGGAGTACCGCGCCGCCCGCGCCGGTCGACTTTGAGGGCGCCGCCGAGGTCGCCGGGCTGCTCTTCGCGCTGGCGGACTTCGCGCGCGAGGCTGCAGCCCACAGCCCCGATGTCCGAAGCCTCGCCGAGGCCGTCAAGGGCGTCGCTGGGCCGACAGGCGGATTCGACGCAACCGCCGCCGTCGCGCTCACGCAGCGCCTCGACCGCATGCTCGTCGAGTTCGGCGCGAAGCCGGAGCTGACGCCAGCGGCGCATTCAGGCCCTTTGCTGCGCCGTGTCGCCGAGGTTTGCCGAGGCCTCGTACCGCTCGCCGACCCCGAGGGTCAATCGCGCGACGCGATGGTCGCCGCGCTGGCGGGCCTCGCTCAGGCGAACACGGCGGACGACGCGCAGCCGCACTTCGACGCGATCGTCGCCTTCGTGGCGCAGCGACGCAAGGCGCTGGCCGCGGAGCTGGTCACGCAGCGCAGCCAGCAGCGGCGGCTGGAAGGGCTCGTCGCGCTTGTGGACCTGTGCGCGGAGCACGTCGTGCGGGTCGGCGGCGCGCCGTCGGACCTTGAGGCGGCCGTGACGACGTTGCGCGCCCGCTTGCCGGATGCGGATGCGCGCGGTTTGCAGGAGCTTCGGAGCGAGCTCAGCGCTCACCTCGCGCGCGTCGAGATGTCGATCGCACCGGTGCAGGCCCAGCGCAATGTTGTGAAGACCGTGCTGAAGTCTCTCGCCGACCAGCTCGCGCTCGCGACCCACGGCTCGGCGGCGTTTGAGACAGCGGCGCTCCAGATTCGGCAGCGTCTCGAGAACGCGACCGAGCTGAACGAGCTGCGCGAGCTGCAAGACCTGCTCGTCTCCGAGACGGTCAACGCCGCCGCTGAGGCGAGCAAGATGCGGGCGCAGCTCAGCGAGCTGTCGTCGCAGGTGAGCACCTCGCAAGCGCAGATCGACACCCTTGAGCGCAAGCTCGTCGAGACGACTCAGGTCATGAACATCGACCCGCTGACGCGCGTCCCGAACCGGCGCGCGATGGCGGAGTGGGTGGAGTCGACGCTCTACCCCGAGGGGCGCCCCGAGCGGGGCTTCAGTGTGCTCGTGCTCGACCTCGACCACTTCAAGCGCGTCAACGACACCTATGGACACCTGGCGGGTGACGCCGTGCTCCAAGAGACGGCGAAGCGCGTCAAGCTCGGGATTCGTGAGGTCGACATGCTCGCCCGCTATGGCGGCGAGGAGTTCGTGCTTGTCCTGCCGGAGTGCGACGCCCACATCGCGCGCGCCGTCGCCGACCGGATGGTAACGCTCGTGAACCGAAAGCCCGTTGTTCATACGGGCCTGAACATCGCGGTGACGACGAGCATCGGCGTGGCGACGAAGCGGCCAGGGGAGCAGTTCAAAGAGGTCTTTGAGCGCGCCGACCAGTGCGTCTACCGAGCAAAGGCCGGGGGGCGCAATCGCGCCGTCACTGAGGCTGAATTGGCGCAGACCGCGTCGTAGTGTTCAGATGGGCATGACCATCGCATGGAGGCGTGTGTCGTGGTGCCGTTGCGTCTCGCGCTGACTGTCGGGTTGCTCTTGCTCGCGCCGGGCGTCGCGACCGCGCAGCCGGTCGCGCCCGTCGACGACTTCCCCGATGTGCTCGACCAATATCGGCGCTTTGAGGTGCCTGTCCCCGTTGGCTTTACGGCGACGTGCGCTCAGCAGGCGCTCGTAGCGACGTGTACGATCGCGGCGTCTGAGCTCCCCGAGGGCTTCAACCGGCTCCTGCGGACCTTTAAGGGCGGTGTCATTGAGGGCGTAGACCTGCTCGGACGCCGCAAGGGCGGCTTTGACGTTCGGCTCACGCTTCGAGCGGCGCCGGCGGGCGAGGTGACCGCCGTTCGGACAGCGCGCCTTGAGAATCCGAGCCGATGGGTCATCGAGGCGGGCTATGCCCGCTTCTTGAGCGATCCCATCGAGGAGGAGGTCGCCTTTCGACCGTATCCCCTCAAGCCGGGCCGGTTTGAGCCGGCGGCGCCGAGCCCATCGCTCGCGGAGGTTGAGGGGGAGAGCGAGGCCCACGAGAAAGTGAACGCGTGCATTCGACGCGCGGTCGGACCGAAGCCTGCGGAAGGCCTCGCAGACTGTGAGGCGGCGCTGCAGGCCGCGCCGCGCGGACCTTTGCAGGTCGCCGCAAAGATGGCGCTCGGTGAGGTGATGGGCGCGCTCGGCGCTCAGGGCAGAGCGCCCGACTTGAGCGCGATGGTCGAGGCGCTCAACGAGGCGGAGCGTGTCGCGCCGACAATGGAGGGCAAGGCGCGCTTCGCGCTCTTGCAGTCTCGCGGCTACGAGCCGATGGGCTACCCCGCGCGCGCCGAGGTCGTGCTCGGCGAGAAGCTCGCGAACTTCAAGGGCAGCGACGCGGAGCCCTGGGTGCTCGCGGGGCAGCTTCGGAGTGCGATCGACCAACGCAACGACGCGACGGCGAAGGCGCTCCTTGAGCGGCTCAAGGCTATGCCGGGCACGAACATCAACATCGGCGGGGCAGTGCTGCTCGCGGGAGGTCAGGCGTATCAGCGCCAAGAGTGGCTGAAGGCGCTTGAGGTGCTCGAGGCCGCGGCGAGGCAGTGGCCTGACCTGGTGCGCTCGCGCCCCGAGGCGCTGTTCCACCTGGGGGAGCTGTGCGTCTACTTCGGGCGCTACGCGGATGCGGTGGTCTACTACGAGGCGTTTCTCCGTCAGTTTGGCGATGTGCACCCGCAGTCCATCGTGCGCGTGCGCCTGGCATCGCTGTCGACGCGGAGCGACCCGCTTGCGGGGCGAGCGCGCCTGCTCGACCTCGCCGCCTCGCTGACCAGCACTGAGGCGCAGCAGCTCGCGGCTTTGCAGGCCGTCCGCATGTCGAACGACGGCAAGGAGCGCCGACGCATCTTGCGGCAGATCGAGCGCACCGACCCGACCGCCTACATCGCGCCTGAGTTCTTTGTGGAGCGGGCGCGTGTCTATCTCGCGGGGGGCTTGTTGCGGCCCGCCTACGAGGGCGTGCGTGAGGTGTGGCGCAAGTTCCCTCAGGACGCACTCTTGAAGCGTTCGCCGCAGCTGGGGGACCGCCTGCTCGCTCTGCTGACCCACAACTACGTCAAGCAGGACCGCCCGCTCGCTGCGCTGAGCACCTACTACAGTGAGCGCGCGCGCTTCGAAGCGCACCCGCAGCGGCCCTGGATGCACCTGCTCGCTGGACGCGCGATGGCGCGCTTCGGGCTGACGGAAGAGGCGGCGAGCGTCTGGCAGCGGGGGCTCAAGACCGACGAGGCGACGATTGAGCCCGATGTCGAGGGGGCGCTGCTGGTTGAGCTCGCGAGCGCGCTCGCACGACTCGGGGACACCTTCAAGCTGAGCGAGGTGCTGAAGCTGCTCGACAAGAAGTATCCCGACCGCTTCGATACTCTGCCCTACTGGCGGGCCAAAGCGGCGGATGCACGGGCGCGCGGTCGTCTCAACGAGGCCCGCGACATGCTCGTCTTCGCGTTGAACGGTCCAGTCACCGGTGAAGACCGGGTCGCGCTCTCGGGTGAGGTCGCCGCGCTCTACGGTGAGACCGGTCAGGTCGAGCGTGAGGACCGCGCGCTGCGGACGCAGCTTGAGCTCATGGACGCTCAGCTCGACGCCGCGGCGCGCAAGGCGAGCGCGGCGCGACGCGCGCTGCGTTGGCAGCTCGCGGAGCTGTCGATGATGCGCGACGCGCCGGCGGATATCGTGCGCGACCTGAGCGACTTCATGGCGGAGTACCCGGACGATGCGCGCCTGAACGAGGCGAACTTTCATAAGGCGCGCGCGCTCGACGCGCTCGGAGACCGCGTGACGGCTGTGCGCATCTACGACGCCTTGGTGAACGACCCGAAGCCGAGCGATTACAAGCGCCTAGCGAAGCTTGAGCTCGATCTGCTGCGGTGGAACCGTCGAGAGTCGCCCCGGGTGCTCGAAGAGGCGGGGTTCTCGCCGCCGCCGACGCTTTGACGTCGCGCTGACGCTGGGGCGTCAGGGGGTCGACGCTCCACAGCGCAGGGGCGGCCCCCGCAGGACATCGGGAGGCTTGGCACGGGGCTCGCATTGAGCCTGCGTGTGGAGGTCGCCCATGAGCGTACTTTTCGACCGACTGACAACGACCCTCGAGCGCAGCCTCGACTTTCGCCTAGAGCGCGGAAACGTCATCTCCGCGAACCTGGCGAACGTCGACACGCCGGACTACACGCCGCTCGATCTGCAGTTCGACGAAGAGCTGGCGCGCCAGCTCAGCGGTGAGCAGCCCGCAGACATTGCGAAGACGCATGGTGGGCACTTGAGCGTGGTGCCTGAGCCGGACGAGGCGCTCGCGCGCACCGAGTTCGATACGTACGCGCTGCCCAACCTAGACGGCAACTCAGTCGACCTCGACCACGAGATGGCGAAGATGTCGGAGAACCAGATTCAGTATCGGGCCTCCACCGTCTTCTACAACAAGCGGATGGCGCTGATGAAGTACGCCATCACCGAAGGGAGCGGTGGCTGATGGACTTCTTTACCGCGATGAAGATTGGGGCGTCGGGCCTCTCCGTCCAGCGCACTCGGATGAACATCACCGCCAGCAACTTGGCGAACGTCGACACGACGCGCACCGCCGAGGGCGGCGCCTACAAGCCGCGCCACGCGATTGTCGCCGCAGTCCCGCTCTCGCAGACCTTCGATGAGGTGCTCGGCGACGTGATGCACGACAAGGTCGCGTCGGCGGAGGTGGTGTCGGTGCAGGCGGAACAGGGGCAGGGCCGTATGGTCTACGACCCACAGCACCCCGACGCGAACGGTGAGGGCTACGTCGAGTACCCGAACCTGAGCGTCGTCGGCGAGATGACGAACATGGTCACGGCGACCCGCTCGTATGAAGCGAACGTGAGCGCCGTGCAGACGATCAAGCAGATGGCGAAGAACGCCTTCGAGATCGGGAGCTGACGATGGCTGGCCCAGTTCGATTCCCCAACATGATGACGCCCTACAGCAGCCCGATGGGCATGGCGGGCGTGAGCCCCGAGCGGCGACTCTCGGCGAACACCGAGGTCGAAGGCGTCAGCGCGGGCGAGGCGAACGAGTCGGCACACGGCGTGCATAGACCGTTCAGCGACTACTTGGCAGCGCAGATTCATCAGGTGAACGACGTGAACAAAGAGGCCGACACCGCGGTCGCGAACATGGTCACAGGGCGCTCCGGCAACCTGCACGAGACCATGCTCGCGCTCGACAAGGCCGACGTGTCGTTCCGCATGCTGACGAAGGTGCGAAACAAGATGGTCGAGGCCTATCACGAAGTGATGCGGATGAGCATCTGAGCGGAGACGAGCGCCCATGAACGAGATCCTGCAGCGAATGAAAGAGCGCATCGCCGCCCTCGGCGAGCGGCTGACGACGGTCCAGAAGATCGCGATCATCGTCGTGTCTCTGCTGATGTTCGCCGTTGTCGGCGCGCTGGCTTGGTACGGCACCCGCGTTGAGATGGTGCCGCTCTACACCGAGCTCAAGCAGGAGGACGCGGGCAAGATCGCGGACCGCCTCAAAGAGGAGAAGGTGCCGTTCACGGTCGAGAAGGGGGGCTCCTCGATTCTCGTGCCCGCCGACCAGGCCGACGCGCTGCGCATCATGCTCGCTGCGGACGGGCCGATTGACGCCAACCCGGGCTACAAGCTCTTCGACGGCGCCGACATGTTCGGCATGCCGGAGGAGGTCATTCAGCTCAACAAGCGTCGCGCGCTTGAGGGCGAGCTCGCCAAGACGATCGAGGCCATCGAGGAGATCAAGGCTGCGCGCGTTCACTTGGCGCTGCCGCCGGACGAGCTCTTCGTCGAGGACCAGAAGCCGGCGACGGCGTCGGTCATCCTGAACATGAAGCCGGGTGGCACGCTCCGGCCCAAGCAGGTGACGGGCATCGTCAATCTTGTGGCGGGCGCTGTGCCGGGTCTTGACGCGGATAACGTGACGGTCGTGAACCAGGCCGGCAAGGTCCTGAAGCCCGCGAACGAAGAGCAGCTCGCCGACCTGCAGCGCAACGTCGACTACCAGCGCAACGTTGAGAAGGAGCTCGAGCAGAAGGCGACCGAGGTCCTCGAGAAGGCCGTGGGCCGTGGTAAAGCGGTCGTGCGGGTGCGGGTGAAGCTCGATTTCACTAAGGAGCAGCGGACCGAAGAGCTCTTTGATCCGCAGCAGCAGGTGGCGCGCAGTGAAGAGAACCTGAGCGAGACGCGCGCGAACGGCGCCGACCGCGTCGGTGGCGCCCCCGGCGCGCCGGCGAACGATCCGAACGTGGCACAGGGCGTCATCCGCGTCGGTGATGCGAGTAACTCGAGCCGCGAGAAGCAGACCATCAACTACGAGATCAGCAAGGTCACGCGCCAGGTCGAGGTCCCCGAGATCAAGCTCTCGCGAGTGTCGGTCGCGGTGCTCGTCGACGGCATGTACAAAGAGGTGCCGCCCGCGGAGGGCTCGGACGCGGCGGCGACCAAGGAGTACCAGGCCCGCACGCCCGCCGAGATCGAGACGATCACGTCGCTGGTGGCCAAGGCCGTCGAGCTCGACACGCAGCGAGGCGACCAGATCGAGGTCGCCAACCTGCAGTTCCAGGAGAGCCCGGACGAGTTCGTGGCGGCGCGCGCCGGCGCCGAGCGTCAGGCGCTCATTGACAAGGCCATCAACTACGGCTTGATTCTCGTGTTCCTTCTGCTGATTGTCTTCGTGGTCCTCCGCCCGGTGGTCGCCTTCCTGACGGCGCCGCCGCCCCCGGCAGAGATCGAGGAGATTGTCGAAGAGGGCGCCCTGCCCGAGCCGGAGCCGCCTCCGGCCCTGCCTGGAGAGGAAGCCGTGGCCCAACTCGAGCAGCGAGAGCTGACCGTCAACGAGAAGATTCGAGAGTTCGCGGTGGCGAACCCCGACGTCGCCGCGGCGGTCCTGCGGTACTGGCTGCGCCCGCGCTACCAAGGGTGAGCGACGCGGCCTGAAGTGTCCGCGTGAGAGAGTCGAACGATGGAAAACGAGCTCGCAGGCGATATCCCCCCCGAGATCAAGGCCGCCCTCGTCATGCTGACGCTGGGTGAAGACGTCGCCGGCGAGCTGTTCAAGAAGCTCGGCAAGGACGAGATCAAGTTCCTCAACAAGGGCATGATGAACCTCACCATGCTCACGCCCGACGATGAGGAGCGCATCCTCATCGACTACTACGCGCTGCTCCAGAAGGGTGACCCGCTCCGACTCGAGGGGGGTGAGAGCTACTTCAAGGCGCTGCTCGAGAAGAACATGGGCAATGAGGGTCGCCGCCTCGCCGAGGAGATGGCGACCGAGAACCAGATGCAGCTCAACGCGCTCGACCCCGTCGACGCGCGGACGCTGGCGAACCTGCTCCGCAAGGAGCATCCGCAGACCATCGCGCTCATCATGGCCTACAGCAAGGCCGAGAAGAGCGCGCTCGTGCTCTCGCAGCTGCCTGTCGAGACGCAGGTCGAGGTCTGCTTGCGGATGGCGAGCCTGGACACGGTGAGCCCGAAGACGTTGCGGGACGTCGAGAACGCGCTGCTCAGCGAGATGAAGGGCCTGGTGGTCAGCGGCGGCGAGGAGACCTCGGGCGTCGTGATGGTCGCCGAGATCCTGAACAACATCGAGAAGCAGCACGAGGAGCGCATCTTCGAGCAGCTGATGGAGATCGACCCGGAGCTCGCCGAGGAGATCCGCAACAACATGTTCGTGTTCGCGGACCTCGTGAACATCGACGCCCGCGGTATTCAGACCTTGCTGAAAGAGGTCGACAACCAGACGCTCCTGCTCGCGCTCAAGACCGCGCCAGACGCCATCAAGGAGCGCGTGTTCGCGAACCTGTCCGCCCGTGCTGTGCAGATGCTGCGCGAGGACATGGAGGTCATGCCGCCGGTCAAGATCTCCGAGGTCGAGAAGGCGCAGGCGTCGATTACACAGCTCGCGCTGCGGCTCGAGGCCGAGGGCAAGATCATCATCGCGAAGGCCGGCGCGGCCGAGGAGTTCGTCTAATCCATGGCCGTGCTGCGGCGGGACGCCGGTTCGAGTCAGGTCCAGAGCGTCGATTTTCGCGAGGGGGCCGTCGCGGCTGAGCCGAGCGACGTCAAGCCGATGGTCTTTGAGGACCTGAGCCCGAAGCCACCGCCGCCCCCCGCGCCGCCACCGCCCGTGCAGGCCGCACCGCCGCCGCCACCCCCGCCGCCGCCGCCGCCGCCGCCGCCAGCGGAGCCGCCTGTGTTCGAGGTGCCCGCGGACTTGGTGCAGTCGATCTACGAGGACGCCGTGCTGCGCGGCCTCGAAGAGGGCAAAGCCCAGGTGATGGCGGAGCTGCAGGTGCTGCAGGAGCGGTACGCGGCCGCTCTTGACCAGCTCGAGGGGGTCAGCAAGCAGCTCGTCGACCGCAACCGTTTCACGCTGATCAGCTTGGCGTGCAAGGTTGCAGAGCGCGTCGTGCGTCACGAGGTCAGTATTCGACCCGAGACGCTGCTCGGGCTCGTGCGCGAGGCCATGGCCGCGCTCGACGAGCGCGACGAGGTCGTGGTGCACTGCAGCGCTCCAGACCACGGCTACTTGACGGAGCGCCGCGCTGAACTCGCCGTCGGCATGGGGGATGCATTCCGCGTCAAGGTGATGGTGGACGAGAGCCTTGAGCACGGTGACTTTCGCGTCGAGACCCGCACCGGGTCGATCGATGGCCGCGTCGCTGTGCGTGTCGGCGAGGTGCAGGACGCCTTGCTCACGGGCGGGGCGCGCTGATGCCGATCCTGAACGCCGAGGACTTCGACCTTGACCTGAGCGCGCTGGAGCAGAGCATCCGCAAGGTCCCGCTCACGCTGCGCGCGGGCAAGGTCAGCAAGGTCGTCGGCATGGTGGTCGAGGCGACGGTCCCCGACGCCAGCGTGGGCTCGCTGTGCGAGATCACTGCCGAGTCGGGGCCGCCCATCGCGGCCGAGGTCGTCGGGTTTCGCGACAACACGGCGCTGCTGATGCCGCTCGGTGACATCGGCGGTGTCAAGATGGGCGCGCACGTGCGCTCCCGCAAGGCGCTGGCGACCGTCACGGTGAACGACTCGATGCTCGGTCGGGTCATTGACGGTCTCGGTCAGCCCCTTGACGGCAAGCCGCTGCCCACCTCGGGCCGCGAGATGCCGCTGTACGCATCCCCGCCCAACCCGCTCACGCGCAAGACGATCCGACAGCCGATGTGGCTCGGCATTCGCGCGATTGACACGCTGCTGACCTGCGGGCGAGGCCAGCGCGTCGGCATCATGGCGGGCTCGGGCGTCGGCAAGTCGGTGCTCCTTGGCATGATGGCGCGCAACGCCGTCTCGGACGTCAACGTCATCGGGCTGATCGGCGAGCGAGGCCGCGAGCTGCGGGAGTTCATCGAGAAGGACCTGGGGCCCGCCGGATTGGCACGCTCCGTGGTCGTGTGTGCGACCAGCGACACGGCGCCGCTCGTGCGTATCCGCGGCGCGTGGCTGGCGACGACGATCGCCGAGTATTTTCGAGAGCAGGGCAAGAACGTGCTGCTCATGATGGACTCCGTGACGCGCTTCGCGATGGCGCAGCGCGAGATCGGCTTGGCCGTCGGCGAGCCCCCGGCGACGCGCGGCTATACCCCGAGCGTGTTCGCGCTGCTCCCGCGCTTGCTCGAGCGCGCGGGCACGTGTGACGGCGCGGGGTCGATCACCGGCCTCTACACGGTGCTCGTCGAGCAGGACGACATGAACGATCCGATCGGCGACGCTGTGCGGTCGATCATCGACGGCCACGTGGTCCTGAGTCGTGATATCGCGGCGCGCAATCACTTCCCCGCGATCGATGTCATGGTGAGCGCGAGCCGTGTCATGTCAGACGTCGCGAAGCCGGAGCACCGTCAGGCCTCTGGCCAGGTCAAAGAGCTGATCGCCGCGTTCCGCAAGGCCGAGGACTTGATCAACATCGGCGCCTACCAGAAAGGCGCCAACCCGACGATTGATCGTGCGGTGGCGCAGAACAGCAACATCGACAAGCTCCTTCGGCAGGGCATGCACGAGAAGACCACGCCGGACGACGCCATCAAGATGTTGCAAGCCATCGCGTCTGCGCCCGCACCCCAGCAGGCGGCGCCGGCAGCGGCGGGCGGTGTCCGATGAGCGTGACCCGCAACCTGTTGTTGTTGCTCGCGCTCGGTGCGCCGCTCGGCGTGTCGGCGCAGCCGCAAGCCGAGCCAGCAAGCGCACCCGCGAGCGGAGCGCCTTCGGCGCCCGACAGCGACGCGGAGGTCGACGCTGCGCCTGAGCCGGATGCGGAACCCGCGCCGGAGCCTGAGAACCCGGAGAACCCCGAGGACCGGCTTGACCCGACCGCCCCGCTCGATGACCCGACGCGCCTGCGTATCTTCAAGCAGACGGAGAAGCGCCTCGCAGAGGTCGCGCGTCGCGAGAAAGAGGTCGCGCTGCGGGAAAAGCGCCTGAAGAAGTCACAGCTCGACCTGGAGTTGCGGATCAAAGCGCTCCGCATGGTCCAGACGGAGCTGTCGAGCACGCTCAAGGCGCGCGACGAGGCCGCCGAGAAGGCCAAGAAAGAGGCCGAGGACAAGAAGAAGGTCGACGCGGAGAAGGCCAAGGTCGACGACGGCGAGGAGGCGGGGCGTCGCAAAGAGGCGGTCGAGCGGCTCTCGCGCGTCTTCGAGAAGATGAAGCCCGCCGAGATCGCCAAGGTCGCGCCCGAGATGGACGAAGACTTGGTGATCGAGGTGCTCGGCAAGCTCAAGGACAAGACGACGGCGAAGGTGCTCGGCAGCATCGACCCGGCGAAGGCGGCGCGCCTGTCGGAGAAGCTGGCGCGCCTCAAGAAGAAGCAGGCCATGGAGGCCGGCGAGAGCGAATAGAAACACCGCGGGCCCGACCGGGCTCGCCACGATGCGGGAGCCTCACATGGACGTGATGCCGAGCATGAACTTGAACGTCGGGGCTGGCCCGGCCATGACGCCGACCGCAGGCGGCGGTGGCCCCGCGCACGCGAGCCAAGCGGCCGCTTTTGGTGCGGCGCTGAGCGCGGCCGAGGTCGCCGCCGTAGAGAGCGCGCAGGCGTTCGCAGACGCGCAGTCGCTCGACCAAGCGGCGCGGTCTGCGATGCTCGGCATGGCGGGGGCGATCGAGGTGCGGGTGCCTCAGCTCAGCGCCCTCCAAGCTCTGCAAGGGCAAGGCGGCGGCGGCTTCAAAGGCGGCCTCCTGGGCTCGGCGAGCGCGGCGGAGGGGGCTGCCGCCGGCCTCGCCGCATGGACTCAGGCGCTCCAAGGGGCGCCGAGCGAGGGTGGGGGGGCGCGCGCTGCGCTCGACGCTCTGCAGGGCGCTGGGACGCAGCAGGCCTTTACTCAGCAGCTCGCGCAGATGCTGGCGGCTCGCACCGGGCCGCTGCCCACGTTCGGGGGGGCGGCCAACACCTCGACACCCGAGAGCGTGACGATCGGCGGTCGCGGGGCACGGACTGCAGACGGCGAATCGCTCGACAGCCTTGATGACGGCGACGCGGCGCTGGAGCTGGACACGGTCGAGGGCACCGAAAACACGGCGACTCTGACGCTCAACGCGGAGGCGCAGCACGTGAAGGCCGAGGCCGACCTCGCCGCGGTGCTCAGCGGGCAACGGAACGCGCACGCCAAGCTCGGGCACATGGGCGAGGGGGCTGCGCCGGGTCAGCTCTTTACGCCGACCCAAGCGCCCGTGACGACCACGCCCGCTGCGCCCCTGTCGACGTATGTCTCTGCGCTGCCCGCGCTTCCCGAGGGTGTCAGTGAGTCGGCGGTGCTGCGTCAGATTGACGACGGTCTGCGCATGGTCACCCAGGGGGGGCGGACGGCCGCCGAGATTCGGCTTGAGCCGGCAGAGCTCGGCAAGATGCACGTGCGCCTTGAGCTTGAGGGCACTCAGGCGCGTTTGTACGTGACGACGGAGCACGCGGGCGTGCGGGATCTCGTGGCTCAGGGCCTCGACCAGCTCCGCCGGGACCTGTTGGCACAGGGCCTGCATTCAGTTCATGTCGAGGTTCGACAGCAAGACCAACGGTCTGGTCAGGGGCGACGCGATGAGCATCGGCCGGACGAAGACGGAGCGGTCTTGCTCGAGGACGGTGTCGCGGAGGCCACGCCGGCTCAGCGGTCGCTCAGCGGCCGAAGCGGGGGCGCGCGTGGACGACTCGACCTGACGGCTTGATGAGAGAGGAGTGAGCGATGGCAGCAGTGGGCGCACTTGACGCGCTTCGAGCGGGGGGGGCGACGGGCTTCGAAGGCGCGTCGGACACCCGCAAGGCGTCCATCGAAAAGGAACAGTTCCTGAAGCTCCTCGTGGCTCAGATTGGCAACCAGGACCCGCTGAATCCGCAAGACAGCGACCAGTACATGCAGCAGCTCACCCAGTTCTCGACGCTTGAGCAGCTCATGAACTTGAACCGCGGCGTGGACACGCTGGCAGTCGGACAGTTGTCGGCGAACTCGCAGTCGGCGATTCGGTTCGTCGGCAAAGAGGTCCTCGCGACAGGCAGCGACCTGTCGCTCGATGAGTCGAACCAGCCGAGCATGAACTTTGCTGTGTCGGACCCGAGCGTTGAGAAGGTGACTGTGAACGTGCGCGACGACTCCGGCGAGGTCATCTACACCCAAGAGGTGACCGTCGCAGCGAACGGACGCGGTGAGTTCACGTGGAACGGGACAGACATGAACGGGCGCCGGATGGTGCCGGGTCGCTACAAAGTTGAGGTCGAGGCCGAGGGCGAGAACGGCGCCGTGGGCGTTGACACTTATGTCCGAGGCACGGTGACGGGCGTGCGCTTCGACCAGGGGTACCCGGAGCTGATGGTCGGTGACCGCCGCCTGAAGCTGTCCGACGTCCTCGAAGTCTCGGGGGAGTAAGGCTTGGCGAATGACGGTCTCAACGTCCTGCTGCCACGCGGCGGCCCACGCTCCATCGTCGACCCAACCCGGGTCGAGGAGCGTCGTGGTGCGCTCGAGGGCGGTCGGTCCGGTGGGATCTCATTCGAAGACATCTTGTCGGGCGAGCTCGGAGGCGGGCGCGTCCGGATCGCATCAGAGGTTCAAGAGGCGCTTTACATGCGCGGAATCCCGCTCGGCCAGGTCGAGCTCGACCAGATTGGCGTTGGGATGGACACGCTCGCAAAGGGTGGCGGAAAGACGGGGCTTTTGATGGCGCGGTACGCGGCATTCGTCGTGGACGTGCCCCAACGCACCGTGACGAAGGCGCTCTCTCCCAGCGAGCTCAGGAATCACGTTTTTACTCAGATAGACAGCGCGCTCATTCTCGATTGAGAGGCACAGGCCAGGATGGCCGCGCGGCACAGCGCCGCACCACGCGTCCACGGCGCCCATGGAACGGGCGTACGAAAGGAATCCGTATGGGAAATATTCTGGCGTCGCTCTACACCGCCAACACCGGTCTCGGCGCCGCGGGCACCGCAATCGGTGTCATCGGCAATAACATCGCGAACGTGAACACAACCGGCTTCAAGGCGTCTCGCGCGCACTTCGAAGACCTGATCAGCCAGTTCATCGTCGGCACCAGCGGCACGAACCAGGTCGGCAAGGGCGTGTCGCTCGCCCGAGTCGAGAGCCTGTTCACGCAGGGCGCGATGCAGAACACGGGCGTCCCGACCGACATGGCCATCAGCGGTGACGGCTTCTTCATCGTCAAGGGCACCCAGGGCGGCGTGACGCAGAACTACTTCACGCGGGCGGGCTCGTTCCGGTTCGACGACCAGGGCAACTTGGTCAACCAGAGCGGCTTCCGTGTGCAGGGCTACGGCGCCGACCCCACGGGCAACCTGACGGCGACGCTCGGCGATATTCAGGTCACGCGGCGGAGCCTTGACCCGCTCGCGACGAGCAACATGACGATCCACGCGAACCTGCGGCCCAGCGACCCGGTGGTGCCGGCGCCGGGCTTCCAGATCGCGAACGCGGACACGACGTCGTCCTTCAAGACCTCGATGGTCGTCTTCGACAGCCTCGGGACTTCCCATCAGGTCGATGTGTACGGGACGCATGTGAGCACCGCCCCCGATGTGTGGGACATGAACATGGCGATCGACGGCGGTGACATCGCGGGCGGCGTCGCCGGCACCCCGGTCGTGACGAACCTGGGCCAGCTGACGTTCGACGGGCAGGGGCGTCTGCAGAACGCGACGACGCCGAACCCGGTGGCTGTGCCGTGGACGGGTGGCGCGAACGCCGGGGCGCTGAACTTCAACTGGGGCGACCCGATCGCCGCGGGCGGGACCGGACGCGGCGGCAGCACGCAGTGGAATACGGTCGCCGAGAGCGCCGCGAGCTTCCTGACTCAGGATGGCTATGGCACCGGCAACTTGGAGACCATCAGCGTGAACTCCGCCGGCTTGATCACGGGTGGCTTCACGAACGGCAAGACCTTGACGCTCGGGCAGGTCGCGATGGCGCGATTTGACGATCCGACGGGCCTCAACTCCGTGGGCGGAAATCGCTACATCGAGACGCCCGACAGCGGCCAGGCGAACATCGGCGTCGCGCAGACGGGCGGCCGCGGCTCCATCGCGGGCGGCACGCTCGAGCAATCGAACGTGGAGATCAGCGACCAGTTCATCGACCTGCTCGCCTACCAGAAGGCCTACCAGGCAAACGTCAAGACCATCACGACGGCGGACTCTCTGTTGCAGGAGGTCTTTCAGTTGATCCGTTGATTCATTGGCACGCCGCTCGCATTGGTGTGTGAGCGGTGAGTGAACGAGCTCCTCCACCGAAAGCGTCGGCCAGGGCTCTCTCGCAAGGCGAGGGGGCCCGGCTTTTCGCACGGACGTGGGAGGTCGCCCGAACACCCGGCTCATGCTGGCTGGTCCAGGGAAGGACCAGATTACCCGGTTCTATGGCGCGCCACGGAAGGCGTCGCTCCGGGTCCAGGCAGCATGAGCCGGGTGGCGGCCGGCCGACGAAGGGACCAGGGAAGGACCCGGCTGAGGTGGGGCACATGAACGTACGAAAGGAGGCTGCGCCCAACAGCAACGTGTTCGTGTAGTTGTGTTGTACGACCCATTTTTTGTCTCCATGAGACGGTGCGAGGCCATCGTTTCGGGCGGTTTGACCCACTGCTCGCCGAACTTCGGCTCATGGCTGTTGTCTTTTTGAAGCGTGTACCGAATCCGAGTGAATCTGAACCGCCCGCCGCGACCCACGGCGGGCGGTTTTTTTTTCCTGTAGGGTAGAGGACACGGTAGGGAGAACTATGGCGAGCGAAGAAAAACCCAAAGAGGAAGCCGCCGCCGAAGGCGAGGGCGGCGCCGAAGGGAAGAAGGCGGGCGGCAGCAAGCTGCCCGTCATCTTGGGCGCCGTGAACATGCTCGCCGTGCTCGGCCTGGGCGCGATGTTCGTGCTCGGCAAAGGCAAGGAAGAAGAAGACCCCAAGGACAAAGCGAAGAAGAAGCCTGCGGCGGCCGCTGCTGCCGCGGCGGGCGAGCACGCAGACAAAGGTCATGGAGAAGCTGCGGACGGTCACGGCGAGGCCGCAGATGGCCATGGCGAGGCCGCAGACGGCCACGGCGAGGCTGCGGACGGTCATGGCGAGGCACCGGCTGACGGCCACGCGGTGAAGACGACGCTCGTCGGTCTCGGGGTCTTCTTGATCAACCTCGACGAGCCGGGTGAGCAGCGCTTCCTGAAGTGCAAGATCGCGGTTGAGGTCGAGGGCGAGGCGGAGGCGAAGAAGGCCACCGAGGGCAAAGTCTCGAAGATTCGCTACGAAGTGAACATGTTGCTCTCCGGACTGCGTGTGGCCGACGTGAGCGGCCCCGAGAAGATCGAGCAGCTCCGCAAGGTGATGATCAAGCGCGCGAAGAAGGCCGTGGCGCCCGAGATCAAGGTCGTCGGGATGTGGCCCGAATAGTGGATCGTGAATTGAACGGCGGGCCCGACAACGTCGCGGGGCTGTGCTAGTTTTCGCCCATGTCCGACCAGATCCTCTCCCAGTCTGAGATTGACGCGCTGCTCTCAGCCGTCAACGAAGGCAAGATCGAGGCTGAGCCCGCGGCGGGTGGCGGCGGCGGGAGTGGAGCCGCGCTTGGACTCGGCGGAGGCGGTGGCGGCGGAGGTGGGGGCGACTCCGGGGCTGGGGCGGTCAAGTACGACCTGCTGAGCCAGGACCGCATCATCCGCGGTCGTATGCCGACGTTGGACATCATCAACGACCGGTTCGCGCGTCAGTTCCGCATCACGCTCTCGAACAGCCTCCGCAAGATCATTCAGGTCAGCGTGGAGAGCACGAGCCTGATGAAGTACGGCGAGTTCCTGAACTACTTGCCGATCCCGAGCTGCCTGAACATCGTCCGGCTAAACCCGCTGCGCGGCTCTTGTATCCTCGCCATCGAGGCGAAGCTCATCTTCGCGTTCCTCAATAACTTCTTCGGCGGCGCGACGAACGCCCAGGAGAAGGTCGAGGGCCGCGACTTCACGGGCATTGAGCTGATGATCATCCGCAAGGTCGTCAACCTGCTGCTCGACGACTTGCAGCGCGCTTGGCAGCCGGTCTTTCCGCTGCAGGGCGAGTACATGCGGACGGAGATCAACCCGCAGTTCCTCGCGGTCGTGCCGCCGAGCGACGTCGTTGTTCTCACGAGCTTTGAGCTCGAGATGGAGAACCTGCGCGGCACCGTGCAGGTGGTCATCCCGTACAGCACGATCGAACCTATCCGGCAGCACTTGTCGAGCGGCATTCAGGCGGAGAACGCCAGCACGGACTCGAGCTGGCACGAGCAGATCCTGACGCACTTGATGGACGTGCCCGTCGAGGGGACGGTCCTGCTCGGCAAGACGCAGATCAACATTCGCGACCTGCTTGCCCTGCAGGTGGGAGACGTCGTCACGCTCGGTCAGTCGGTCTCGGACCCGCTCCTGCTGACGACCGAGGGCGCGCCCAAGTTCGAGGTGAGCCCGGCGACCAAGGCGGGCTATTTGGCGGCGCGCGTCGTGAAGCCGCTCATGCGTAAGCTCGAGCGGCCTCGGCGACCCGGCATGCCGGACCCCGCCGTCAAGGAATAGTCGGTCGGTCGACGGCCCGTTGACACCCTGTATGGACCATGGAGGCCCCAATGGCCGAAGCCCCGCGGAACATCGACTTTCTCTATGACGTCGAGCTCGACGTCGCCGTCGTGCTCGGCAAGGTGCGCATGCTCATCAAGGATGTGCTCGCGCTGAACTCCGGCTCCGTCGTCGAGCTCAACAAGCTCGCGGGCGAGTCCTTGGAGATCCTCGTCAACGAGAAGGTCATCGCGCGGGGCGAGGCGGTCGTGGTCAACGAAAAGTTCGGCGTCCGCCTGACCGAAATTGTCTCCCCGCTCGAGCGGATTCAGCGCCTCCGGGACTGAACTCGCGGCGGTTGGCACGCGGCCTGCAATCACCCTGACTCGAACGGCGGGCAAGACCCGCGATGAGTCAAGGGGTGATTATGCGGTCGTTGGCGACGATGGTTCTCGGGGCTTCGGTTTTCTTCGGCGCGGTGAGCGCGCCGTGCGCCGCGCAGGCCGCTCAGGCGGTGAGCGAGGCCGCCCTCTCCGAGGTCTCGTTCACGCCGCGCAAGGACGCCCTGGAGTTCGTCTTTCGCGGTCGCGCCCCCTTGCTGCTCGAGGACGTCCGCGTCACGCCCGTGGGTCGAGACGTCTTCAACATTGAGATTGCGGGCGCTTCGGTCTCTCGCCGCTGGGTGCAGATGCCGGACGCCTCGATTCACCGCGCGCTGCTGCACCCGCTTGAGGGCGCCCAGGGCGCGGTGCTCCGCGTGCGTATGAAGGACGCTTTACCGGAGGCGGTTGTCGCTGCAGCTCAGGTCCGCGAAGTGGGCGAGACGGTTGTCGTGACGCTGCCCCGCTCGGAGGCCGTGGCTCAGTCTTGGGCCGCCGCCGACAAGGCCGCCGCCGACAAGGCCGCCGCCGACAAGGCC
>CANLBD010000004.1 GCA_947488215.1 Myxococcales bacterium | reverse complement strand
TGATGCGCGTCCCGACGCAGTTCAGCTCAAGCTGAACCGGCGTGCCGACCGCCATCGGCTCGTCCGTCGAGATGAACAGGCCGCCGCGCGAGATGTTCTCGGCGTAGTCCGTCTTCAGCACGCCCGCGGACTCGTACGTGATGCGGAGGATGGCGGGGGTGCGGGGGTGCTGTCTGCGTTCCATAAGCTCCAAGCTCAGAAAATGCGGCCGATCTGAGCGTCCGCGCATCTCTCAGGGTATCGGTCAATCCGGCTTTTTCCTTGACCGGCGGGGGTCAGTCCACTACTCAGACGGCCCAAACCCGCCCCCAGCACACTCAGGTGCAGTCGATGAGCGTACCGAGTCTGGCGTTCTCCGCCACAGCGATGCAGCGATTTGAAACGATCGTCGCGCGCTATCCCCATCGACAGGCGGCCCTGCTGCCGGTCCTCCACTTGGCGCAGGCCGAGTTCGGCTGGATCTCCCCCGAGGCCATGGAGTACGTCGGCGGTCTGCTCGACGTGCCCCCGGTCAAGGTGCAGCACGTCGCGTCGTTCTACACGATGTACAACCTCAAGCCCGTGGGCCGCTTCCACGTGCAGGTGTGCACCAACACCTCGTGCTGGCTGACGGGGGGCGTCGAGATCCTCGAGCACCTCAAGGCCAAGCTCGGCGTGGGCAACAAGGGCACCACGGCGGACGGCCTGTTCACGCTCGAGGAGGTCGAGTGCCTCGCGTCGTGCGGCACCGCGCCCGCGATTCAGGTCAACGACCTCAAGGACTCAGAGTGGCCGATCCGCTACCACGAGGGGCAGACCGTCGCCTCCGCGGACGCCCTGATTGACGCGCTCCGCAAGCGCGCCACCGAGGGAGGTGCGGCATGAGCACGGGCCTGAAGATCCTGACCGCGCACCTCGAAGACCCCGAGCTGCACACGCTGGCCGGCTACGAGCGCCACGGCGGCTACGGCGCGCTCCGCAAGACGCTGCGCGAGGGCCTGACCCCCGAGAAGGTCCAGGAAGAGGTCAAAGCGGCCAACCTGCGCGGCCGCGGCGGCGCGGGCTTCCCCGCGGGCATCAAGTGGGGCTTCCTGCCCAAGAACACCGACAAGCCCATCTACCTGTGCATCAACGCAGACGAGGGCGAGCCGGGCACGTTCAAGGACCGCCTCATCATGGAGCGCAACCCGCACGCGCTCATCGAGGGCTGCCTGATCGCCTGCCACGCGATCAAGGCAAAGGTCTGCTACATCTACATTCGCGGTGAGCTGCTCAAGTGCATCAAGCACGTCGAGCGCGCCATCGAAGAGGCCCGCGCGAAGGGACTCATCGGCAAGAACATCCTCGGCAGCGGCCTCGACTGCGAGATTCACGTTCACCCCGGCGCGGGCGCGTACATCTGCGGCGAGGAGATGTCGCTCATCGAGTCGCTCGAGGGCAAGCCCGGCCAGCCGCGGAATAAGCCGCCGTTCCCTGCGTCCGTCGGCCTGTTCAACTGCCCGACGATCGTGAACAACGTCGAGACGATCGCCTACGTCCCGTGGATTATCCAGAATAGCGGGCAGGCCTTCGCGGACTTGGGCAGCGAAAAGAACGGCGGTCTCAAGATCTGGGGCGTCTCGGGCCACGTCAAGCGCCCGGGCTTGTGGGAGCTGCCCATGGGCATCACCGCGCGCCAGCTGATCGAGGACTACGCCGGCGGCATGCGCGGCCCCAAGAAGATGAAGGGCTACATCCCCGGCGGATCGAGCTGCCCGCCGCTGCTCGGCACCGAGATCGACATCCCGCTCGACTTCGAGAACATGAAGAAGGCGGGCACCATGCTCGGCACGGGCTGCCTGACCGTCTTCGAAGAGGGCGTCTGCACGGTCCGCTTCGCGCAGCGCATCGCCCACTTCTATGAGCACGAGAGCTGTGGGCAGTGCACGCCTTGCCGCGAAGGCACGGGCTGGCTGTACCGCAACATCAAGAAGCTCGAGCACGGTGAGCAGCTCGACGGCGGGCTCGACCTGCTCGAGAGCATCTGCAACCGCATCATGGGCAACACGATCTGCGCCCTCGGTGACGCCGCGGCGATGCCGATTCAGGGCTTCCTGCGGCGCTTTGGCGACGAGTGGGCGGCCCACCTGGGCGCCGGTCGCTGCCCGATTCAGGGCTGAGTCGACGCCCCGCCGGGCGCTGACGGTCCCCCCCTCTTCACACCCTTCGCAGGCTGAGCATGGAAGCGTTCCTCTTCTACTTGTTCTCGACAGCGGCCGTCCTCTCGGCGCTCGCTGTCGTGTTGCCGCCGCACCCGAAGGCCCGCGCCCCGATTCACAGCGCCGTCGCGATGGTGCTGTGCTTCTTCTTCGTGGCCGCGCTGTACGCGATGCTGTCGGCGCACCTGCTCGCGGTGCTCCAGGTCCTCGTCTACGCGGGCGCCATCATGGTGCTCTTCACCTTCGTGATCATGCTGCTCAACCTGCAGCAGGACAACGTCGACAAGCCCGAGCCGCCCGGCTTCTTCAAGATGCTCGGCGGCCTGATGGCGCTGACCACGACGTGGGGCCTGATCACCAAGTTCACGGCGGACGAGTTCCTCGCGCCCATCTCGGCGCAGCTCGTCGAGAAGCTCGCCGACCCCCTGCACTACGGCAACCTGCAGGACATCGGCCGCCTGCTGTTCAGCAAGTACCTGCTGCCGTTTGAGCTCACGTCCGTGCTGCTCCTGACCGCCATGATCGGCGCCGTCATCGTCGCAAAGCGCGACCCGAAGACGACGTGGATCCCCGAGGCCGTCAAGCAGCTCACCTACCGTGAGCGCCACGGCAAGCGCGTCGAGAAGGGGGCGCCGTAATGATCGGCCTCACGCACTACCTCGTCGTCTCAGCGCTGCTCTTCGGCATCGGCACGCTGGGCGTGCTCGTGCGCCGAAACGCGCTGGTTGTGTTCATGTGCATCGAGCTGATGCTCAACGCCGTGAACATGTCGTTCATCGCCTTCAGCCGCTTCCGGGGCGGTATGGACGGCCACGTCGTCGCCTTTTTCGTCATGGCCGTCGCCGCAGCGGAAGCCGCGGTCGGTCTCGCCCTCATCCTTCACCTCTTCCGCACGCGGCAATCGCTCAACGTGGACGAGGCGAACCTGATGCGTCACTGAGGCCGCGGGAGAGATCGTGGAAACGCAGATCCCGATTCACCTGATCGTGCTGTTGCCCTTGCTGGGCGCAGCCATCAATGGCCTCTTCGGCCGTCGATTCTCCGAAGGCACCATCGCGGGCATCGCCTGCCTGGCGACCTTCATCCCGTTCATGCTCTCCGTTCAGGCCTTCTTGGCGCTGCAGGGGGGGCTGGAGCGCATCGCGCCCGCGCCGCTCTTCACTTGGTTCGCCAGCGGCGGGTTCAAGGTCGAGCTCGGGTTCGTGATCGACCATCTGACGAGCATCTTCACGCTCGTCGTCACGGGTATCGGCTTCCTCATTCACCTGTACTCCGCGAAGTACATGGAGGGGGACGAGGGCTTCTACAAGTTCTTCGCCTACCTCAACCTGTTCCTCTTCTCGATGCTCATGCTCATCATGGGCGAGAACCTGATCCTGATGTTCGTCGGCTGGGAGGGCGTCGGCCTCTGCTCCTACCTGCTCATCGGCTTCTGGTACCAAGAGAACGCGAACGCGGACGCGGGCAAGAAGGCCTTCATCACGAACCGCGTCGGTGACTTCGGGTTCCTGCTCGGCATCTTCTTCATCCTGTACGCCCTCGCAGAGACCGGCAAGCCGATGAGCCTGAGCTTCACGGACCTGCAGGCGAACGCCGGGGTCTTCGCAGGGCTTGCGACCACGATCTGCCTGCTGCTCTTCGTGGGCGCGGCGGGCAAGTCGGCGCAGGTGCCGCTCTATGTCTGGTTGCCGGACGCCATGGCGGGCCCAACGCCGGTCTCTGCCCTCATCCACGCGGCCACGATGGTGACCGCCGGCATCTATATGGTCGCCCGGCTCAACTTCCTCTTCGTGCAGTCGCCGATGGCGATGACCGTCGTGGCGTGCGTAGGCGCCTTCACGGCGCTCTTCGCGGCGACGATGGGCTTCCTGCAGAACGACATCAAGAAGGTCCTCGCCTACTCGACCGTGAGCCAGCTGGGCTACATGTTCATGGGCGTCGGCGTCGGCGCGTTCGGCGCTGGCCTGTTCCACGTCGTGACGCACGCCTTCTTCAAGGCCTGCCTCTTCCTCGGTTCGGGCTCGGTGATCTACGCCCTGCACCACGAGCAGGACATCCGCAAGATGGGCGGCCTCTTCAAGAAGATGCCCATCACCGCGTGGACCTTCCTGTTGTCCACGATGGCGATCGCCGGCTTCCCGCTCTTCTCGGGCTTCTTCTCGAAGGACGAGATCCTGTGGAAGGCGTTCGCGAACCAGACCACCCTCGTGCCCGGCTGGGCGCTTTGGTCTGTCGGCGTGCTCGCCGCCGTGTGCACCGCCTTCTACATGGTCCGCGTGTTCTGCCTCACGTTCCTGGGTGAGTACCGCGGCGGGCACAACGACCACCACGGCCATGACAGCCACGGCCACGACGACCACCACGGCCACGGTGAGATCCACGAGACGCCGGGGTTCATGACCGCGCCGCTCATCATCCTGGCGGTCGGCGCCGTCTTTGGCGGTTTGGCGGGTCTGCCCCACTGGATGCCGGGGCATCCGACCAACTGGTTCGAGCACTGGCTCAGCCCGGTCTTCACGGCCGCAGAGCCGCTCAAGTTCCTGGACAACACCTCGCTCGAGCTCGCCCTGATGGCTGTCAGCGTGTCGCTCTGCGCGCTCTCGGCAGGCGTCGCCTATTACATGTACGCCGGCGGCGGCCAGCACCTGCCCGCACAGCTCGCGGCGCGGATGAAGCCGCTCTACACGCTGGTCTACAACAAGTACTGGGTCGACGAGCTCTACCAAGCGGTGATCGTGAGCCCGATCAAGGCGTTCAGCCGCTTCTGCTGGCGTGTCATCGACGACGGCCTCATTGACGGCGCCCTCGTCAACGGCACCGCCGGTGTGGTCAACCTGAGCGGCCGACTGGTCCGGCTCTTCACGAGCGGAGACGTACAGCGCTACGCCACGGTGCTCTTCGTGGGCGTGTGGGTGCTGCTCGTCTTCTGGCTGGCTCGCTGAGCCTGGGCGCGCGGAGATAGACGATGAACCTCGAGAACTCCTCGCAGTTTCCCTGGCTAACGCTGGTGACGCTGCTGCCCCTGCTCGGCGCGCTGCTGCTCACGGCCGTGCCCCGCGTCCACGAGGGCCTGCTCAAGGGCCTAGCGCTCGGCTGGAGCCTGATTGTCTTCGTGGTGTCGCTGCCGATCTACTTCAAGTTCGACCCCTCGAACGCCGGCTACCAGCTCACCGAGCTCCATGAGTGGATCCCCGCCATCGGCGTCCAGTACGCCCTCGGCGTGGACGGCATCAGCCTCTGGCTCGTGATGCTGAGCACGTTCCTCACGCCGATCATCTTGCTCGGCTCGTGGACGTCCATCGAGACCCGCGTCAAAGAGTTCCTGATCTGCTTCCTGCTGCTTGAGACGGCGATGCTCGGCGCGCTCGTCTCGCTCGACCTGTTCCTGTTCTACATCTTCTGGGAGCTGATGCTCATCCCGATGTACCTGCTCATCGGGGTGTGGGGCGGCACCAACCGCATCGCGGCCACGATCAAATTCTTCCTGATGACCGCGGTCGGCTCACTCTTGATGCTGGTCGCGATGTTTTACATCTACCAGCGCCGCGACGGCGCCCCGAGCTTCCTGCTGCAGGACTACCTGACCCTGTCGCTCACGCTCACCGAGCAGCTCTACCTCTTCGGCGCCTTTGCCCTCGCCTTCGCGATCAAGGTGCCGATGGTCCCGTTCCACACCTGGTTGCCGCGCGCCCACACCGAGGCGCCCACAGCGGGTTCGGTCGTGCTCGCCGGCGTACTCCTCAAGATGGGCACCTACGGCTTCGTGCGCTTCGCCATGCCGCTCTTCCCCGACGCCACGCTCGTGGCCACGCCCTACATCGCCGGCCTCGCAACCGTGGGCATCGTGTACGGCGCGCTCCTCGCGCTCGCCCAGAGCGACGTGAAGAAGCTCGTGGCCTACTCGTCCGTGAGCCACTTGGGCTTCGTGATGCTCGGCCTCGCCGCGATGAGCACGCAGGGCGTGACCGGCGCCATGCTGCAGATGCTCAACCACGGCATCAGCACCGGCGCGCTCTTCTTGCTCGTCGGCTGCATCTACGAGCGCCGACACACCCGCCAGATCGCGGACTTCGGCGGCATCACCCAGGTCATGCCGTGGTTCGCCGTGATGTTCCTCATCGTCACGATGAGCTCCATCGGCCTGCCCGGCACCAACGGCTTCGTCGGTGAGTTCTTGGTGCTCTCGGGCACGTTCTTGGCGGACGGGCCCTGGGACCTGCGCTGGTACGTCGCCGTCGCCGCCACCGGCGTCATTCTGGGCGCCTTCTACATGCTTTGGATGTTCCAACGCGTGATGTTCGGGCCGCTCAAGAACGAGAAGAACAAGAAGCTGACCGACCTCAACCTGCGGGAGTGGGTCGTCCTCACGCCCTTGATCGTCCTGATCTTCGTGATGGGCATCAAGCCGCAGTTCATCATCGACCGCATGGAGCCTTCGATCGAGGCCTTCCGCAAGGTGGCGACCACCTCGCGCCTGCCGGCGGACGACGCTGAGGGCCGCGCCCGGATCGCTGAGATTCGGCAGCGCAAGACGAACGCCGCGGAGGCCAAGTGATGAACATCGCGTTCCAGATCGAAGACCTGTGGGGCATCCTGCCGGCCATCGTGCTGTGCGCCTTCGGCGGCATCGCCGCGCTCGCCGAGGTCTTCGCGGACCGCAGCGCGTCGCGGTCGTTCGTCGCGGGCCTCGGCGGATTCGGCGTTCTCATCGCGCTCGGCGTGAACTGCTGGCAGTGGGCGGGCATTGAGGGCGCGTTCAGCGTGCCGCTCTTCGGCGGGGCGCTCGTCATGGACGCCTTCTCGACGTTCTTCAACTTCGCGTTCCTCGCGGCGGCGGGCCTCGCCCTGCTGCTCGGCGCGGGTTACCTGCGGCAGCACGACGCTGACCAAGGCGAGTACACGAGCCTGGTGCTCTTTGGTGCGACGGGCATGATGCTCATGGCACAGAGCCGCGACCTGATCGTGTTCTTCATCGCGCTCGAGCTCATGTCGATCGCGGTCTATGTGCTCACGGCCTTCGTGCGCAAGAGCCGCCGTGGGGCTGAGTCTGCGCTCAAGTACTTCCTGATCGGCTCGTTCGCGAGCGCCATCCTGCTCTACGGCGCCGCGCTGCTCTACGGTGCCACGGGCACGACGGATGCGACGGCGATGCGGCCGATCTTGGACGCCGACCCGGCGCTGAAGTCGTCGATGTTGGTTCAGCTCGGCATGCTCTTCCTGCTCGTCGGGCTGGGCTTCAAGGTCGCCATGGCGCCGTTCCATCTTTGGACGCCGGATGTCTACGAGGGCGCGCCCTCACCCGTCACGGCCTTCATGGCCGCCGGCGTCAAGGCCGCGGGGTTCGCGGCCCTCATCCGCATCTTCACCGTCACGTTCGGCTACGACGCGCTCGAGTTTGGTGACAGCGGCAACGGCTGGGTGGGCGTGCTCTACGGCCTCGCCATCGTCACCATGTTCGCGGGCAACCTCGGCGCGCTGCCCCAGACGAACATCAAGCGCATGCTCGCCTACTCGAGCATCTCGCACGCGGGCTATTTGCTGATCGGCCTCGTCGCGAGCGCCTTCGGGGACCTGTCCAACGCGTCGACCATCGACCAAGCCGTCGGCCCCGGCAGCACCATCGCCCTGTATCTCCTCGCCTACACCTTCTCGACCTTCCTCGTCTTCGGCGGCCTCTCGCTGCTCGGCAAGGACGGCGAGGAGTACACGAACTTGAGCGACTTGGCCGGCCTGGGCTTCAAGCGGCCCTTCGTGGGCGTCGCGATCACGCTCGGTCTGCTCAGCCTCGCGGGCATTCCGCCGCTCGGCGGCTTCTTCGCCAAGTTCTACCTGTTCCGCGAGGCGATGACGCTCGGTCGGCCCGAGCTGACCATCCTGGTCCTCATCGCCGCCGTGAACAGCATGATCGCGCTCTACTACTACCTGCGCGTCATCGTGTTCCTCTACATGAAGGAGCCGACCCGCGAGGTGCCGGTCTTCGAGAGCCGCGGCGTGACCGTCGCGCTCGCGCTGAGCCTGATGGCCACGGTCGCGCTCGGCGTGATGCCGAGCCGGGCGGTCGACATGGCGCGGCGCTCCATGGCGAGCTTGGGCTCGACCGAGGCGCGCGCCGCCGCCCGGGCGCCGGACAGCACGCAGACCGCCGACAGCATCAAGGCCGCCGCGGTCAAGGCGCTCGACGGCGCTGCGACGCGTCTCCGCAAGGCCGCGCCCGCGCCCGCCGCCGAGTAAGCTCACCGGGCGGGTGGACTGCCTTCGCTCTGCGCTGCGCGTCGCGCGCGCTCGTCTGCGTCGCCAATTGTCTCGAGCGGAGCGTCCGGCGCGGTGTCCCGGTCGGCCCGGTCCGCGACCTCGTCCGTCATGCGGATGACCCAGCGGCGGGGCACAAGGGCATGCACGAGCAGCGTCGCCACCATCAGCAGGTGCAGCAGCGCGGCGCGGTGAAACTCCGGCGACGCGGCGACCTGGACCACGCGGTCGTCTGAGCGGCGCACGCCGAAGGGCTGCGCGCGGTCCTCCCAGAGGAGCGCCGACGCGAGCAGCCCGAAGACCAGGAGCGAAAGCACCAGCACGCGCGCAAAGCGATGGCCGTGGTAGTACTCGAAAAAGTAGCCCCTCAGGAGCGCGGCGATGCAGGCGTACAGCGCCAGCGGCATGTACCAGTCGGATGCGTCGCGGACGCGCATCGCGAGCGCGGTCAACGCCGCGGCCGCGATGAGCGCGCCCACGCAGACCAAGTTGGCCGGGTCGAAGAACGTCCACCCGAACAGGCCCTTGCGGCCGCGCGGGCCGAGCAGGGTAAACGAGGGCTCTGCGGGCGGCGTCACGGTGGGCGAAGGTAGTGCGCGCCATGGCGAATGACAACCAGCCGCGGGCGCAGCGGACGCCGATCGTCACGCTCACGCTGCTCGCGATGATGGTCGCCACGGAGCTCACGTTCGCCTTTGAGGGCCTGGAGCGGCCCGAGGACCGCGCCGCCCTCTACGGCGTCCTGCCCGGCATGCACCTGAGGGTTGAGGACTGGTGGCGCGCGCTCACGGCGCCCTTCGTGCACGCGGGCTGGACGCACCTGAGCGTCAACCTGCTCCTGCTCGGCCCGAGCGCCCTCATCCTTGAGCGCCGCGCGGGTCCGGGCGCCCTGCTCGTGGTTGCGCTGGCGGGCGGCGCCCTCCCCACGTTCGTCAGCGCCGCATGGAATGACACGACGAGCATCGGCGCCTCGGGCATGGCGTTCGCGACCCTCGCGGCCCTCGGCCCGCTCGGGCTTCGGTTGGGTGTGCTGACCCCGGCACGGATGGCGCTCGCCACGCTCCTGCTGGCCATGCTCGCGCTCACGGGCGACACGCACGTGGACACGCGCTCTCACGTCAGCGGCGTCGCAGTCGGCGTGCTGCTCGGCTTTGTGTGCACGCGCTGGACGTCCACCCACCCGATGGGGAAACTGTCGTCATGAGCCAAGGCCGCTTCGACCACGTCATCGGGGGCACGCCCCTGTACCGCCTGACACGCCTCGCGACTCGCCCGGACGTCGAGGTCTACGGCAAGCTCGAGGGCAATAACCTCGGCGGGTCGGTCAAGGACCGCGCCGCGCTGTCGATGTTCGAGGCCGCCGAGGCGCAGGGCCTGCTGCAGGGCCGCAAGGTCGTCGAGGCGACGAGCGGCAACACCGGCATCGCCTTGGCCATGATCGCGGGCCTCAAGGGCATCCCGTTGACCCTGCTGATGCCCGAGGGGTCCACGCCCGAGCGTGTGGCGACCATGCGGGCCTATGGGGCGACGGTGGAGCTCACGCCCCAAGCCGCGAGCATGGAGGGCGCTATCGACCGCGCGCGCGCCCTCGTCGAGACGGGGGAGTACGTCATGCTCGACCAGTTCTCCAACCCCGCGAACCCCGACGCGCACTTTCGCACGACGGGCCCCGAGGTCTGGCGAGACACCCAGGGGCGAGTCACCCACTTCGTCAGCTCGATGGGCACGACGGGCACCATCATGGGCACGTCGCGGTTCCTCAAGAGCCAGCGCGAGAGCATCCAAATCTGCGGCGTGCAGCCCGCCGAGGGCGCCAAGATCCCCGGGATTCGCCGCTGGCCGCAGGCGTACATGCCGCGCATCTACGAGCCCCATCGCGTCGACCGCATCATCGACGTGACCGAAGGCAATGCGCGCGCCATGACACGCGCCCTCGCCCACAACGAGGGCCTCTTCGTCGGCATGTCGTCGGGCGGCGCGTGCTGGTCTGCGCTCGAGGTCGCGCGTGAGGCGCCCAGCGGGAGCGTGATCGTGTTCATCTGCTGCGACCGCGGCGACAAGTACCTGTCCGTCGACAACCTCTTCGGCTAAGCCAAGCCCCAGCGGCGCCGCAGCAGCCACTCTAGGGTGGGCAACAGCACGGCGAGCACGAGCCACGGCGCACCCGCCCAGAGGGGGTCGTCGCTCCGGCGGTGCACCCGAGACACCCGGGGGGCGTTGCGCTCCAGCGCATCCCATCCTGCGCCGAGCGCGTTGAAGCGCCCGCCGCTTTGGGCCGAGAGCGCCTCGAGCGTGTCCCGACGCGCCTCGATCTGCCGCAGCTCCACGGGATCGGCCGACACAACGAAGACGTCCTCGTCGCGCACATCGACGCCCCCGACCGAGGTGAAGACCTTGACCGCATAGCCGCCGTCCCCCGGGGGGCGCCAGCGCACGACGAGCTCGCCTTGCTCGTTGGTCTCGTCGGTCACCTCGAACGCTTGCTCACTGACCGGCTGCGCCTCGGGCGCGGTCCCCGCGGTCGCAAAGACCTGACGTGTGACCTCGAGCCGCACGCGCGCGCCCTTCGCCGGCTGGTAGTCGGTGCCCAAGACGCGCACCTGAAACGTCGCCTCGGCGCCGAGCGGGTAGCGGTCGCGGTCGGCCTCGACCCGCACGGGCTCGAGCGCGGGGTCTTTCATCAGCCAGCGCATCGCGTTGCCATAGAACCGGTAGTAGTGGCGGTTGTCCCCGCCGTCTGCTGCGGCCTTGAAGTCCCAATGCCACGAGCTGTCCGTGAGCACCGCCAGCACGCGGCCCGAGCCCAGGCCCCCGGCGACCACCACAGGCGCGGGCGCGCCGCCGCGCTTGAGGTCGGGGTGCTCGAGCAGCACCGCGCTGCCTTGCGTCACGCCGCTCACCAGGTTCAAGCCACGCAGAGGGGGCAGGCCGGCCCACAGCGCCTCGTTCTCGTCTCGTGCCAGGCTCAGGCGCGTGATGGGGTGGTTGCGGCCCGCCTCGGTCAGCCGAGGGCGGAAATCCCCCGTGTCGAGCGCCTCCGCCGCCGAGGCCGGCGTCCGGAGCTGAACCGGCAAGAACTGCGCGATGGGCGTGTTCGCGTACAGGCCGCTCGCGAAGCTTCGGTCGCCGCCCGTCATCACGAAGCCGCCGCCCCGGCGCACAAACTCCAAGATGCCCTCCAAGTAGGGCTCCATGTCGTACGCCGACCAGTCGAAGTTCTGGAAGAAGATCACGTCAAACGACCCGAGCTGCTGCCGAAACAGCTCATCCGTTGGAAACGGAATGAGCGAGAGCTCCTCTTGCGAAGCCAACGTGAGGCTCTCAGCGGTCCGCAGAATGAAGAAGCTGATGAGATCGACGTTCGGGTTGCGCTTGAGGAGTTGGCGCAGGAAGCGCTCGTCCCAGCTTGGGCGCCCGACAACCTGGAGGGCGCGGATCTTGTCACGGATGACCCGCACCACGAACTGTCGTCGGTTGTTGTCGGTGATCCGCTCGTCCGGGAGGCCCCCCACCTCGAGGGTGAAGACGGCCTTGCCCGTCTTGTCCGGCACGAACTCGAAAACGAACGGGTACGTCGTCTCGCCCCGGCGCGCCTCGAGGACGCGGCGCGCCAGAACCACGTCGTCGCGCCGGAGCGTGACGGGCAGTGTGGCGGCATCGCCGCCCGTGACCGTGATCTCCGCCTCGATGCTGACGGCGTTGTGCACGAACGCGAACTCGTCGTAGCGGACCTGCGTGATCGCGACGTCACGCGGCGGCGCGTCTGGCCCGGTAAAGAACGTGTGCACGGGCGCCCCGAGTCGCCCGACGACGTCTCGCACGGCGCCGAGCTCGCCGCGCGTGACGGCGCTCCCGAGCGCGCCGTTGTCGGCGCCGTCGGAGTAGACCAGGACAGCCGCGAGGGCCTCGCTGTTGTAGCGCTGTCCGATCTCACTCAGCCCGACGAGCAGGCGGCTCGCGTCCCCCTCGGGCTTGAGCTCATCAGGGCCCTGAACGGGCCGCGCGCGCTCAGACACGCCATAGAAGTCGAAGATATGGTCGCTCGCCCAGGCCGAGCGCGTGCCACCCTGAGCCTCGATCGCCGCGCGGGCCTCTTCGAGCCGCGACGCGCTCCGCTCTCCCGGCAGGCCCATGCTGCGCGAGTCGTCCACGAGCACCACGACGTGGTTGCGAACCCGCGATACGTTCTCGGTGCGGCGACCGGGCTGCAAAAAGAGCGCGAGGAGCACGAGCACCGTGAGCACCCGCAGCGCCAGCAAGGCGGCGCGGCGCGGCCTGGACAGCGCGCGCACGTTCCACGCCGCCAGCGCGACGACCGCGATGCACAGCGTCACGACCAGACCGAGCGTCCCCGGACTCCAGTCCGAGAGCAGCACCCAGCGCGTGATCTCCGTCCCGGTCGCGGCCGCGTCGTCCATCAGCGCTCGTCGTCGTTCGGGTCGATGGGCTCGACCGTCCAGCGGCGGCGGCGCAGGATCTCGGTGACGTGCACCTGGTCGCGCTTGTAGTCCAAGCAGGTGGCGTACATCACGAGGTTGATGCCCATCCGCAGCGCCATCTCACGCTGGCGGTCGCCGCCGGACTCGACGGGGAGGCGCCAACCACCGCCCGGATCGCGCCCGAACGCGCCGAGCAGGTCGTTGCGCGAGTAAACGACCGCCGTGCGTTCGCCGTGGTCGATGCCCTCGAGCGCAGGTGCCCGCTCGATGCGGCCGTACGCCTTTTCGAGCAGGTAGAACGACCGAAAGAGCGTGTGGTCGCCGCTCAGGCGCTTGAGCGGGCGGCCGGGGAGCGCGCGGGCGAGCTCGCGCCGCACGCTGGCGTCGAAGCCCTCGCCGCCGGCGGGGCTCGCGTCGTCGATGAAGAGGAGGCCGCCTGCGCGGACCCAGCGGCCGAGGAGCGTCACCGCAGCGGGTTCGAGCGGCGGCACCTCACCCACGCCAATCCACACCAGGAGCGGCCACTCAAAGAGGCCCGGCGACGCGGGTGAGAGCACGGCTGGGCGCTCACGCACCTGGATGCTGGTGCGCTTCGACGTCTCCCAGAGCAGCTGCTCCACGGCGCTCGGACGCGCGGTCGCGCCGCCGCCGATGTCCAGCAAGGCCGCGCCGACGCGCGTCTCTGGGCTGATCGTGGCGTGCGCCGGGCGGACAGCGCCCAGGAGAGCGGCCATCCCCATGAGCGCGTCGCGGCGCGTTGTGCGGGGCCCGCTCACGAGCGCGCCGGCCCGCGCGCAGGGACGAGCGGCGCCAAGCGTGCGTGCAGAGTGGCCTCAGCCGCGAGCACGCCGCGCGGGTTGGCCGTGACGGTCGGGTCGTAGGCGATGGGAACGCCGTGGGCGTCCGAGAGCGCCCCCCCCGCGGCCGCCATGATCGCCTCGGGCGCGCAGCAGTCCCACACATGCGTGCCCGGCGACGGGTGCAGGTAGAAGTCCGCCTCGCCCGAGAGCACCAGCCCGACCTTGACGCCGACGCCGCCGCGCGGCACGGACTCGACCCGCTGACCGAGCGCTTCGATCACGGCGTCGAGGCCCGCGGGGCGGTGCGTGCGGCTCACGACCGCACGCAGGGGTCGATCGGCCGAGGGCGGCACGAGCGTGAGCGCGCGTCGGCCTGTGGCGGTCTCCTCGAACGCGCCCATGCCGGGTCCTCCGAACCACGTGCGCCCCAGCGCCGGGGCCGCGACGACGCCGAGCGCGGGCCGCCCGCTGATGCACAGGCCGATCATGACCGCGAAGTCGCCCGTGCGCTGCACGAAGTCCTGCGTGCCGTCCACCGGATCAACCATCCACACGCGGCGTCCGAGCGCCTGCGTCGTGTCGAACGGCGTCTCCTCGCTGAGCACGAGGTCGGACGGAAAGTAGCGCTTGAGCCCCTGTAAGATCACAGCGTTGGCGGCGAGGTCTGCCGCGGTGACAGGCGAGCCGTCGCTCTTGCGCACCTCGCCGAGGTCGTCGCCCGCGTAGACGCGCATGACCTCGCGGCAGGCGTCGCGCGCGAGGCGCAGCGCGACGTCGAGTGAGTCAGACAACATGGCCCGATATGTTGCGCTCGCCCGCAGGCGCGGTCAACGCTCAGGGCGCGCTGTCGCCGAGCAGCGCGGCGTGCAGGGTCCGCACCGCGGCGCTCGCGGCGTCCGCGTCGACGAGGAACGCCGCGCGCCCCGCGTCCACGAGCCGACCCCGCACCGCGATCCCCGCGACCGCGAGCGCCTGCGCGGCGCGGCGGGCGTGGCCCGGCGGCGCCGAGAGCGCGCGGCCCGCCACGGTCACGAGCGTCAGGTCCTCACGCAGGCGCACCCCGCCGAGGCCGAGCACGGCGTCGCGGAACGCGTCGAGGCCGTGGACGTTGAGCTTGGGGACGAGCGCCGACCACCCCGAGGGCAGGAGCCACACCTCGGACTCGGCTGCGCCGTGCGCCGCGAGCGTCGCCTCGAGCTCGGCCGGCGGCGCGTCCGAAGGGGTCGAGGGCTCGAGCAAGAACAGACCCGGGTGCGCCGTGACGCCCACGACGCGCGGGTGCAGGACCGTCGCCGCGTCCGCCCGCACGGGCGTCCCAACCGCGGCGTCCCCGGCGGTCGCGACGCAGCGGATCTCGATCCCGTGTCGCCGCGCCCACTCCACGGCCTCGGCGTTGAGGACCTTCGCGCCGGCGTCCGCGAGCACCTGCATCTCCTCGTAAGACACGTCGTCGAGGCGCCGCGCCTCGGGGACGACCCGCGGATCGGCGGTGTAGACGCCGTCGACGTCCGAGCAGATCTCGGCGTAGTCCGCGCCGAGCGCCGCCGCGAGGGCGACGGCGGTGGTGTCCGAGCCGCCGCGGCCAAGGCTCGTGATCTCGCGCCGCTCGCTCACGCCCTGAAAGCCCGCGACGATCACGATCTGGTCCTGCGCGAGGGCCTGCTGAATCCGGGTCGGCGTGATCCGCAGGATGCGGGCGTTGGTGTGGTGGTCGCTCGTGATGATGCCGCTCTGCGAGCCGGTGAACGACACGGCGGGGCAGCCGAGGTCGTGAATCGCCATGGACAGCAGCGCCATCGAGATGCGCTCGCCCGTCGTGATGCGCATGTCGAGCTCGCGGCGCTGCGGGTTCGGGCTCACGGACCGCGCGAGCGCGAGCAGCTCGTTGGTGGTGTTGCCCATCGCGGACACCACGACGACCACCTGGTGCCCGAGCCGTCGGGTGCCGACGATGCGCGCCGCGACCTGCCGGAGCTTGTCGGGGGTGGCGACGGAGCTCCCCCCGTATTTCTGAACGATCACGCCCATGTCGGTGCGCCTCGATTGCCGAAAACCGCCTTTGTGTCGTACAAGCCGCGCCCGTCGGTCAACAGTCGCCAGACAGAAGGCACGGAGCGGTCCAATGCGCGTCACGGTCATCGGCAGCGGTTACGTCGGTCTCGTCGTGGGAGCCTGCCTCGCAGACTCGGGCAACGACGTCGTCTGCGCAGACGTAGACGCCCGCAAGGTCGAGAAGCTCCTGCAGGGCGTCGTGCCCTTCTTCGAGCCCGGCTTGGACACCATCGTGAAGCGCAACCTCGAGGAGGGGCGCCTCAACTTCACGACGGACGTCGAGGCGGCCATTCGCCGCGGCGCGATCATCTTCATCGCGGTCGGCACGCCGCAGGGCGATGACGGCTCGGCGGAGATGCGCTTCGTCGACCAGGTCGCCGACACGATTGGGCGCACGCTCGCGGCGGGCGAGAACGTCTTCGTCGACGGCCTGAAGATCGTGCTGACGAAGAGCACCGTGCCCGTCGGCACGTCCGACCGCATCCGTGGCCTGATCGGACAGCACGCGCCTCGGGGCTACGTGGTCTGCTCGAACCCCGAGTTCCTCAAAGAGGGCGACGCGGTCAACGACTTCCTGAAGCCCGACCGCATCGTCGTCGGCGTTCCGGAGACACCCGAGGGCGAGACGGCAAAGCGCGTGCTGCACGAGCTCTTCGAGCCGTTCAATCGTCAGCGCGACCGCATGCTCTTCATGGACGTGCGCTCGAGCGAGCTCACGAAGTACGCCGCGAACGCCCTGCTCGCGACGAAGATCAGCTTCATGAATGACCTGGCCAACTTGGCCGAGCGCGTCGGGGCCGACATCGAGCGGGTGCGCGTCGGCATCGGCTCCGACCCCCGCATCGGCTACCAGTTCTTGTTCCCGGGCACCGGCTACGGCGGCTCGTGCTTCCCCAAGGACGTGAAGGCGCTGATCCACACCTCCGAGGTCAACGGCCACGCGCTCCGCATCCTCGGCGCGGTGGATGAGGTCAACCGCGACCAGAAGCGCATCCTGCTGCGCAAGGTCCTCAAGCACTACGGGGACACGGGCATCGCCGGCCGCACGTTCGCGGTGTGGGGTCTGGCGTTCAAGCCGCGCACGGACGACATGCGCGAGGCGCCCTCGATTGACCTGATCAACGGCCTGCTCGAGGCGGGGGCCAAGGTCAAGGCGTACGACCCCGAGGCCGCCGAGAACGCCAAGGACTTCTTCGGCGACCGCATCACCTACTGCGACCACAACTACGACTGCCTCGAAGGCGCAGACGCGCTCTTGGTCGTGACGGAGTGGAGCGCGTTCCGCGGCCCGGACTTTGACCTGATCGCGCAGAAGCTCAAGGCGCCCGTGATCTTCGACGGCCGCAACCTGTATGAGCCGGAGCGCTTGGCCGCCCGCGGCTTCACCTACTACGCCATCGGCCGCGGCGCTTCGCTCCCGGTCTGAGCGCGGTACCAGTCGACGAAGCGGCGCACGCCCACCTCGATGGGCACCTTCGGTGCGTAGCCCAGTTCCGCGGCGGCGCGGCTGATGTCTGCGAAGGTGCGCGTCACGTCGCCCGGCTGCGTGGCGCGATGTTCGATGCGCGGCTGCTCGCCGAGCGCCTCGCCGATGAGCTCGACGAGGCGCCGCAGCTCGACGGTGCGGGACTCGCCGAGGTTGTAGATGCGGTAGCCCTCGACGCGCTCGATGGATGCCACCAGACCGTCGAGGATGTCGTCGATGTAGGTGTAGTCGCGGCTCGTGCTGCCGTCGCCGTAGAGCACGACGGGCTGCCCCTGCGCGATGCGGCGCGTGAACTGGTGAATCGCCATCTCGGGGCGCTGCCGGGGGCCGTAGACCGTGAAGAAGCGCAAGCAGTGCGTGTGCAGGCCGAAGAGGTGGTGCCACGTGTAGCAGAGCAGCTCGCCGGCGCGCTTGGTCGCGGCGTAGGGCGAGATGGGCTCGCTCACGTCATCTGTCTCGCGAAAGGGCACGGCGAGGCGGTCGCCATAGACCGAGGACGACGAGGCGAAGACGAAGCGTGAGACGCCGTCGAGCCGGCAGCGCTCAAGCAGGTTGGTCGTGCCCTCGACATTGACCTTTTGGTAGAGCCCGGGGCGCTCGATGGAGGGGCGAACGCCCGCCCACGCCGCAAGGTGAACGACGCGCTCCGGCGAGAACGCAGCGAAGGTGCGCTCGAGGAGCGGGGCATCGAGCAGGTCGCCCTCGACGAGCTCAAAGCGGGGGTGCTCCTGCGCGCGCGCGAGGTTGGCCCGCTTGATCGCCGGGTCGTAGAAGTCGTTGAAGTTGTCGAGGCCCAGCACGCTGTGCCCTTGGTCGAGCAAGCGGTCGGCGAGGTTCGACCCGATGAAGCCGGCGGCGCCCGTCAAGAGGATTCGCATGGTGGGGCGCATCTTCGGGGCTCCGCGCGGGAAGGGCAATCTCCGAATTTGTCGATTGAACCTGATATTCCCTTGGTTCGACCGAATGATTTCGGGTTGAACCTGTATTTAGAAAGAAAGCCCGATTCTAGCGGGCGAGAGCGCGATCCGATCTCTCGACCAGACCCGCGCATCCCCGCGCCTTTTCGGGTTGACAGCGTAAAAACGGGCCGCTTAGATTCGCGGGGAATTCGGCGTAAGGCCGATGTGTCATTGATCGATTTGAGATGCCAAGGAGTAGAATCGTGACGAAGAAGGAACTGGTTGCGTCCGTTCAGGAGACGGCGGCTGCGGAACTGACGAAGAAGCAGATCGACGAGATCGTGGACGTGGTGTTCTCGACGATCGCGAACGCCATCAAGGAGGGTCGTTACTCGCACCCTGACTTCGGCACGTTCACGGTCAAGTCCCGCGCGGCGCGCACCGGCCGCAACCCCCGTACGGGCAAGGAGATCAAGATCCCGGCCTCGAAGTCGGTCTCCTTCAAGCCCGCCCCCGCGCTCAAGAACAGCCTCTGAGCGACACCACCGCGTTGCGGTGAGAGCGCCGGCACCCACTTCTGGGGCCGGCGTTTTTTTTTGCCTCGGGCCTCAGCGGCCGCGGTCGCCGAGCGCGGCGAGGCCCGAGAGCGCGTCCGGTTGGTCCGGCACAAGGGCGCGCGCGGCCTCGAGGTCGATGCGCGCCTCGCGCCAGTCGGCGCCTTGCGCGTGCGCCAAGCCCCGCAGCGCGAGCGCCTGCGCCGTCGAGGCGCGGGTGCGCCACAGGGCGTCGTCGAAGCCCACCGCCAGCCAGGTGAGCGCGTCGTCTGCGTCGGCGGCGTTCAGCGAGACTCGGGCGATGTTGAGGTACACGCCCTCATCGTTCGGGTCGAGCGCGCGCGCGCGCTCCAGCGCATGCCGCGCGGCGACGCCTTGACCCCACTCAAAGAGGGTCGCCCCCAAGTTCACGCAGGGCGCCGCGTCGCCCGGCAGCCCCGCCGCGCAGGCGACCTCGAGGGCAGCGGCAGTCTCGTCCCGAGGGTCCGTTGAGCGACCCCGGAGTCCGAGATCGCTGGCTTGGTGCACAAGCCATCGTCGGAGCGCAGCGCCTGTGCCCACGGCCCCCATCCGCGTCAGGCGCTCGGCGGTCGAGCGGACGACCTCGAGGGGCACCTGGGCGGGCGGCTGCGGGGACGCGAGCGGGGCTGCGTCCAGCACAGGGCGGGGGAGCGCCTCGGCGTCGAGCCCGCGCGCCCACTCCCAGCGCCAGGGCCGCTCGGCGTCGACCGCGACCACGAGGGCCGCGAGGCCGTCTCCCACGCGCCAGGCGGGCGCCAGCGCGGGCAAGCGCCGCAGGGTGGGGTCCAACGACGACGCGTCCCACGCGTGCTGTCGAACGACGACCGCGACGTCGGGTCGCGCGGCCTCGGCTGTCTGCGCGAACGCCGCGCCCGCGGCCAGGTCATCGCTCGCGGCGAAGACCACGCCGCTGATGGGCACGTCGTCGAGCGTGCGGTCGAGGACCGCCGGCGCGACGCGGTCGGACGCGCCCTCGAGGAGGGTGGCCGCAGCGGGCCACGCGGCCGCGCACAGGGCGACCAAGAGCGCTCGTGACCCCCACCCGCGCCGCACTGCCACGCCCGCGAGCAGCGCGCAGGCGAACGCCAGCGGCACGCCGTTTTGTGCGTCCCGCACCCCCATCGGGTTGAGCGCGGTCGCGTAGACAAAGTCGAGCGCGGCGAGCGCGGCGAAGGCGACGACGACCGCGCGGTGGGTCGAGTTTTGGGGCGCGCGCGCCTCTGCACGCGCTCGCCCGAGCCGAGCGCCGAGCGCGCCGAGCGCGAGCACCGCCACGAGCAGGACACTCCCGAGGTGCTGCGTGATGAAGGCCTCTGCCGCGAGTGCGTCGAAGCGCAGGAACTCCGCGCTGTAGGCGGCCCGAATCCGAGCGCCGGTCAGGACGTCCCACAGCGCCTCGGGCGTCGAAGGGTCGCCCCAGTTTCGCATCGGGCCGCGGGCCGCAGCGAGCGGTAGGTGGAGCACGACCAGCGCGCCCGCCAGGGCTGAGAGCGCTGCGCCGAGCCACGCTCGCGCTGAGCGTCGCCACGGCCACAGCGCCGCGGGCGCCAGCGCGAGGCCAAAGAGCCGCAGCTCCGCGTGGTGGCCGAGCGCGAGCCCACACAGCGCAGCCAGCCCGAGCAGCGCGCGCGGGTCTCGTCTCGCCTGCGTCACCATCGCCACGGCCGCCACCATCCACAGGGGCAGGTCCGCGTAGACCTCGGTCGTCGTCGCGTGCAGCCCGAAGATCGGCGATGCCAAGAGCGCGAGCGGGGGCAGCGTGGCCGCGAGGCGTGACGTGCCAAGCCGCAGACAGAGCGCCACCGCCGCGGCCGCCCCGAGCGCCGCCATGAGCACAGAGCCCAGCGCGATCCGCGCGGCGATGTCGGCGAATGGCAGCCGCGTGAGCGCGTGCCGTGTCGTCACGAACGCCGCGAAGCCCGGCGGGTGGGCCACGCTCAGCTCCGCAGACGCAGCGCCGAGCTCACCCGCGTCCAGCCCCGTGAAGGCCATCGGCATCGAGGCCACCCAGAACAGCCCGAGCGTGACAAGGGCCACGTGCGGCAGAAAGCGCCTCAAGCGGGCGCGTCCAGCACGAAGGGCGCGCGCGCGACGACTGCGCCGTTCACCATCAGCTCGACCGCGCAGGGACCCGGGTAGTAGACGCGGGTCGTCACGGGCGCGAACGAGAACATGCGCTCCAGGGTCACGCGCTCTCCTGCGGCGACGTGCAGGGTCTTGAGCTTGAGGACCTTGCGACGGCTCGGCGACGCGGTGGCGCGCGCGCCCGAAAGGCAGAGCGCCCAGTCGACGACCCACGAGCCTGCGTCGGCCGCTTCGAGGTCGGCGCGGAGCGTGAGCGCGCCGGCCCAAGGCACGCGCTCGGGCGAGAGCCTCAGTGCGACGCTTCGGGGCGCTGCGCCGTGGTGTCCGAGCAGGGCGAGCGCGCGGGGGTCACCCGCCTTGACGAGCCCGCGGAGCGCGTGCTTCACGACCCACCGGCGGTCCTCGTCGCGCGCGTGCTTGGGTTCTAGGGGCGCCGAGAGCCACGCCGCCGCCACGTCGAGGGCGCGCGCCGGCGCGTCCTTGCTGACGTCGTTCAGGTGGTTCGCGACCGAGGTGCGGACGTATGCAGACGGATCGGCGATGAGCGGCGCCAAGAGGGGGAGCACGCGGTCGGGCGCGGCGCTCAGGAACGGCACGCGCGACGCCCACGGCAGGCGTGTTCGCGTCCCCTCGGAGAGCAGGCGGCGCACGTGGGCGTCGGCGTCGTGCGCCCAGGGGGCCATCAGCCGCAGCGCGGCGTCGCCGTGGCGGGCCAGGAGAGGACGAACCGAGAACTCGGCGGTGAACAGCGGCGTGAGCTGCCGCAGCGTCTCCAGGCTGAGCGCCAGGTGTTCGAGCCCGAGGCGCGGCACGACGTCGAAGAGCGGCCATACGGGGAAGCCTGCTTCGGGCGCCCAAGCGCCGCCGTGCCGCCATTCGCGCCCGGCCTGCTGCAGCGCGTCGGCCACGCGCTCGAAGGGCCACCCCGCATGCTCGAACATCGCGCACAGCGCCGTGGTGATGTGCGCGACGCGGGCCTTGAGCGGCAGCGGGTCGAGGCCCGCCAGCGCGGTCTGCCGAAAGGCGTCCGTGTCTAGGCTTGGCCCCGCGACCGCCGCGAGGGCTTCGGCCAGCTTGGCCACGGCGCTCGGCCCCAGCGCGTGCCGAAAGGCCGTGGGATCCGCGATCTCAGCGCGTGTGGACGTCATGCGCCGGGTCATACCCCGGGGCGCTCTACGTTGACAACACGGGGGGGCTGTGCTATCTGCCCGCGGCTTTTCGCCCAAGCCGACAAGGGTGGGCTGATGGGGCGTCGTCTAATGGCAGGACGCAGGACTTTGAATCCTTGCAGTGTAGGTTCGAATCCTACCGCCCCAGCTTGAAGCGTTCGGTTGACCGGAGATGCACATGAGGCCCTACAAAATCTTCGCCGGTAACTCGAACCCCGAGCTCGCTCGGGAGATCTGCGCGTACATCGGCACCGAGCTGGGTGACGCGAAGGTGGGCGCCTTCTCGGACGGCGAAATCCGCGTCGAGATCAACGAGTCGGTGCGTGGCGCAGACGTCTACGTGATTCAGAGCACGTGCGCGCCCGTGAACCACAACTTGATGGAGCTGCTCATCATGCTCGACGCCTGCAAGCGCGCGTCGGCAGGCAGCATCTCGGCCGTGGTGCCCTACTTCGGGTACGCGCGGCAGGACCGCAAGGCCGCGCCGCGCGCGCCCATCTCCGCCCGCTTGGTGACCGACCTGATCACCGCGGCGGGCGCGGACCGCATCATCACGATGGAGCTGCACGCGGGGCAGATCCAAGGCTTCTTCAACGGGCCGGTCGACCACCTGTACTCGTCGCCGGTTTTGCTCGAGCACCTCGCGAGCCTGAACCTGCACAACCCCGTGATCGTGAGCCCGGACGCGGGCGGCGTTGAGCGCGCGCGGGCCTACGCCAAGCGCCTCAACGGCTCGCTCGCGATCATCGACAAGCGCCGCGCCGCGCCGAACGTCGCCGAGGTGATGAACATCATCGGCGAGGTCGAGGGCTGCGACGCCATCATCGTCGACGACATGGTCGATACGGCCGGCACGCTGTGCCAAGCCGCGCGCGCGCTCTCCGAGCACGGCACGCGCCGCGTCTTCGCGGCCGCCACGCACGCGGTGCTCTCGGGCCCCGCGATCACGCGGCTCAACGAGAGCTGCATTGAGCAGCTCATCTGCGCAAACACCATCCCGCTGACGCCCGCCGGTCGCGCTTGCCCGAGGCTCAAAGTCCTCTCGGCGGCGAATCTCTTCGGCGAAGCGATCAAGCGGATTCACGACCTCGACTCCGTGAGCAGCCTGTTCAGCTAAGCGCTGAACGTGCAGGGCGCGACGGATCGAAAACCAGGATAGGGGACCCGAGATGACAGACGTGACGATCAAGGCGACGAAGCGCGACGGCCAGGGCAAAGGCCCCTGCCGCCGCACCCGCGCGGCCGGCAACGTGCCGGCGGTGCTCTACGGCCACAAGATTGAGGCCGCCATCAACATCCAGATCGACCCCAAGGAGATCACGCGCGCGCTGAAGACCCCCTGGGGCAACAACGCGATCGTGACCCTCGAGGTCGAGGGCGCCGGCTCGCACCGCGTCATGGCGCGCGAGATCCAGCGTCACCCCGTGTCGCGCCGCGTGCGCCACGTTGACTTCGTGGCCCCGAACCCCGAGCGGGAGATCATCACGCTCGTGCCCTTGAACGTGCACGGCAAGTCGGTCGGCGTCACGACGGGCGGCAAGCTGCGCCAGCCGTACCGCGAGATCCGCGTCAAGGCGAAGCCCCACCTGCTGCCCGCGCAGATCGACGTGGACATCACGAACCTCGACAAGGGCGAGACCATCATGGCGAGCCACCTCGCCCTGCCCGAGGGCGTGCGCGTCGTCTACGACAACGACTACGTGATCGCGAAGGTCTTCGCGCCCCGCGGCGCCAAGAAGGACGGCGAGGAGTAATCCCGCCGCTGGGGTCCGCTATGGGCGATCGTTGGCTCATCGTCGGCCTCGGCAACCCCGGTCCGCGCTATGCGGGCAACCGGCACAACATCGGCTGGCACGTCGTCGACCAGCTCGCGAGCCGCACGGGCATCGGCCTGAGCCGCGCGAAGTTCAAGGGGCGCTACGGCACCGGCGACTTCGACGGGCGCTCGCTCGTGCTGCTCGAGCCGGACACGTTCATGAACCTGAGCGGCCAGTCGGTCTCGCCGGCGCGCGCGTTCTTCGACGTCGAGCTCGGCCGCATCCTGGTCGTGCACGACGAGCTCGACCTGCCTTTCGGCACGATTCGGCTCAAGGTCGGCGGCGGCCACGCGGGGCACAACGGCCTGCGGTCGATGATGGCGGAGCTCGGCAGCGGCGACTTCGTGCGGCTGCGGGTCGGCATCGGGCGCCCGCAGAAGGGCGATGTCGCCGGCTTCGTGCTGCAGGACTTCGGGCCGGACGAGCGACCGTGGCACGGCGACCTGGTCGATCGCAGCGTGGCCGCGATCCTCAAGGCCTTGCAGGACGGCCCCGCGAAGGCCATGAACGCCGTCAACGCGGATCCGGGCTTGCCAAAACCCGGAACGTCGGCGTAGTCTCCGCCCCCCTTCGGAGCGCATGGGGCGCTCCACCTCCCTGCTCGCGGCGTCCGACCGCGGGCTTCACCCAACCCACGGGGAGTCCAGATGTCTGAGAAGTTGCGGCGCTACGAGCTGGTTTACATCCTCCAGCCCGAGGCCACCGAAGAGGAGCGCGCCAAGATCGACGAGCGCGTCCTGAATGCCCTCGAGAAGGGCGGCGCTCACGTCCTCAAGCGCGAGGAGTGGGGCAAGCGCAAGCTCGCCTACGAGGTCAAGAAGCACAACAAGGGCTACTACATCTACATCGTCTACGCCGCGCAGGCCGCCGTGCCCGCCGAGGTCGAGCGCCAGCTCCGCCTTTCGGACACTGTGCTGCGCTTCATGACGATCGTCCTTGATCGCGACATCTCCCTCGAGGCCGCCAAGGCCGAGATCGCGGCCGAGGAAGAGGCGCGCGCCGCCGCCCGGCAGCGCAGCCACGCGGTCGTGAAGGATGACGACGACGACGCCCCGGCGGGCGACGAATTCGCGGAGGATGACGACAATGCGTGAGAATCGCGAAGGCGGCGAGGGCCGCGAGGGCCGCGGCGACCGCGGCGAGGGTCGTGAGGGTCGTGGCGGTGGTCGTGGTGGCCCGCGGCGTTCGCGCCGCAAGGTCGACCGCTTCCTGGCCGACAAGACGATGGTCATCGACTACAAGGACCCGTCGACCCTGAAGTACTTCATCACCGAGCGTGGCAAGATCGTGCCCCGCCGCGTGTCCGGCCTCGTGGCCCGCAACCAGCGTAAGGTGACGCGCGCGATCAAGCGCGCTCGCATGATCGCGCTCATGCCCTTCACGACCGTGAAGGCGAACTGAACGGAGTGACGGCATGAACGTGCAAGTGATTCTCCGTGAAGACGTGACGCACGTCGGGCACATGGGCGACCTCGTGTCGGTCAAGCCCGGCTTCGCGCGCAACTTCCTCCTCCCCCGCGGCTTGGCCGTGGCGGCGAGCGAGAAGCAGCAGAACCGCGTCGCGCATGAGAAGCGCATCCTCGAGGGCCGCATCGCCAAGCTGCGCGCCGCCGCCGAGGGTCAGAAGAAGCTCCTCGACGCCGTCGAGATCACCATCGAGAAGGCGGCCGGAGAGAACGAGAAGCTCTTCGGTTCGGTCACCTCGATGGAGATCGAGGCGCTGCTGAAGAACAAGGGCTTCGAGCTCACCAAGAAGCAGCTCCATGTGGCTGAGACCATCAAGAGCGTCGGCACGTTCGACGTTCAGGTGAAGCTCCACAAGGATGTGACGGCGACCGTCAAGCTGCACGTCAAGGCGCGCGCCTAAGCGCTCGTCGACCACGCGCCGTGCCCAATCGGGCGCGGCGCGTGTACAGTCCTTCGGCTTGGAACACCCCGCGCCGAGGCCGCCTGTGTGCTCGGTCGCGCTGACCGAGAAAGCGCAGGTCCATCATGCAGGTCGCACGTCACCTTGAGGCCCAGCAGGCCGAGCTCGCGGTGCTCGGCGGCATCCTGCTCGACGAGGGCGCGCTCGACCGCGTCACGTCTGTGCTCGGCGCCGACGACTTCGCGCAGCCGCGCAACCGCACGATCTTCGAGTGCATGACCACGCTCGCCAACGGACGGCGCGCGGTCGACCTCGTGACGATCGCGTCTGCGCTCGAGCAGAGCGGCGAGCTCGAGGCGTGCGGCGGCATGGACTATCTGGTGAACCTGTCCATGGGCGTGGTCACGGCGGTCAACCTAGAGCACCACGCGCAGATCGTGCACGACGCCGCCGAGGTGCGCAGGCTCGTCGGGGCGTGCGCGGGGATCATCGAGAAGGCGAACGGCGGTGAGTACGACGATACGCGGCGCCTGATCGACGAGGCCCAGCAGGTCATCTACCAAGTGGGCCAGGCGCAGGCGACCAAGGGCTTCACGCCCCTCAAGGCCGCGCTCCGCGACGCGCTCGACAAGGTCAAGGAGGCCTACAAGACCAAGCAGTCCATCACCGGCGTCTCGACGGGGTTTATCGACCTCGACCGGGAGACAGCGGGTCTGCAGCCCGGCGACTTGGTCATCCTCGGGGCGCGCCCATCGATGGGCAAGACGTCGTTCGCGCTGAACTTGGCGAGCAACGCGGCGCAGCGCTCGGGCAAGGCGGTGGCGATCTTCTCGCTCGAGATGCCGACCACGCAGATCGTGGGGCGTTTGCTGTCGAGCGAGGCGCGTGTGCAGTTCGGCGCAATGCGGACGGGCAATATCCAAGACAAGGACGTCTCGCAGCTGCAAGAGGCCGTGCGGCGGATGTCGACGTGGCGAATTCACGTCGACGACACCTCGGGCATCTCCGTGATGGAGGCGCGCGCGAAGTGCCGACGCTTGGCCGCCGACCGCGAGGTGGGCGAGCTGGGCATGGTCGTCATCGACTACTTGCAGCTCATGAAGGGCAGCCCGAATACGCAGAGCCGCGAGCAGGAGATCAGCGAGATCAGTCGTAATCTCAAGGGCTTGGCCAAGGAGCTGTCGGTGCCCGTCGTGGCGCTCTCTCAGCTCAGCCGCTCGCTCGAGAGCCGGCCCAACAAGCGCCCGATCATGAGCGACCTGCGTGAGTCCGGCGCCATCGAGCAGGACGCGGACGTGATCATGTTCATCTACCGCGACGAGGTCTATAACAAGGAGACCGAAGAGAAGAACGTGGCGGAGATCATCATCGCCAAGCAGCGTAACGGCCCCATCGGCACGACGAAGCTGCGCTTCTTCAACGACTTTACGCGCTTCGAGAACATGTCGGAGGTCGAGTGAGCGACGCGCCTGTTCGGGCGCTCGTCGTCGACGACGACGCGTTCAACATCAAGCTGCTCGGGGAGATCGCGCGCGCAGCGGGTTGGCAGACGGACGTCGCGATGGACGGGATCGAGGCGCTCGCCGCGGCCGAGCGCGCTCGCCCGGACGTCGTCCTGCTCGACCTGATGATTCCCCGGCTCGATGGCTTTGGCGTGCTCGAGCACCTGCGCGCAGACCCCCGCACGGCGGACGTCGCGGTGGTCGTCATCAGTGCAATCCAAGACGCCGAGGCGCGCGCGCGCGCTGTGGAGCTCGGTGCGGACGACTTTGCGCCCAAGCCCTTCCGCATGCTCGACGTGCAGACGCGCGCGCGGGCCGCGCTCGAGATGCGCGCCTTTCGTCGGCGCGTCGAGGGGCGGGACACCCCAGGGGTCGAGGCGCAGCCGGTGGGGCGGCCCCAAGCGCGTCCGACCCTTGAGGGGGGCGCGCGCGTCGATGCCGCGGTGACCGAGGTGGTCGCCCGAGGCCAGCAAGCGCAGGTGGTCACAGTCGAGCTGAGCGCCCCGCCGACGAGCGACACGATGGCGTGCGTGGATGCCCTGCTTGCGGGTGCGCGCACGGACGCCGCGGGCGTGTTCTTTCGGGGCGACCAGCGGCTCTCGTTCGTGTGGCCGGTGGACGCCCTCACGGCCCGTCGCAGAGTCGGGGCGCTGCACGCCGCGTTCGCCTCTGCCCGGGCGGCCTCTGGAGCGGCCTCGCCTCGCCTGTGGTGGGGCGTTGGGGCCGACCGCGAGGCCGCGGACGCGAGCAGCGCAGCGGCGCGCTCGCAAGACCTCGAACCCGTAGCGACCTGAGAGATCGCGTGGTATGGACCCTCGCCTATGGCGCTGGACGTGAACATTCTCGTCGTCGACGACGACCGCGACATCTGCGACTACATGAAGATGCTCCTCGGCGCGTCGGGCTACAACGTCACCACGTTGTCCGACCCGACGCAGGCCACGGACGTCGTCAAGCAGGGCGCGTTTCACGTGCTGATCATCGACCTGATGATGCCGCGCATGGACGGCATTCAGGTCATCCAGAGTATTCGCAAGATCGACAACGACGTCGCGATCATCGTCTTCACCGGGTACCCGTCGTTGGATACCGCGGTCGAGGCGCTCAAGCTCAGCGTCAGCGACTACATCAAGAAGCCCTTTGAGCCCGAGGAGCTGCGGCAGAAGGTCGCGGAAATCCTGCGCAAGAAGGGCGTGCAGCTCAACCCAGAGGAAGAGCTGCACCGCACAATCGGCGCGCAGATTCGGCAGTTCCGCAAAGAGCGTGACCTGACCCTGAAGCAGCTCGCGCGCAATACGGGCTTGTCGGTGAGCCTGCTCAGCCAGATCGAGCGCGCGGAGAGCAGCGCGTCGGTGGGGTCGCTCTACAAGATTTCGGCGGCGCTGGGCGTCAAGCTCACGCAGCTCTTCGGTGACTTTTGAGCGCGCGACGCACGATCCCGTTGACGATCCGCGTGCGGCTGGTGTCTCTTGGTGTAGGATGAAGTGTGCACGGTGTGACCATGCCCTGCCGACCGGAGATCGATTCTGCGGTCGGTGTGGCCTGTCCTTCTCTGAGGACGGGCAAAGCGTCGATCCGCTCGTCGGGCTGACGCTCGCGGGACGTTACCGCATCGAGCGGCGCGTGGGCGTCGGCGGCATGGGCACCGTGTACCTCGCGGCCCACACGGGGCTCGGTCAGCACGTCGCGGTCAAGGTGCTGCACGAGCGGTATGCGCGAGAGCACCAGCTCAAGCAGCGCTTCGAGAACGAGGCGCGGACCTACGGGCGGCTGAACCACCCGAACTTGGTGAGCCTGCATGACTTCGGGGCGACGCCGGACGGCACGCTCTACATGGTCATGGAGTACTGCCCCGGCACTGTGCTGTCGGTGCTGCTCAAGGAGCGCAAGGCGCTGCCCGCGCCGCTCGCGGTGGACATTACCGTGCAGATCGCGCAGGCGCTCACCGCCGCGCACGCCAAGGGCTTCGTGCACCGCGACCTCAAGCCCGACAACGTGATGCTCATGGAGTCGCGGCCGGGCAAGTACCACGCCAAGCTCCTCGACTTCGGGATCGCGAAGAACCTCGACGAGGAGGTCAACCGGCTCACGCAGGCGGGCATGGTCTTCGGCACGCCGGAGTACATGAGCCCCGAGCAGGCGCGGGGTGAGGACGTCGACGGGCGGACTGACATCTACGCGCTCGGCACGATCCTGTACGAGCTGCTGATGGGCAAGCCGCCCTTTACCGGCTCGAACAAGTTCCAGATCATGCACCGACAGGCGAGCGAGCTGCCGCCGCGACCGAGCACCCTGTCGATGCCCGGCATCCCGAGTATTCCCGAGGCGCTCGAGGCCGTCGTGATGCAGTGCCTCGAGAAGCGCGCCGTCGACCGCATTCAGACCGCGCAGGCGCTCATCGAGGCGCTCGAGAAGGCCACGGGCATCTCGCCGGCGGACGCCCCGCCTCTGCCCAGCGCGCAGAGCGTGCCGGTCAAGACGCCGACGATCCACGCGGGTCAGATGAGCAGCCCGTACACGCCTCCGCCAACGCTGCAGTCTCAGCCCAAGCACAGCGTCGCGATCGGCGTGCTCGTCGCCGTGGCGGCAGCGGGTGTCGCTGCCCTCCTGATGTCCGGCGGGGGCGCGCCGCCGCCGGCCCCCGGCGGGACCACGGTCGCTGCAGCGCGCCCAGCGGAGCCGCTCACCGCGCCCGCGTCCGCCGCGCTCGCGCCCCATCTGCGGACCAACAGCGTGCCGGACGCGCCTGTGAACGCCGCGCCGGCGAGCGCGGTGACCGCGCCGCAGGCTCCGCTGCCGGCCGTGTCACCCACCGCAGCGCCGACCGTCGCTGGGGTCGACAAGGTGCGCGCCCAGGCCGATGCCGCCGCCCAACGCGCCAAGGCCGCTGCCGCCCAAGCCGAGGCGGCCTTGCAGCGGGCGAAGGCCCTGAGCGAGGCGCGTAAGGCCCTCCGCGCGGGGAACCTCGACGCCGCCGATATCGCAGCTTCGCGCCTTGTAAAAGCCCGGCCCGATGACGCTGACGCCCGTGCAGTGCGCGACCAAGCCCGCGGTGCGGCTGAGGCCCTGCGTGCGGCCCGGACAGCCTTTGACCAGGGCGACTGTCCTGCGGCGGTGCGCCGCTTGCCGACGGTCTTTGCGGTGGCGCCGGAGCACCGCGACGCGCGCTTGATTCAAGCGGAGTGCGAGGCCTCGCTGCCCCCGAAGAAGCTCTGAGTCGCTCTCAGACGCTCGGGCCGATGCGCAGCTGACCACGGGGGCGCGTCTGCGTCGCGGTGGTCTCAACGCGGTTGCCGTGCTGCGCGGCGCCCTCGGCGATGAGCGCGCCGAGCGCTCGGGTCTGGGCCTCGACGGCGCGCGCCCACGGACGCAGCGACGCAGGCACCTCCGCCGAGGGGGCGTCGTCTGGGCCGGCGGCGCGCGCGAGGGCGTCCGCGGCGCGCTGGAGCTCGCCCGCGAGCACGTCGAGGCGCTCCGCGCGGTGCTGGTCTGCGGCGCGCTGCCACCAAGCGTCTAGGCGTCGCGCTGCCTCGACCCCGCGGCGGCCCAAGCGGCGGATGACCTCGGGCGGCATGTCGATGTGAAAGCCCCCCTCGCCCGACTCCAGGAGCACCAGCGCGACACGCTCTCGAAAGCCCGTGAGCCGCACGTGGGCGTGGTCGCGGTGCGACGTCGCTGACTCAAAGAGCGCGCCGGTAAAGGCCTCGAGGTCGGGGATGGCGCGCGCGGGGGGCCAGTGCAGCACGTGACGACGCGCGGCGGCCTGTCGGGGGTCGAAGTGCAGCACCAGCGGGTCGGCGCCCGTAGGCTCGGCCGCGGAGAGCAGGTCGTCGCGGCTCGCGCGTCCGAGCACGCCCTGCGGTGGGATGCCGTCGGAGAGCATGAGCGCGAAGGTCGGGCGGGCGGGGTACCATGCATCGAAGGTGTCCAGCGGCAGGTTCGCGCACAGGCCGCCATCGCTCAGCAGGTGGACCTCGAGGTCGGCCGGCGAGAGCGACGCGCGCTGCGCGACGAGGGCCGAGTTGCGAATGGCGTAGAGCCGTAAGGCCTCGAACATAAACGGAAAACTCATGCTCGCGCGCACGCTCAGGAGCACGGGCAGGTCGCGTGTGCGCGGCAGGAACAGGAACCCCTCGGGGGCAGTCAGGCCGTTGACCTCGACGCGCCCCAAGCGGCGCAGGTGCGCCGAGACCGCGGGGGGGAGCTGCGCGTCGAGCTCGTCGAGTCGCACGAGCATCGCGGGGTCGTCCGCGCCGAAGGGGAGCTGAATCGGGCGCTGCGCGCTCAGGTCGGTCGTGATCACCCGCAGCTCGATGGCGTGTCGACCCAGGGCGTCGTTCTCGCCGCCGAGGTCGCCGTAGGTCAGCGGGGCGTCGAGCGGCAGGCCGCTCAGGCGCTGCAGGTTGTCGTGCAGCCAGTGAAAGAGGCCGTGCGGGCCCGAGAGCCCGGAGCAGAGCCCGAAGCCCCGGGAGGCCGTGAGGCTCTCTTCAAGGCGACGCTGAGCGGCGGCCGCTCCCCCGAGGATAAAGCCACCGCGGGCGCCGACCAGCCCGAGCGCGCCAGCAATGAGCGCGCCCAGGCCCGTGCCGGCATGCGCGCCCAGCCCAAAGCCCGTGGCGGCGAGCGTGGCCCCGCCGACGAGCCCGCCGAGCCACGCCCCGCCGGGGAAGTGCCGCGCGACGGCGAAGCGCTCGCCCCACACGCCGCGGCCGAGCAGGAGGCCGGGCAGGAGGGGCGCGTCCGCCTGCCCCGCCGCCGCCTGTCGAGCGCGGGCGCCGGCGAGGTCGACCACGGCTTGAATCAGCGGCTCGTTCTCGGGCGTGGTGGCGAAGAGCGACCGCATGCGCGTCTCGCCCTCACGGCCCGGGACCAGCGATGGCCCGGCGAGCTCGTCCGCGAGCCGCGCGAGGCCCGCGTAGCCCTCGCCGCGGCCCCGGGTCCTGCCAAGCTCTGCGGCGGCGCCGAGCGCGGCGCCGAGCGCGCCCGCAGACGCGCCGCCGAAGCGCTCGATGCGGTAGCGCGTCGCGAGCTCGCACACGGCGAGCGGGTAGACCACGCCACCGGAGATGCCCCCCTCGAGGACGACATCGCAGGCGTGTGCGGCGCCGGCGTAGTCGGCGGCGCGCAGCCGCGCGTAGGGGTCGTCCGCGTCGACAGTCACAGGCTGAAGTCGCCCCCGTCGTCGCGGCTCGACAGGCGGCTGATGCGGTCACGGGCCGCGTCGAGGCGCGCGGCCTCGGTCTGCGGGTCGCGCGTCAGGTCGAGCCGCCACACGCTGCCCTCGGGGGCGGCGTCGCCGAACCACGCGCGCGGCAAGTTCAACGTGTGCCCGTCGAGCACCACGACGGCCCACGCCCCCTCGATGCGGTCGATCGTAATCGAGATCCCGTTCCCCATGCGTGCATCCCTCCGCGGTTCGTTTATGCTCCGCGCCGTCCATTTTGCCCACACGGGAGCGCGCATGAAGTTCTTCATCGATACGGCAGACATCAAAGAGATCAAAGAGGCCGCGAGCTACGGCTTGCTCGACGGCGTGACGACCAACCCGTCGCTCATCGCCAAGACCGGCAAGCCGTTCCGCAAGGTCATCGAGGAGATCTGCGAGGTCGTCGACGGCCCCATCTCGGCCGAGGTGACGGCCCTCGACTTCGAGGGGATGCGCAAGGAGGCCGAGGCGCTCGCGGACATTCACGAGAACATCGTGGTCAAGATCCCGCTCACGCTCGAGGGCCTGAAGTGCACGCGCTGGTGCGCGGACAACGACATCGACACGAACGTGACGCTCTGCTTCTCGGCTACGCAGGCGCTCTTGGCGGCCAAGGCGGGCGCGACGTACATCAGCCCGTTCGTCGGGCGGCTCGACGACATCTCGCACGAGGGCATGGAGCTCATCCGGCAGATCCTCGACATCTACGAGAACTACGGCTTCGAGACCGAGGTGCTCGTCGCGAGCGTGCGTCACCCGATCCATGTGCTCGAGGCCGCCCGCCTCGGCGCGCACGTGGCGACGATGCCGCTCTCCGTCATCGGTCAGCTCGTGAAGCACCCCCTCACGGACATTGGCCTCGCCAAGTTCCTCGAGGACTGGAAGAAGGTCCCGAACAAGTAAGCCTTGCTCGCGAACCCGTTCTTTCTGGCCGTCAAGGCGGCCCTCGCGTGCGTGCTCGCGCTGGCGTTGTGCAGTTTGGTCGGCAACCCCGATACAGTCAGCGCAGGCTTCGTGGCCGTGCTCTGCGTGTCGCCGACCGTGCTCATGGGCCTGCGCCGCGCGGGCGGTCAGCTCCTGGGCAGCGCGCTCGGCGGCGTGCTCGGCGTCGCGATGAGCGCGCTCGAGCTGCCCACGTGGCTCGGCGTGCCCATCGCGGTCGCCGCCTCTGTGCGGCTGGTCTACGCCCTCGGCTTCGAGGCGGCCTACCCCGTCGCGGCCTTTTCGGCGCTGCTCATTCAGTCGGGCAGCATCGGCTCACCCGCCGAGGCGCTCGAGCACCGTGTGGTGGCTGTGGTCATCGCGGCGGCGAGCGGCTTCTTGGTCAATTTGGTGGTGTCGGGCCTCGCCTATGAGGAGATCTTTGGGCGCAGGTTGGCGATCGTTGAGCGGCAGGTCTTTCGCCTGCTGCCCGACGCGGCGACGCGTGGCCCCGAAGCGGCTCAGCAGGGCTTCGCCATGATCGCGGAGCTGCAGAACGAGCTCGGGCTCGCGCTCGAGGAGCTGCGGTGGCGTCAGAACTGGCGTAACCTGACTATGCTCGAGGGCGCGTGGTGGCGCGCGGGACGCCTGCGCCACCTGCTGCACGTGGCCAGCGAGATGGGCTACGGCGCCCGGATGAGCGGCGTGGGGCCAGACGAGCTCGCGCCGTTCTTCGCGTGGGTCATGTACCCCGCAGGCGAGCGGCCTGCTGTGCCGCCGGCGCTCGAGCCGGTCGCGCAGCGCATGGTGCAGGAGCTCATCGCGCTGCGTGGCGGCGCGCAGGCCGAGGTCGACCTGCACGACGCCGGGTGATGCGTTCGATCAGGCCGGCGCGATCGACGCCAGGAACGCCCGCAGCGTGGAGACGCAAACCGCGCGGCGGTACTCCGCCGTAGAGCGAATATCGTTCAGGGGCGCGACATCCCGCGAGGCCAAGTCCGCGGCACCGGGATCGACCGGGCGGCCGAGCAGCGCGGCCTCGACGCTGCGCGCGCGGAGCGGGGTCGGGCCGACGCTCCCGAAGGCCACACGCGCGTCCGTGACGACGCCGCCCTCGACGCGCACGCGGGCGCCGAGCATGACCTTGCTGATCGCCTGCGCGAGGCGCGTGCCGACCTTGCGAAAGTGCGTATGGTCGGCAGCATGGCGCGGGGGCAGGTGCACCGCCACGAGCAGGTCGTCGGGCGCGAGCGCGAGCTTGCGGTAGCCCACGAAGAAGTCCGCGGCGGCGAAGCTTCGCGCGCCGTGCGTGGCGCCCTGGACCTCGAACACCGCGTCGAGCGCGAGCAGCACGGGCAGGGTGTCAGCGGCGGGGCTGGCGTTGATGATGTTGCCGCCGAGCGTGCCGCGGTTCTGGATCTGCACGGCGCCGACGGTGCGCGCGGCCTCGGCCAGCGCGGGGGCGACGCGCACCACGTCGGCGCTCAAGACCAGGTCGCGGTGCGTGGTGAGCGCGCCGATGCGCAGCCCGCCGTCCGGCGTGCCGGTGATGCCGCGCAGGGCGTCCACACGCCACAAGTTCAGAAAACGCTGCGGGTCGATCATGCCCGCCTCGAGGTGCACCATGTCCTCGGTGCCGCCCGCGAGGGGCACGGCGTCTGGGTGGGCCGCGCGCATCGCGA
>CANLBD010000003.1 GCA_947488215.1 Myxococcales bacterium | reverse complement strand
CGTCGCCCCTAGCGAATCAGGACGCGGCCGTCCGCGCTCGACAGGTCGGCCGCCACCGCGCGGCGCTCGTCGCGCAAGAAGGCCCGCACAGCGCGGTCGAGGCCCGGGTGCTCGAGCGCGTGCGCTGAGTAAGTGACGGCCGGCAAAAAGCCGCGGCCCCACTTGTGCTCGCCGCCCCCGGCGCCCGCCTCGAAGACGCGCAGGCCGCGCGCGATGCAGGCCTCGATGGCGGCGTAGCTGCACACCTCGAAGTGCAGGTCAGGGATGCCCTCGCGCGCGCCCCAGTAGCGGCCGTAGAGGGCGTCGCCCTTGCGCACGTTCACGGTGCCGCCGACGACCTCGCCGTCGCGCTCCGCGACGACGAAGAACAGGCGGTGGGCCCAGCGCTCCACGAGCAGCTCGAAAAGGCGCGGGTTCAAGTAGCGGCGGCCCCAGGCGAACTTGTCGACGGTCCGCACATAGAGGTCCCATGCCAGCGTGGCGTGCTCCGGCCGGATCGCGTCCCCCTCGAGGACGCGCACGGTCACGCCCGCCTCGCGGACGCGTCGGCGCTCGCGCTTGATCTGGTTGCGGCGCTTGCTGTCGAAGCGCGCCAGAAAGGCGTCGAAGTCCGCATAGCCCGCGTTTGTCCAGTGAAACTGGACCGTATGGCGCTGAGCGAGGCCTTGGCCCTCGAGGGCGCGCGCCTCTTCTGCGGTCGTAAACAGGCAGTGGAGGCCCGAGAGCCCATCGGACCGAACTTGCGCGCGCAGGTCGGCGAGCAGCACGTCGCGCGCCGCTGCGGGGTCGGGCGCGCCGAACGTCAAGAAACGCTCGCCGCCGACGGGCGAGAACGGCGCGGCCACGACCAGCTTCGGATAGTAGGCGAGACCAGCGCGCCGGGCGGCGTCTGCCCAGGCGTGGTCGAAGATGAACTCCCCCATGCTGTGGTCTTTGACCCAGGCGACCACGGCGCCGACCGCGCGCCCCTGAGGCGCCTCGCGCGCGACCCGGTAGGCGGGCGTCCAGCCTGTGTCGGGGCCCACGCAGCCCGAGTCTTCCATGGCGCTCAGGAAAGCGTGCTCGAGAAACGCGCACCCCGGTCCGACGAGCGCGTCCCACTCTTCGGCCGAGAGGCTGTGAATCGTGGTCAGGCGGTCGACGTGCATGGAGCCTCTTGCGCGCAACCCCGCGCGTTCTCAGGATGCCCGGAATGAAGACGCAGGTTCGACAGATTCGGAGCGTGGCCGTGTTTTGCGGCTCGAGCATGGGCACGCGGCCCGCTTACGCAGACGCTGCGCGGAGCGTGGGGCGCGCGCTCGCGGAGCGCGGGGTGCGCGTCGTCTACGGCGGCGGGCACGTCGGGCTGATGGGGCTCGTCGCAGACGCCGCGCTCGCCGCGGGCGGTGAGGTCTATGGCGTCATCCCCGAGAAGCTCTGGCAGCTCGAGGTCGCGCACCGCGGCCTGACGGCGCTGGACGTGGTGCCGGACATGCACGCGCGAAAGGCGCGTATGGCTGAGCTGTCAGATGCCTTCATCGCGCTGCCCGGCGGCTATGGCACCCTCGACGAGGTCTTCGAGGCGGCGACGTGGACACAGCTCGAGTACCACACGAAGCCTGTTGGCTTGCTCGACGTCGAGGGCTTCTACGCCGACCTGGTGCGCTCGCTCGATCGCGCCGCGGCCGATGGCTTCGTGCGAGCCGCCCACCGACCGATTGTCGTGCACGCGAGCACGCTGGACGCGCTGATGGTCGCTCTGGAGACCGCCGCGTTGCCGACGCTGGCGGACCTGAAGCGCACGCTGCCGGGCGGCGCCCACGGCGGGCCCTGACCCGCGGTCAAGGTCACAGGATCGCGGCGGGGATGACGCGGGTGCCGGGGCGCACCTCGTCGAGAGCGATCACCGCGACCTGCGGGCGGGTTGTGGCGAAGAGTTCAGCGAGCGGGACGCGCGCTTCGGGTGAGCACAGGACGCAGACGAGCGTCATGGGCTCACCGGGCAGCGTGTCGATCCGCTCGACGAGATCATCGACCAGCGAGGGGGCGGGCGCGCCACGCGCGAGCGCCGACTCGAGCGTCGCGCCGGCGCACCCGACGCGCTCCGGAGCGCACCCCAGGAGTCGTGCCGTCAGGGCATCAGCGAAGGCGCGTCGCGCAGCGGCGACGTAGGCTTCGGGCTCGGCGCCGGGCGGGGCGGCCGTGAGGGCGTCGAGCACGGTCTCCAGGTCGTGTGAGGGCAGGGCGTCCGCCGCGAGGGCGCGCAGGACACGGGTGAGCTGAACGACATCGACGCGGCTTGGCATCGCGGCGCGGATGAGCACCGGCGCGCTCGACTCCAGCGCGCTGAGCCGCGCCGCGGTGGCCTGCAGGGTCACGAGGAGCGGCGCGAGACGTCGACGCGCCAGCTGTTCGAGGCCGGGGCCGATCGTGCCGGTGAGGAGGACGACGCCCCGTCGCTCGAGCTTCAGGGTGCCTGCGGGCAAGGTCTCGTCAAAGGTCGGGCGCAGCGCGGGCAGGCTGAGACCGGCAGGCACGAGCGCCCGCGACAGCGCCTGTTGGGCGGCGGTGGCGTCTGCGCGGCGAGTCGAGAGCACCCACGGCGCCTCTTCGTCGTCGTCTCTCGTGGGCGCATCGGACCCGCTCTGCAAGGCGAGCCAAGCGGCGGCGCCTGCCGCAGTGAGCGCGGGGACTTGCAGCCACAGGCTCGCGCCCAGCGCGGTGCCGAGCGCCGCTCGGGCCGCCTCGGCCGCCTCGATGCCCCGCTCGTAGACGCCTCCAAGGAGCGCGCCCACGAAGACCAGCGCGACCAGGGCGGCGAGCGCCACGGACTCGGCCCGCAGCATACGGGTGACCCCGTCGACGTGCCCCGCTGTCTCAGCGTCGCGGAGCAAGCGGGCCCGCTCCACGCCGACCCGCGCGGGGTCCGCGAGGCGCTGCCGAAGCTCGCCCTCGAGCGCGAGCTGCCGTCCGGGCAGCGCGTCGAGCGCGAACCGGGCGGTCACCTGACCGAGCCGCTCCGCGCCCCGCGCGACGACCATGACGTGCAGCGTCGTCAGCGCGACGAACGCGCCGACGCCGCCGAGCACGCCGCCCGCTTGGGCGATTGTGCCGGCGATGCCCACCAGAGAGCCCGCATCTCCGCTGCCCGTCGCCGCGCGCAGGAGAGCGACCGCGACGACCACGCGGCTGAGCGCGCCCGCAAGGATAATGCGCGGACCAAGAGCGCGTTCACCGTGGGTTTGCGGTCGACGCACGATGCCCAGGACGGCCGCGGCGAGCTGGGCAAGGAGCAGAGCGTCGATGACAAAGCCGGGCAGCGGCAGCACGAGGACGGCCGCGCATGCAAGCACGGCCACCCAGGCGGCGGACGCGCGACCCCGAGCGCCTTCGCGCATCTCCCCCCCAAGCGTTGCGGGAAACTTCTCGCCGATTCAACGTCCCCCGAGCGCCGTAGGCAAGGGGACTGCGGGTTTTCTTGGCAGACGCGCGGGGGAACGCGGGTATGATCGGGCGGAACCTGAGCCCATGAAGAGCAAGGCGAACTTGAGCGAGTCGGCAGATTTTGGGCGTCTTACGGCCCCCGCGGCGGTCGGGCCGGCGCGCCTGCTCGTGGTGGACGACGAGCCCTCCATTCGGGAGATCCTGTGCGACTTTCTCCGGATGGAGGGGTACGTCGTGCACGACGCGCCGAATGGTCGCGCGGCGCTCGAGGCGCTCGCGGAGCGGCCCTTCAACCTGCTCCTGAGCGATCTGAAGATGCCCGAGATGGGCGGGCTCGAGCTGCTTGAGCGCGCGCGGCGCGACCACCCCGAGGTCGTGACGGTGCTCATGACGGGGTACGGCACGGTCGAGACAGCGCTCCACGCGATGAAGACGGGCGCATTTGACTACGTGCTCAAGCCCTTCAAGGTCGAAGAGGTGGTCCACACCGTGCAGCGCGCGCTCGAGCAGCAGCGCCTGACGCACGAGAACATCGCGCTCAAGGCCTCGCTCTCGCTCTACCAGCTCGCGTCGCGCCTGTCCGACGAGGTCGAGCTCGAGCCGACTCTGCGCCTGATCGCCGAGGTCGTGCGAGACCAGACGCAGGCGGACCGTGTGTCCGTGATGCTCATGCCCGACGAGGAGGGCGTTGAATACGAGCCCGCGTCGTGCGGTGGCGAGCCACTCTCGCGGGATGATCTGACTGACGAGGCGCTCGCTCTGCGCACGAGCGTGCTTGCGACGGGCGGGCGGGTCTTCCGCTACCTGCGCCAGTCGCCGCGCACGGCCGCGACCGAGTCGCTGCTGGTGCTGCCGCTCACGAGCCGCGGTCGAGTGTTGGGGATGTTGCTCGCCGCGCGCTCGGGCGGCGCGCCCTTCGTCGAGGGGCAGCGCAAGCTCCTGACCATCTTGGCCGACCGCGCCGCCGCCGCCGTGCACAACGCGCAGCTCTTCGAGAGCCTCGAGCGCAATTTTCGCAACAGCGTCGAGGTCTTCATCGCTGCGCTCGAGGAGAAGGACCGCTACACGCGCGGCCACAGCGAGCGCGTCGCGGAGTTCGCCGAGGCGACGGCACGGGCGCTCAGCCTGCCGGATGACGCCTGCGACCTCATCTACCAGTCGGGGCGACTGCACGACATCGGCAAGCTCACGATCCGCGCCGAGGAGCTCAACAAGCCCGCGGGGCTCACGCAGGAGGAGTTCCAGCGCTTCAAGGCCCACCCCGGCTTTGGCGAGGACCTGCTCAAGAAGATCCCCGCGTTTCGCCAGCTCCTGCCCGGCATCGGCATGCACCACGAGAAGTGGGACGGCACCGGCTACCCGCGCGGGCTCAAGGGCGAGGACATCCCGATGATGGCCCGCATCATGGCGGTCGCGGACACCTACGACGCCATGACGAGCCACCGCGCCTACCGCAGCGCGCTGCGGCATCAGGTCGCGATGGACGAGATTCGACGCTGCGCGGGCACGCAGTTCGATCCCGCGGTCGTCGAGGCGTTCTGCGTGGGGATCGAGGTGTGGCGAGCGCGCCGGGAGACCGAGGGGCGCGAATACCCGCGATAATCGTCCGAGGGGGCCCGCGAGGGGCACGCCCGCGTTGACTTCGGGTCCCCCCCCCGATAGAACCCGCGCGCCATGGAAGAAGCCCGCAAAGTGCCCAATCCGCTGCCGCCGTCGCCTCCACACTCCATCGAGCTCGAGATGCGCACGTCGTATCTCGACTACGCGATGTCGGTCATCGTCGGCCGCGCGCTGCCGGACGTGCGGGACGGGCTCAAGCCCGTGCATCGGCGCGCCCTCTTCACGATGTACGACCTGAAGAATAACTGGAACGGTCCGTACAAGAAGAGCGCCCGCATCGTGGGCGACTGCATCGGCAAGTACCACCCGCACGGCGACCAGGCCGTGTACGACACCATCGTGCGCATGGCCCAGGACTTCGCCATGCGCTACATGCTCGTGGACGGTCAGGGCAACTTCGGGAGCGTGGACGGCGATCCGCCCGCGGCCATGCGGTACACCGAGGTCCGCATGGCGAAGCTCACGCACGAGCTGCTCGCCGACATCGAGAAAGAGACCGTCGACTTCGGGCCGAACTACGACGACTCGCTCCACGAACCGCTCGTGATGCCCACGCGCGTGCCGAACCTGCTGGTCAACGGCAGCACCGGCATTGCGGTCGGCATGGCGACGAACATCCCGCCGCACAACCTGTCCGAGGTCATCGAGGGCTGCATCGCGGTGATGCGGCGCCCGGAGATCACGGTCGCCGAGCTCTTCGACGTCGAGCGCGGCCCGATCCGCGGCCCGGACTTCCCGACGGGCGGCACGATCTACGGCGCGGGCGGCATCCGCGATGGCTATGAGACGGGCCGCGGCATCATCCACATCCGCGCGGTGACCGAGGTCGAGCCGATGGGCAACGACCGCGAGCGCATCGTGGTCCACGAGCTGCCCTACCAGGTCAACAAGGCCCGCCTGCTCGAGAAGATCGCGGAACTCGTCCGCGACAAGAAGATCGAGGGCATCAGCGACCTGCGGGACGAGAGCGACCGCCATGGCATGCGGATGGTGATCGAGCTGCGGCGCGACGCCCAAGCCGACATCGTGCTCAACCAGCTCTTCAAGCTCACGCAGCTCCAGCAGAGCTTCGGCATCAACATGCTGGCGATCGTGCAGGGCGAGCCGCGCACGCTCACGCTCAAGGACGCGCTGCGGCACTTCATCGACCACCGCCGCGACGTGGTCATCCGGCGCACGCGCTTCGAGCTGCGCGAGGCCGAGGCCCGCGCGCACATCTTGGAAGGCCTCAAGATCGCGCTCGACAACCTCGACGCCGTGATCGCCCTCATCCGCGGCAGCGCAGACGCCGACGAGGCGCGCTCGGGCCTCATGAGCACGTTCGGTTTGAGCGAGCGACAGGCCAAGGCGATCCTTGAGATGCGCCTGCAGCGCCTGACGGGCCTCGAGCGCGACAAGATTCTGGCCGAGCTCGCCGAGGTCATGGCGGAGATCACGCGGCTGCGCGAGATCCTGGAGAACGAGCACGTCCTGCTCGACCTGATCGAGAAGGAGCTGCGCGACGTACAGGCGCAGTTCCAGGACGGCCGCAAGACGAAGATCGTCGCGAGCACCGCCGACCTGGACCTCGAGGACCTGATCCCGGTCGAGGACATGGTCGTGACCATCACGCACGAGGGCTACGTCAAGCGCGTGCCCGTCGCTGAGTACCGCACGCAGCGCCGCGGCGGGCGCGGCAAGAGCGGCATGGCGACCAAGGACGCCGACTGGGTCGAGCACCTGTTCACGGCGCGCACCCACGACCACGTGATGTTCTTCACCTCGGCGGGGCGGGTCTTCAGCACCAAGGTCTACGAGATCCCCGCGGGCAGCCGCCTTGGGCGCGGCAAGCCGGTCGTCAACATGCTGCCCCTCGAGTCGGGCGAGAAGCTCGCCAGCGTGTTCTCGATCAGCGAGTTCAAGGAGGGTCACTTCCTCTTCTTCGCCACGGCGCAAGGCCAGGTGAAGAAGACGGACGTGATGGCCTACTCGAACATCCGGTCGAGCGGCATCATCGCGATCAACCTGCGCGAGGGCGACCGCCTGATCGCGGTCAGCCAGACGAACGGCAGCAGCAACGTGCTGTTGGCGACGCAGGGCGGCATGTCGATTCGCTTCGAGGAGGAGGACGTCCGGCCCCTCGGGCGCGATACCAGCGGCGTGCGCGGCATCGACCTTGAGCCCGACGACGAGGTCATCGGCTGCATCACATTCGACCTCAACACGATCGACGAGAAGACCGCGTGCCTCTTGACGGTCACCGGGACCGGGTACGGCAAGCGCACGGTGCTTGAGGAGTACCGCAAGCAGGGCCGCGGCGGGAAAGGCACGATCGACATCAAGGCGGGTGGCCGGAACGGCGCCGTCGTGGGGATCATGCTCGTCGAGGGCGAGGGCGACCAATACCTGCTCGTCACGGACGGCGGCATCATCCTGCGGGCCCGCGCGGGCGATGTGCGGCTCGTCGGCCGGAACACGCTCGGCGTGCGCATGATCGCGCTCGACGAAGGGGAGAAGGTCGTCTCGGTCGCTCGATACGTCGAGGACGACGCGGCGGTCAGCCCCGACGCGGAAGACGCCGAAGGCGCGGAAGGCGCCGAGGGGGCCGACGAGGGCGCCGACGAAGGCGCCGACGAAGACGCGGACGTCGCCTCGGATGAATGAGGGCGCCCCCGCGTGGGGTCTACTCCCGGCCTAAGGAGGACTGATGTCGCTCACCCGTGCGGACCTGCTTGAGTTCCTGCAGACCGAGCTCGACCTCGACGAGCCGGTCGAGGACGAGACGCTCTTGTTCAGCAGCGCGCTGCTCGACTCCTTTTCGATGGTCACGCTCGTGGCCTTCGTTGAGAAGCGCGCCGGCCTGCGCTTCACGCCGGGCGACGTCAACTTGGGCAACCTCGACTCGGTCGGGCGCGTGCTGCGCTTCGTCGCGGCCAAGCAAGCCCGCTGACCCTCAGACGCAGGAGTTGAGCATGATTCGGGCCGGCTTCCTCAGGTCAGTCGCGCTCCACCCCGACCGGCCTGCCCTTGAGGTCGGCGAGCAGACGCTCACTTACCGCGCGCTGGACGCCTTCGCGCGCCGCATCGCCGCGACGCTCGCAGCGCACGTGCCGAGCCCGCGGCAGCCCCTCACGGCCGTCTTCGCCCAGCGCAGCCCCACTGCGTACGCGGGCGTCCTCGGGGCGCTCTATCGCGGGCACGGGTACGTCCCGATGAACCCCGACTTTCCCGTCGACCGGCTCGCGAGCATGCTCGAGCGCGCCGAAGTCGACGCGGTCATCGTGGACGCGCAGGGGCTGCCGAAGCTCGACGAGCTCCTGCGTCTGGTGGACCGCCCGCTGGTCGTCCTCGTTCCCGAGGCCGTCGACGGTCTGACAAGCGTCCCTGCGCCGCATACGCTCGTCACGGCGGATGCGCTCCACGACGCCGCGCAGGACCCTCTCCCGGCCCTCGCCAGCGACGCCATTGCGAACCTGCTCTTTACGTCGGGCAGCACCGGTCAGCCGAAGGGCGTGATGGTCTCGCAGGGCAACCTGGTTCGCTTCATCGAGCTCGTCCTCGCGCGCTATCCGTTGGGCCCCGAAGACCGCTTCTCGCAGCTCTTCGAGCTCGTCTTTGACCTGTCGGGCTTCGACATGTTCGCGGCGTGGTGGGTCGGTGCCTGTGTCTGTTGCCCGACGAAGGCGCAGATGCTCACGGTCGGCCAGTTCGTGCACGACGCGCGCCTGACCGTCTGGTTCTCTGTGCCCTCGACGGCCGTGCTCATGAAGCGCCTCGGCTTTCTTGAGCCCGGCGCGCTGCCCAACCTCAAGGTGAGCCTCTTCTGCGGCGAGGCCTTGCCCGCGGACGTCACGCGCACGTGGGCCGAGGCGGCGTCGAACTCGGTCGTAGAGAACCTCTACGGCCCGACCGAGCTCACGCTCGCGTGCACCTGGTACACGTGGAACGCCGACCGCTCGCCCGCCGAGTGTGAGAATGGGCTCGTCCCGATTGGCGACCCGTTTCCGGGGATGACCGCGCGGGTCGTGAACGCGGACCTGGCCGAGGTCGCGCCGGGTGAGCTCGGTGAGCTCTTGATGGCGGGCCCGCAGGTCACGCTCGGCTACTGGCGAGACGCCGAGAAGACCGCGGCCGCCTTCGTTGTGCCGCCCGGCTCGGACGCGGTGCACTACCGCACGGGCGACCTTGTGCGCCGCCCGGTCGACGGCGCGCCGATGACGTTCCAGGGGCGCGCTGACACGCAGATCAAGGTGCGCGGCTACCGCATCGAGCTCGGCGAGGTCGAGGCGGCGATCCGCGCGGTCGCGGAGACCGACTTCGCGGTCGCGCTCGGGTGGCCGAAGAACGACGCGGGCTACGACGGCATCGTCGGCTTCGTCGCGGGCGTGAACGCCGATCCGAAGGCTCTCAAGGCGGCTGTGGCCCGGCGCCTCCCGCCGTATATCGGCCTGAGCCGCGTCCATGTGCTGCCGGAGTTCCCGCTGAATGTGAACGGCAAGGTCGACCGCAAGGCCCTCGGCCGCATGCTCGAAGAGGGCTTTCGTGGCTGAGCGCGCGCCGCGCGAGGGGGTCGTCGTGCTCGCGCTGCCGCGCTCAGGGACGACCCTGCTGCAGCGCATCTTCGACGCCCACCCCGAGGTGGCGTGCCCACCGGAGACGCACCTGCTCCGCGCGGGCGCCCGGTTCCTTGAAGACGAGACCATCGCCGAAGGTCTGCACGTCGGCGTGCGGAGCGGGTTGGCGTTCGCGGGCTTTGAGGCGGCCGACGTCGTCGCGCGGACACGCGAGTTTGTCTTCGGCTTCATGCGAGAGCACGCGCAGCGCCGAGGCCGACGAGTCTGGGCCGAGAAGACGCCCTTCAACGCCTTTCACCTCGACGCCATCGAGGATTTGTGCGGCGAAGCGGTGACCTATGTCGTGCTGCTCCGGCACCCCCTCGACGTCGTGGTCAGCATGCAGGAGCTCTTCGCGCGCAGCCAGCGCTTCCCCGAGGAGATTCACGGCTATATTCGCCGCGAGCCGAACGTCTGCGTCGCCCTCGCGCAAGCTTGGGCGGACATCACGACCCGCCTCCTCGACTTCGCGGAGCGTCGTGCGTCGGACACCGTCGTGGTGCGCTACGAAGCGCTCGTCGCGCAGCCTGAGTCCGAGGCCGCTCGCCTCTTCGAAGCCCTCGGCCTCGCCCCGTCACCCGGTGCGGTCGCGGCCGCCGTTTCCGACCGCGCGCCCGTCGGCTTCGGTGACTGGAAGCTGCTGGAGCGGACCCAGGTCGACCAGCAGAGCGTGGGTCGCTACACACAGCTCTCCAAGCACACCATCTCGCGTCTCGGTGGCCTCGTGAACGACGTCGCCGTGCGCGCGGGCTACCCGGCGCTGAAGCAAGTCAAAGAGCGCTCCGCGGAGGAGGCGCTCCGACAGCTCGAGCTTGGCCAGATGTTGTCGGCGAGCCGAGCGCGCGGCGGGGAATGAGCGCGTTCCTCGATGGCGCGCTTCGACCTCGGCTCAGCGTCACCCTGGGGGTCATCGCTTTTGCCCTGGTCGAGATCGCCGCGCTGTGTGTCTTCGTCACGCCCGATGTCGTTGCACGCCTCGAGCCGGGTGTCTTGGCGCGCAACGTGGACGACGACGGCGCCGCGCTCACGCACGCGCTGGTGACGGCGCAGCGCGAACCCGCTCGCTCTGCCCACGTCGCGCTCGTCGGCGCGTCGAGCATGCGCGAGGCGTTCTGGCACATCGACACTCTCCGCGACTCGGTGGCGGACGCGCTCGAGCAGCCAAGAGAAACGACCTTGGGCGCTTTCAACTTGACATCGGGGGGGCAGGCGCTCGGGGAGTCGCTCGTCGTTCTCGGCGCGCTGCCAGAGACCCCCCGGGGCGTCGTGGTGCTCGGGATTGGCCCCGGCACGCTCTTCGCTGACCGGACTGACCTGCAGACACGGTTCGAGCACCCCACGAGCGCGCTCGCGGTCGACGAAATGAACGCGGTCGCGCGTGTGCTCGGTATGCCCGAGCGGACGGCCACGGGGCTCTATTTCCTCGACCACCTGCAGTTCTTCGTGAGTCGCCCTCAGGTTCCGGTTTGGCTGGCATTGGGTGCGCCCGAGCCGAGACGCCATCGTTACCTTGGGCGCAGGCAGTGGACCGACGAGCGCTGGGTCGAACGCGTCGACGCCTTGCGCGTCGGCTTCGAGCAGCGTGCCCAGGACGATGCCCTCGTGAGCGCCCATCTGGTCGCCCTCGAGCAGACGCTCACGCATCTTCAACGCCAGACGCAGTGGCGGCCGATTCTGCTCGAGCCGCCGCTGGCGCCGCGTGCTCGCCCCGCGCTCACCGAGGCGCGGAGCGCTGCCCGTGCACGGGTGGCGCCCCTTGCGGCGCGCCTCGGCGTGCCGCTCGTCGACCTCGACGCCGAGGCCGCCCTCGTCGATGAGGACTTTCACGACTTTACCCACCTGCGCTCCGAGGAGGCCATGCGTCGATACGAGGCGCGTCTGGCCGCGCTTGTCGCGCGTCACCTGAGCGAGCCCAACCCGTCGACGGTGCGCCCATGATCTCCCCTCGCGTCGCGCGCGCCGTGGGCATCGCGCTGCAGATCATCGTCCTGGGTCAGCTCCTCGTCATCGCGCTCGGCGGGCTCTACGCCGCGAGCGCGGGGGCCCGCGTCTTTCGGTACGCGGGGTTCTGAGGGCATGGTCGGGAGCGCATGGTTCTGGCTCGCGCTCGGCGGCTTGGTCGCGGTCGGCGCGCTTCGGCCCGCCTGGCGTGGTGCGCTCACGCTCGTTGTCTCGCTGGCGCTCGTGGCGTCGTGGGACTGGAGAGCCTTGGCCATCCTGGTGCCGGCGTGGGCAGCGCTGGTCGCGCTCGGGCCTACCCTCGCAGCGGGCGGGCTCCGCGGACGGCGCCTGACGTTCGCGCTCGTCGGCGGGTTTGCCTCGATGCTCGTCGGGTTCAAGCTCGTCTTCGAGGGCTCGAGCCTCGCCGCACCGCTGGGTCTGTCGTATTTCACGTTCAAGCTGATTCACTACACGGTCGAGGTCGCGCGGGGTCGCTTCTCGCCTGCGCCGCCGGCGGAGTTGGCCCGCTGGCTTTGCCTCTTTCCCGCGTTCGTCGCGGGTCCGATCGAGCGGTGGGACGCCTTCCGAGACGGGCGCACCGAGCGCTTGTCTCGCGAGGACCTCGAGGTCGGCCTGACGCGGATCGTGCATGGCCTGGTCGCAAAATTTGTCATCGCTGAGATGGTCGGCACGCGGCTGATGGCGCTCGTGCCCTTCGCCACACTCGACGACAGCCTGCCCGCGATCCCGGCGTGGCGCCTCTGGGCGGCCCTCTTTGGTGTGGGCGTCTACGTCTACTTCGACTTCTCCGGCTACTCGTCGATGGGCCTCGGGGCGTCACGTCTCTTGGGCTGGCGCATCGCTGAGAACTTCGACCGCCCGTGGCTCTCGACCAACGTCGGCGAGTGGTGGCGGCGCTGGCACATCTCGCTCTCGGGGTGGTGCCGCGACTATGTGTACCTGCCGGTGCTCGGCCTCACGCGGCGGCCGATCCTGTCGGGCTACGCATCGATGGCGATCATGGCGTCTTGGCACCACCTGTCGCTGAACTGGCTGCTCTGGGGCGCCTACCACGGGACCTGCTTGGGCGCCTTTCAGCTCTGGCAGCAGCTCAAGCGCCGCAAGAAGTGGCGACGCACCTCAGGGCTGGCGGAGCGCGTCGCGCTGCGGATTGTGACGATGTTCGTCATTGTGGGCTCCTATGCGCTCACCACAACGAACGCGCTCGGGCCTGTGACGGGCCTCGAGACCCTGTGCGCGCTCGTCGGCCTGCGCTTTCGCTGACCGCCGGATCTATGGGGTGCGGGTGCGCACTTCGAGCCTTGCGCATCCGGCCTCGCCCTGCTAAAAGGCGCGCGCTTTCGGGAGACCTGCCATGTCCCTGACGTTGACGAAGAGTCGAGCGCTGCTCGCCCGCGCCGAGCACCTGCTGCCGGCGGGTGTGAACAGCCCGGTGCGCGCTTTCCGGTCCGTCGGCGGCGACCCGCCCTTCATCGCGAGCGGGCAGGGCGCGTGGCTGCAGGACGTCGATGGCAATCGCTACGTCGACTACGTGTTGAGCTGGGGGCCCGCGCTGCTGGGTCACGCTCACCCCGAGGTCGTTGAGGCCGTCCGCGACGCCGCGGGCCGCGGCATGAGCTTCGGCGCGCCGACGGGCGCCGAGGTCGAGATCGCCGAGGCGATGCAGCGGTTCTTCCCGAGCTTGGAGATGATGCGGTTCGTCTCGAGCGGCACCGAGGCGTGCATGGCCGCGCTCCGCTTGGCGCGGGGCGCGACGGGGCGCGACACCTTCGTGAAGTTCGAGGGCTGCTACCACGGCCACGCGGACTCGTTCTTGGTCAAGGCCGGCAGTGGCCTGGCGACGTTTGGCATTCCCGACAGCGCCGGCGTGCCCGCCGAGCTCGCCAAGCACACGCTCACGCTCCCTTACAACGACGCTGCGGGCTTGCACGCGCTGATGGCGCGCGAGGGGCACCGCATCGCCGCGGTCATCGTCGAGCCGGTCACGGGCAATATGGGCGTGGCGCTCCCGAGCGCCGAGTTCCGCGTGGCGCTCGACGCGGTTCGGCAGCACGGCGCGCTGCTGATCTTGGACGAGGTCATGACGGGCTTCCGCGTGTCGCGCGGTGGCGCCCAGCAGTACTACGGCATGACGCCCGACCTGACGTGTCTGGCCAAGGTTGCGGGCGGCGGGTTGCCCCTGGGCGTGTACGGCGGCCGGGCTGAGCTCATGCGCCACGTTGCGCCGCTCGGCCCCGTGTATCAGGCCGGAACGCTCAGCGGAAATCCGCTCGCGACCGCGGCGGGCCTGGCCACGCTGCGTCTGCTCGACGCGCCGGGCTTCTTTGATCGCGTGGACGCCGCGACCGAGGCGCTGTGCGTCGGTATCGAAGACCTCGCGCGCAAGGCGGGGGTCCAGGTCACGGTGCCCCGCGTCGGCTCGATGTTCACCGTCTTCTTCGGTGAGCACACGGTCACGAACTTCGAGGACGCCAAGCGCTGCGACATGGGGCGCTTCGGGCGCTTTCATCGCGCGCTCCTCGAGGCGGGCGTCTACTTCCCCGCGAGCGGCTACGAGGCGTGCTTCGTCTCCGGCGCGCACGGACCCGCAGAGATCGAGCACACCCTCAAGGCCATGGAGGTCGCGCTGACCCGGTGAACCGAGACATCGAAGACAAGACAAGGCGCGCGTACAACGCGGCGCGACACACAGGGCTCGGGATTGAGCTCGCGGTCTTCTTGGTCGCGGGCGTCTTGGGCGGTCAGTGGGTCGACGACCACTACGAGACGGCGCCTTGGGGGTTCTTCGGCGGGTTGGCCCTCGGTATCGCCGGGGCCGTCCGAACCATTCAGCGCACGCTCCGAGCGATCAAGTCCCAGCAGAGCCCATGACACCTGATACGCCACATCACGAAGAAGCGTCGACGAACCCCGTCGCCGCCCCGTCGCCGGGCAGCGACGCGATGCTGGCGTTCGTCGTCAAGTGCGCGGCGGCGCTCTGCCTGCTCGGCGTGGTTGCTTCGGCCGTCGCGGAGCCGGACCACCCCGCTCGGCCCCTGAGCTTTGGCTTTGGCGCCGTGCTGGCCGTCATCAACTTTTGGCTCTCGCGGCGTATTGTGGCTCGGATGGTCTCGCAGCGAGAGAGCGGGGGCGGCACGGCGGGCATGCTCGTCGTGAAGATGCTCGGGTTCTTCGGTCTGGTCTACGTCGCGTTCAAGCTCCTGCCCATCGACGAGCTCGGCTTCACAGGCGGCTTGTTCGTCGTGGTCATCTCAATTTTTATCGGCAACGCCTTCGGTCCGAAGGCGCGCGTGGAGAGTCAGCATGGGTGAGCACGATATCTGGTTTGACCTGATCCCGGGGGTCAAGGACGCGAAGCACGCGCTCGCGCATGCGATGGGCAAGACTTGGCTCAACGGCGAGGAGATTCACGAGCTCAACCACGTGGTGATGGCGCTGTTCATCGCGGTCGTGGTGGTCCTGACGGGGGTCGCTTACCGGAAGCGTGTCGCCGCGAGCGCCGACAAGGGCGTTGTGCCCGAGGCCTCGTTCAACGCGCGTTCGATCATCGAGTCAGTGGCCGACGCCGTGCTCGGGGCGCTGACGGGCGTCATGGGAGAGAAGGCGGCGCGACGCTACCTGCCGCTCATCGGCACGTTCGCGCTGTTCATCCTGTTCTCGAACCTGAGTGGTGCGATCCCGGGCTTTCACCCGCCGACGTCGAACTTCAACACGACCGTCGCCTGCGCGCTGATCATCTTCTTCACGGTCCACATCGAGGGCGTCCGCGCGAACGGCATCGCTTACTTCAAGCACTTCTTGGGGCCGGTGTGGTGGCTCGCGCCGCTGATGCTCCCGATCGAGCTCTTCAGCCACCTGCTTCGGCCCGTGAGCCTCGGCGTGCGCTTGATGTGCAATATGTTCGCTGACCACACGCTGCTCGTGGTCTTCCTCGGCCTCGTGCCGCTGGTTCTCCCGCTGCCGGTCATGGTCCTCGGGCTGCTGGTGTCTGTGGTGCAGACCGCGGTCTTCTGCTTGCTGTCGGCCGTGTACATCGGCATGGCCATCGAGCACCACGAGCACCACGACGACGGGCACGCGCCCGCCCACTGAGTTCACGCTTCCATCGCGTTTCACGCCGCTTGAGTGTCTGAAGCCAGCGCGTCGGTCCCAATGGGGTTGGCGTAGGAGAGAGTAGAGGCGGGCTCCCGCCGCGCCGGTTCAGGCTCCATGAGTGTTCGTGAGTCGCACAACCCACCCTGAAAGGGATTCGTCATGCAGATGTCCAAGGTCTTCGCTTTCCTCTTCGTCACGCTCTTCGCGCTCCCCGCCTTCGCCAGCGAGGGCGGCGGCAGCGCCGCGGCTGCGATCGCCGCCGGTCTCACGATCGGCATCGCGGCGTTCGGCGGCGCGCTCGCGCAGGGCCGCGCGGCCTCGGCGGCCCTCGAGGGCATCGCCCGCAACCCGGGCGCGGCCGACAAGATCCAGACCCCGATGATCCTCGGTCTGGCGCTCATCGAGTCGCTCGTGCTGCTCGCGTTCGTGATCGCGTTCCAGCTCGTCGGCAAGGCCTGAGTCAGGCCTCGCCTCGTCCCAGCAGGGCCAGGAGCTCGCTGGTGAACCGATAGGTGTCGACGTAGTACCTCGCTGAGAGGTAGTTCGCGTCGCGCACCGTGAACCCGTAGTCGACTCGACACGGGTCCTCGCGTCGAAGCAACGACGGGCCGCGCTCGAACGCTCGGGCGTCGCCCAGCGCCTCGACGACCTCGTCTTGAACGGCGCGAGGATAGGTGCGGTAGTAGTCCGCGAGCCACGCGCGCGTCAGGCGCCAGGCGGTGAGCTCTTGCCCCCGCGTCAGCGCGGTCGACCGGCGGCCCCGCAGCGAGGGCTCACCCGTGACGGGGTGACGCGCTCGCGCGACCGCGAGCACACCGTGGCAGATGGCGGCGACCGGCTTGTTCGCGGCCATCTGCGCGCCGACCAAGGCGTGGACCTGGGGAGCGTCCAGATACGACCGCATGCCGGGACCATGGCCGCCCGTGAGGAGCACAGCGTCGAAGTCTGCGGGCGCGAGGGCCGAGAACATCAGCGGCGCGTTGAACGCGGGATCGCGCACGAGCGCCGCGCACAGCGCGCGGGCGTGCGGCCGGGCGGCGAGCCACGGTCGCAGCGGCCCGAGGCCGGCGCCGGTCAGAACGCGTGGGTCCGGTCGGGACGCAGCGCCGTCGGGGGTCGCAAAGACGACGACATGACCCGCGTCTCGGAGCGCTCGCCAAGGCACGGACGTCTCGGTCGGCTCGAAATCATGCGTAGGCAAGGGGACCAACACGCGGTGCGGGCGAGGGGCGGACGTCATCCCCTGATCTTGGCACGGCGCGGCGCGACACGCGAGGGTGGGGTACACTGGGGTCATGAAGCGAGACGCCCTTGAGGACCCGGCCACCCGCCTCGTCGCCGACCTCACTCACGCGCTGCGCTACGCGCTGACAGGCGCGCCCGACCACGAGGGGCGGTTCGAGGACGGCGTGTGGGAGAATTGGTCGCGCACTTACGCCGAGCGACCGGCGCATGTGGTGGCGCCCGGAGACGAGGCCGCGCTGTGCGCCGCGGTCGCGAGCGCGCAGCGGCTCAGGGTCGTCGGTGGCGGTCACTCCTTCAACGCGACCCCCCTCTGCGCGGACACGATGCTCACGCTCGACGCCATGGCGTCCCCGCCGCGGGTCGATACAGCGCGAAGGCGTGTTCGCCTGGGCGCCGGGGTCCGAGTCCGCGACCTGAATCGGGCGCTGTGGGCGCAAGGATGGGCGCTCCCCGTCCTGGGCTCCACGGACGCGCAGTCCCTCGGTGGGCTTGTGGCGACGGACCTGCACGGCACAGGGCGGCGACACGGCTTCCTGTCGCAGCAAACGACCGCGCTGCGGGTGGTCGGGGCCGACGGCGTCGCCCGCGACTGCGTGCCGGGAGATGCTCTGTTTCACGCCGCCATCGGTGGGCTCGGCGCGTGTGGTGTCGTCAGCGAGGTCGAGCTTGAGGTCGTACCCGCGTTTCACATGGTCAAGACGACCCAGATGGTGTCGGTCGACGCCCTGCCGGAGTCGGTCGACGCGGCCCTCGACGCGCACGACCACGTGAGCTTCTACTTCGTCGGCGGCGCCGAGGCGGGCGGTGCCGCGCGGCAGCACACCTGGGACCGCGTCGACGCGCCGCTCACGCCCGACTGGACGCGCGATCGGCTCATCGCGGAGCTCAAAGACTTCGCGATCAGCGCCGCCCTGCCGGACGCAGCGACGCTCCTCGCGGAGCTTGAGCCCGACTCCGCGCTCTCTCACTTGCTCGCGCCGCCCCACAGTGTGGTGATGCCCTCGTCAGACGCCTTCGGCCGCAAACTCTTCTACCTGCACGACGAGCTGGAACACGGCGTCCCGCACGCGGCATGGGTGCCGTGCCTCGAGGCCGTTCTGGGTGTGCTGCGCGCACGAGACTTCTTCTCGATCGTCGAGGTCCGCTTCACCGATGACCGCTCCGCGGGGTGGCTCGGGCCTGGGGTCGGGCGGCGCACGGCCTACATCGAGCTGGCGACGCCGTTGGCGCAGCCGCGGGACGAGGTCTACGCTGAGATCGAGCGCGTCTTGGTCGACTTCGGAGGCCAGCCGCACCTGGGCAAGTGGACGCGACTGCGTGCACACGATCTGCGACGCCTCCATGGCGATCGCTTTGACCGCTTCGACGCGGTGCGCCGCACGCAAGACCCCGAGGGCAAGTTCATGAACGACGCCCTACGCGCGCTCTTCGACCTCGACCTCGACGCCGGCGACGCGCGGTAAGCGGATAACGAACCGCGCGCCGGGCTCGCCCGCGGACGTCTCCAGCGTGAGGTGCCCGCGGGCCTCCTCGATAATGCGCTGTGATACCGCGAGGCCAAGGCCTGTGCCGAGGGGCTTGGTCGTCTGGAAGGGCTCGAAGAGGCGGTCGCGCAGCGCCCCGGGGACTCCGGGTCCGTCGTCCGCGACCTCGAGCGTGACCCAGCCGGGGTCAGACCTGCCCGTGAGGTGAATCGTGCCCTGCCCATCGAGCGCCTCGCCCGCGTTCAGCAGCAGGTTCACGAGCACCTGGCCGAGGCGCTGCGGGTCCGCCATTACGGTCAGCGTAGGGTCAATCGCCGCGACCTTGAGCTCGACTGACCGGACAGAGCGCTGGAATCGAACGAGCTCGACCGCCTCGCGTACGACGTCGGCGACCGCGACCTCGCGGGGCGCGCCGGCGCTCGGGCGCGCAAAGTCGAGGAGCTGGCGGACTGTCGCCTGCATGCGCTCTAGCTCCCGCGCCATTCGGGCGAGCAGGTCGCGCTGCGTCTCAACAGCTGCGCCGCGCGTGTCGCGCAGGTACTCCACGAAGCCCTGAACGGCCGAGAGCGGGTTCCCGATCTCATGGGCAATTCCCGCAGCGAGTCGGCCGACCGTCGCGACCTTCTCACTCCGCACCAGGTCGTCTCGGGTCCGTTCGAGCGTGGCGAGCTGCGTGGTGAGCTCGACCTGCTGGGCGCGCAGTCGCATGAGCATGTCGCCAAATGCGGTGGTCAAGCGCGCGAGCTCGAGCGGGCCCTCGGGTGGGGGCAAGTCGGCCTCACCCGCGAAGCCGCGCGCCGCGGTCGCCTGGACAGCGCGGGTGAGCCGCTCGAGCGGCGACACGAGCACGCGACCGCCCAGAAAGATGCCAAACGCCAGCACGGCGACAAAGTCGAAAAGCAGCAGCAGCGCGACCGTCCGCTCGCGGTCGAGCACGGCCGCGCGCGCAGGGCTCAGGTCGAACACAAGCCGCACTGCGCTCCGCTGCCCGTCTGCGCGCTGGACCGGGACGGCGACGACCTGCGTGAGGGCCTCATCGTCGCCGCGCGTCTCCGCTTGCATGCGCCGCACTTGAAACGCCGCGACGACGAGCGGGTCGCGCGAGGCAGCGGGGTCGGGCGGGCTCGACTCCGCTGCGAACTGGGGGTCGAGGCGGGCGAGCGCCATGATGTCCTCGCTCTGCGCGCGCAGAGCGTCGAGGTGCTCGACGCACTGCGGACCCGGGCACTTGAGCTCGACCTGCGCGGCCAAGGGGTCCGCGCGGCGTCTTTGTTGCTCGGCGACCAGACGCACCGCCTCGTCGCTCACCAAGCGGCTGACCACCACGCCTGCGAACACACCGGCGACGGCGAGCAGCGCGGCGAGCGCGAGCGCGAAGGTCGCGCGGACGCCGAGGCGCACCCCTCAGCCGCCCGCGTTCAGGGCGCGGAGCAGGGGGGCCACCACTGCGTCCACGCCGGCCCAGAAGGCCGAGGTCCCGAAGAGCAGGGCCTCAAGGCCGCCGAGCGCGAGAAATGGCCCGAAGGGGATCGCGGTGTGCTCAGGCAGGTCGGCGTGCTCGTCGACCTCGTCGAAGCGCGCGTCGAGCTCGGCCGTTGTGAGCGTGAGCGCATTCTCCTTGCCGGTCAGCACCGTGTAGAGCTTCGCGATGCCCGCGGCGAGCAGGCCTTGTGTGCACGCGGCCAACACAACGAAGGGCATGGCCTGCCAGCCCACCCACGCGCCGAGCATACCGGCGATGACCACGTCACCGAGCCCGAGCGCCTCGCGCTTGAACATGAGCCACGCGAGCCCATAGATGAAGCCAAAGAACAGCACGCCGGCCGCGAGCCCCCAGACGTGCGACCACGGCTCAAGCGAGGGCAAGGCGAACGCGCCGATGAGGCCCACCGCAGTCGTCGGCAGCGTGATGGACCACGGCAGGAGAGTGTGCTCGAGGTCGATGAACGTGAGCGCGACGAGCGCGTAGACAAAGATCTGCCAGTACCCCCACAGGGCCAAGCCCGGCAGCAGCGCGTCGGGGTCCGTAGGGTCGACGAGGCCGCGAAACAGGACGAGCGCGAGTACGCCGCACGCGGCTTCGACGAGCATGTAGCGCGGCGAAAAGCGCGCGCCACAGTCCGCGCAGCGACCGCGCAGGGCCAAGTAGCTCACGATGGGGATGTTGTGCCACGGGCGGATCGCCGCGCCGCACGCGCCACAGCGAGAGCCGGGCGAGACCACGGACTCGTCGCGCGGGACACGGTGAATCACGACGTTCAAGAAGCTGCCCCAACAGGCGCCCCAGACGAACGCGACCACCCAGAGGGCGAAGATCATCGAACGTCCAAGACGCCGAGCTTCGCGCGGTTCTCGTTGTCCTTGTCGCCGACCTTGACCGCAGCGCGGGTATCGCCGGAGTACAAGCCCGCCCAGACCGTGTAGCGGCCCGAGGCTTTCTCCGACTTGACGTCCGTTGTGTAGACGTCGCGCACGATGTCCCCTGGATTCCAGTTCGTGGGCGGGTAGAGACCCTCGACGGGCTCGTGGTCGCCGTGAATGCGCGAGCCGGAGCCGTCGACGTGCACGAAGATCTTCCAGTTACGGGTCGGCTTCTTGAGCGCTTTCCAATAGAGCGAGATTTCGATGCGCGTCCCGGGCTTCGGGTTCGGCGGGTCGATGTACCAGCCGACAAGCTCGATCTGGTCGTCGAAGTTGAACTTCGCTGGGCGGACCTTCTCTTTGGGTAGCTCGGGCACGAGCGCGCGCTTGATCGGGTTTTGGTCGTCCTCACCCTCTGCGAGCTGGTTCGAGATCAGCAGGAAGCGGAAGCTCGACGCGTCGAGCACGGGCAGGGTGGCGCCCTTCACCGCAGCGCGGAACTCACCGTTGATGCTCGCGAGCTGCGCTCTCGGAATGATCGCGAAGAACCGCTCGGCGCCCGTCGCGCGCTCCTTGAACTGCGCGGGGGTGAGCTCGGGGAGAGCCCGCGTGTAAAACGACGCGCCCTTGGCGTCGACGCGGTACTTGAACAACGGCGCGTCGCCTTGGGCGAAGCGGTCGTAGGCCTGAACGATCTGCTTTTGGCTGAAGTTCTGCGCGAGCTCGACGCCCACTGCGCCGCCCATGAAGACTGACCACGCGGCCAGGAGCGCCAAGAGGCTGGTCGCCGCCCAGCGCGGCTGCTCGATCCGCCGCACCCACGCGCTCAGGCGCTCTACGAAGACCGCCTCGCGCTCATCTGTGACTCGCCGGGCGCGGGCGCGGATGCCAAACCATAGGGCGAGATAGGCCGCGACGACGAACGGCGCGAGAACGACGAACTGTCGGGCCTGCGCTGTCAGCGGCGTGAGCGCGCTCGAGCTCGCCCAGCTCAAGAGCCAATCGGGTCGAAGCGCCGCGACGACCGAGGCCACGATGACGAGCGGCGTGAGGAGGGACCAACTGAGCGGACGGAGCGCGCGCCGAGGGAACGCGACAAAGCGCGCGACGGGGGCGACGAGGCGCCACGCGCCACCCTGGTAGAGCACGACGACAGCGATCAGCACGGCGGCCAAGATGCGGCGCGCGGGCCAGAACTGCAGGGTTGACGGAAATGTATCGACGCGCGCCATCGTCAGCGCCTCGACGAGGGCCTTCGGGTCGTGCTTAAGGCCGTGGTCCAGGAGCATCAGCACCAGCGCCGTCCCGAGCGCCAGCATCGGCTCAGGCGGTCGTCGGACCAGCCCGGCCAGGTAGACGCCGATGCTCGCAGCCACGACGAGCGCGCCCGAGAAGCGCGCGCCGTCACTCAGCGGGACCGGCAGCGCGACGCCCAAGAAGGCGACCGCAAAGGCCGCGGCGAGGGCGATCTCCGCGCGGCGTTGCGGCGCCGTGTCTCCGTCCGAGCCGGCGTCGGCATGGTCGGACTCGCCCGCGTCGTCGCGCACCGACCACAGGGCGCGACCCAGCGCGAAGGGGACCAAGCCCGCGATCGGAAAGAGGCCGTAACCGAGCTGGTGGGTCATGCGGTCGAAGGTCGGCCACGAGGCGGAAGCGGTGAGCCCATCGTAGGGTTCGGTCAGCAAGAGCAAAGACAATGCACCCGAGGCGTCGGGCAACGCGGCGATGGCCGCGCCCCAGCCGGTGAGGAGCACGGCGCACGCGATCGCCCAGGGAACCCGGACTAGCCGGAGCGCCTGTGCACGTGCCTCGGCGTCGGCCAGCGTCAGCGCGGTGGCGGCGGCAGCGACGGGGACCGCGAAGGCCACGAGCCCCCCGCACAGCCCCGCGGCCGCGGTGAGCAAGGGGGCCGCCCACCGCCACCCCCTGGCCGGCGTTTCTGCACAGAGAGTTCGCAGCCACGCGAGCGTCGACGCCCCGACCAGCGCCATCTCGAGGCCGCCGCCCAGGTTCTGACGGCCGTGAAAGAGCACAATCGGGGCGCCCAGCGCGGCGAGCACAGCCAGCCAACCCGCGAGTCGGCCCCAGAGAGCGCGGACGACCGCCATCAGCACAACGAGCGCGCCGGTCGTCGCGAGAATGCTGGGCAGGCGCAGGCCGAGCTCGGTGTCGCCGAGGAGCCACAGCGAGACCCGCGTTGGCCAGCTCGCCCAGGGTAAGGCGTAGCGCGGCGCATCGGCGCTGTTGAGCTTGGGGAGCTCCGCCACGAGCGCGTGTCCGCCCTCGCGCAGGGTCGAAGCGAACGCGGCTTGCTGGGCTTCCCAAGGCTCCCATACGCCCACGAAGGCGCTCAACGCGCCGAGCATCAACAGGCTCAAGAGAGCCGTCATCATCAGGTCTGAATCGCGCTTCATGTCGTCGGTCGGCTCGTCTCAGCGGCAGCAGCGAAAGCCCAAGGTCGAGGAGCGCAGCTCCTCAGGCTTTAGGTCTTGGGTCTGGCCACATGCCAGCCCCGCGGGGATGTTGCTCTCGTAACCGCCCCCGCGCACGGGCCGAAGCCCATCGACGAGGTCGGCCGTCCATTCCTTGAGGTTACCCGAGAGGTCGAAGATGCCGCCTCTCGCGCACGTCGCCAGCGAGCCGGTCGGCCGCGGCGCGTCTTGGTCGCCTGGTTGACGCGGGTCGGCATCCAGCTCGCCGCCGTTGCAGGTGTTCGGCTGGTAGGCCGCGCCGTAGGGGTAGGCCTGCGCCCCGGGGCCGCCGCACGCCAGGGCCCACTCTGCGCCTGAGCACAGGCGCGCACCGAGCGCGCGGCAGGCGGCGTCCGCCTCGGCCCAGCTGACGTTCGCCCATGGTCGAACGCCGGCGCGGCTGCACGCGCGCCCCTCGACGAAGGAGACAGCGGCGTCGTCCGGGGTCAGGTCACGGCCCTCGGCGTCTGCAGTGGCGCCGGGTCGGCTGGCCTCGAACGCGAAGACCTCGACGCCGCCCACGCGGACCCAGGCGTCCGCGAAGTCCTCGTCGGCGGTGCCATCGCAGTCGTCGTCTTCACCGTCGCAGTCATCGTCGACGTTGGTCTCGGGGGCGAGGGCGACCGCTGTGCACGCCGTGCTCAGCGCGTCCGCGGTGCATACGTAGCGGCCCTCGACGCGGCACGCGCCCTCGCCCGCGGCGCACACCCGCACCCGCTGACGCGCGGGTCCGTCCGCGAAGAGCGCGTCGACGAAGTCCTCGTCCGTGCGTCCATCGCAGTCGTTGTCGAGGCCATCACATGCGCCGACCTCGGCACCCACGCGGTGCTCCGGAGGGCGCGCGCAGCGATAGCCCGCGTCGGCATCGCAGAGAGGGGCGTGAATGCGCTCGACGCAGCGGCGCGTGGTCATGGGAACGCCGGCGTCGAGCGCGACCACGCCCACACAGGCGAGCCCTCGGTGGAGCGCCTGACAATCGGCGTCCACGGCGCAGCTCACCTCGGGCGGCGCGCCTGCGCTCGGCACGCACACGTGGCCGGCGTTGCAGACCTCGGCGGGGCCGCAGTCGGCGTCGACGACACACTCGTACGCGCACACGCCGTTTTGGCCGCAGTAGTCCTCGCTGGGCGGCGCCAGATCGGGGGCCTCGTCGACGCGGGTATCGCAGTCGTCGTCGAGGCCATTGCAGAACTCGACGGCCTCGGGGGTCGAACGCGTGAGGCAGGCGTACTCGCAGCCGTTGCTCAGCTCGGCGTCCGCATCGACGAAACCCGGCTCGCACGCCACGAGCGCACACGCACCGGAGACGCACTGCACGTTGCCCTGGGCCGCCTCTGGGCAGGCGTTGTCACAGGCGCCGCAGTTCTCCCGGTCGCTCTCGAGCGCCCAGCCCTCGTCAACGACGCCGTCACAGTCGTTGTCGACCGCGTCGCACCGCTCGGCGCCGCCCTCGCTGAGCTGGCAATCGCTCTCGCAGCCGTCCGTGACGTCTCCGTTGTAGTCGCTGAACCCCGGCTCACACGCCGAGACGACGCAGGCGCCCCCGCGGCAATCGGCCTCGCCGTTGGGCGCGGTGCAGACTTCGCCGCACGCGCCGCAGTTCTCCGCGTCGTCGAAGGTCGCCGCGGCGATGTCGGGGTCCGCGTCGTCAACGAGGCCGTCGCAGTCGTCGTCGAGCCCGTTGCAGACCTCGGCGGCGGGCTCACAGGGTCTGTCGGTGAGGGGCACAAGGTCCGTCAGCGGTCGCAGGTCCGTCGCGAGCGCGGCGTCCGGGTCGGTGAGCCGCTCAATGCGTTCGCTGTCCGCGCACGCCGTCGCAAGGAGAGCCAGCGTAGCGAACGCGCACGCGCGCCGCTTCATGGCCGCGCCATGCGCCGTGCGCTCTCAGCCTTGCCCGACGTGACGCGACCGGCGACCTCACGCGCCAGCGCCCGATACGCCTGCGCACCGCGCGACGTCGGCGCGTACTGAAAGATGCTCTTGCCCGCGGCCTGCGCCTGCGCGAGCGCGCTGTTCACCGGGATGCTCGTCTCGAGCAGCAGCGCTCGATAGTTGTCGTCGAGCGCGCCGCCGATGGCCTCGTTGATCTGCTGCGTGCGGCCGTCCACGCGCGTGCGCAGAATCCCGAGCACCTCGAGCGGGTGTCGCAGGCGGTCGTTCACGACGCGCACCGTCCCGAGCAGGTCCGCGACGCCCTCGAAGGCGAGAATACTCATGTCGCAGGGGACCAGCACGCGGTCCGCGGCCACCAAGGCGTTGAGGGTGAGGTTGCCGAGATTGGGCGGGCAGTCAATCAGGACCCAATCGAACTCCGCGCGCGCGCGCGCCATCGCAGCCTGCAGGATGTACTCGCGCCCGACGCGCGTCGAAAGCCGCGTGTCCGTCTCATTGAGCGCTTTGTCGGGGGGCGTGAGCGATAGCCCCTCGATGTCGCTCTGCCGAACCGCGTCCATGAGGTCGCGCGGGGTCTGCGCGAGCAGCACATCCGACAGGCTCGTGCCCGCGATCCGAACCGCGTCCTTGAGGGACGAGGCGACGTGCCCTTGCGGATCGATGTCGATGACCAGGACCCGGGCACCCGGCTGCTGAGCGAGCGCGCAGGCGAGGTTCACCGTCGTGGTGGTCTTGCCAACGCCGCCCTTCTGAGCGGCAATGGCAATGACGTGCGCTCGCCGCGCCGGCGGCGTCGTGCTCGGGCGGGCGTCGCGGGCCGTGCTCGAGTCATCACCGCGCAGCTTCTTGAGTCCAGCGGACAGGAGATTCTTCATCGCCTCGGGCGCTACCACGCGCGGCGCGCGTGCGTCAATGGCGACCCTGCTGCGCGGAGTGTGGCATGGTGGGGGCGCATGTCATCGAGCCCGAAGCTGAAGCGCCGTTTCGAGCGGATTCGTCCGCTGGACCAGATCGAAGTCGCCGTTGTCCGAGCCGCGACGGAGCGCCCAGGCTGGCTGAGCCCGAGCGCACTGAACGCGCTGCGCTATGTCCTCTCGCTGGCCCGCGTCGAGGTCGTCCCGCTCCCGGATGGCGAGGTCGACTTGGGGGGCGCGTTCGACGGTCTGCGTGACCGCGTTGTCGAGAGCCTTGGCCCTTGGGTGCTCGACGCTTCCGCGGGCATCGAGCACGATGAGGTCGCCTCGGCAGTGCCGTTCTTGGTCGACTTGGCCGAGAAGGCGCGCGCCGCGGCGCTCACGCTCTATCAGGGGCGGCTCACGGCCGCGCACCTCGACGCCGAGGTCTGCCACAAGGCGCTGATCGTCGTCGCGGGCGGTGGCGGCGGCTCCGGCTATGTGTACGGCGGCGCCTTCAAGCTGTTGCACGAGGTCGGCTGGTCGCCGTCCATGATCGTCGGCACCTCGATCGGTTCGCTGCTGGGCCTGTTCCGCGCGCGTCACAAAGACCTCGCGCTCGACCCGCTGCTCTCGCTCGCGGACCGCACAGACTGGCGCAGCGTGTTCATGTTGCCCGCGGTGCGTAATCGTTATGGCGTACCTGCTACGCTGCGGCTCTATCTGCGCAAGACGATCGCGCACCTCTTCCAGCACCCGACCGAGCCGCGCACGCTGCAAATCGGCGAGCTGCCGATCCCTTTCCGCGTCGTCGTCGCGGGGCTCAACAGCGCAGGCCTGACCCGCGACATGTCCTATTACGAGCATCTGGCCGACGCCGTCGTGGGAGATTCAGGGCCCACCTGGAGCGCGCTGCGACGCACAATCGGCGGGGTCGCGAGCGCGCTCACCGAGCTGGTCGCCCGGCCGACGGTCCTCAAGGAGATCGTACTCGGCGGCGACGACCTGACGCGCCAGTTCGACGTCGTCGACGCTGTGGGCTTCTCGACGGCCGTCCCGGGGCTCATCCACTACGACATCCTGCGGGATGATCCTCACATGCACAGCCTGATGGACCGCCTCTTCGCGCGCCATGGGGTGGCTCGCCTGATCGACGGTGGGCTTGTGAACAACGTGCCGTCGCGCATCGCTTGGGAGCACGTGCAGCGCGGCGACATCGGCACGCGCAACGCGTTCGTCTTGGCGATGGACTGCTTCGCGCCCCAGTTGACCCGGAACGTGCTCATGCACCCGATCCAGCGGCTCGTGCGGCCACAGGTCGCGAGCAACGCGCCGTACGCGGGTCTGACGAAGACATTTGTCCATGTCCTCAGCCCGCTCGATGTCGTGCCCGACGCGCGCAAGGTCGACCAAGCGCTCCGCGCGGGCTACCGCGAGATGGAGGGGGACCGCGCGCTCCTGCGGGCTCTGCAGCAGCCCCTGCGCGGGCTCGACGGCGCTTGGGGCGACGCCGGGCCGCCGCGCATTAAGTCGGCTTGACGAGCGGGAGCGGCCCCGTGATGCGCTGCACCGCGCGCTTCGCGATGGGGTGAATCAGCACGTCGTCGAACTCGACCGGTCGCGGCGCGCCCTCGGGCGTCACAGCGACGACGCGCGCGCGGGACGTCGCCGGATCATTGCGTATCGCGGTCGCCATGCGCCCGGCGTGCGCCCCAGGGAGCTGCGTGTCGATGAAGACCATGTCGGGTCGAAAGGTCGAGACGAGGCGGCCCGCGTCGAACGCGTTGTCCGTGTGTTCGACCTCCCACTGACCGGAGTCGCCCGCGCCCTCGTCGATGACCGCGTCGAGGATCGCGTCGACGACGGCCTTGTCGTCGTCGATGATCAGCAGGCGCCGTGTGCCATCGGTGTCTACGCGCTCTGCCCACTGGAACGGGATCCCCGCGCGGCGACAAAAGTCTTCAAGGTCGCCCCGCATGATGCGGCGGTGCCCGCCGGGGGTCTTGTACGCTTTGATTCGGCCTTCTTCCACCCAGCGGATGATCGTCATCGGCGTGACTCGGCAGAATCGCGCTGCCGAGTGGGTGGAGAAGACGTCTGGTAACTTGTCGCCCATATAAGGGACTCATCCTACCAAGAATTTCAGTGGCCGGGACGCTAGACGAGCGGTCGTTAGACGTCAAACGGTCCGCGTGATTGCTCAGCAGCGGGCGTGTCCGTTATAGTGCGTCGCTTTAGAACAGATCGGGATCAGCATGGTCATGCGGCTCTGGGTGATGTGCGCCGTCCTCTGGGTGATGGCGGCGTGTGGCGAGGACAAGACGTCGTCGGGCTGTAAGGTCGACGCCGACTGCGAGCGGGGCTCTGTGTGCTCAGAGAGCACGTGCAAGGCCTTGGCGTGCCGCACGCTCAACGATTGCCCGGGGTCGGGGCGCACCTGCCTCGCCGGTCGCAACACCTGCAGCCCCAAGGAGTGCGCGCACCAGATCGACGGCGTCGCGCTCGAGTGCACAGCGGGCGCGGAGTGCCTGGAGTCGGGCCCGAACGCCGGGAGCTGCGTCACGGGCAGCGTGCGTTGCTCGACCTCGGACGACTGCGCTGGGCTCGGCGCGGACTTTCAGTGCTGCGCCGGTGAGTGCAGCCGCGGGTGCATCAACCCCGCGGACAGCAGCCCGCCCGTGTCGGACGCCACGATCCCCGTCGCCGATGCCGGCCCGCCGAGCAGCGACGCCGCCTCGCCCGCCGACGCCGCCCCGCCCGCCGAGGGCGCCGCGTGCGCGCCCTGCGCTCAGGACAGCGACTGCGCTGCGCTGGGCGCTGGCGCGGTCTGCACGCCCGTCGGGAACGAGGGCGCCTTCTGCACGCCCGCGTGTGGCATGGACGCCGACTGCCCAAGCGGCTTCCGCTGCGTGCCCAACCTGAACGTCTGCTTGCCGGCGAGCTTCCGGTGCGGCTGCTTCGCTACGGGGTGCCCCGCGGGCGAGGTCTGCGACCCGACCACGACGGCGTGCGTCGCGCCGCGGTCGCATTGCGGCGCCTGCTCCACGGACGCCGACTGCGCCGCGGGCCTGACCTGCGGCGACCTGTCCGGCGGGCGTTTCTGCTTTGCGAGCTGCGCCCCCGGCGGCGGCGCGTGCGCGGACGGCCTGACCTGCCAGGGCGGCCTGTGCAAGCCCCCCGGCGGCCTGTGCGACCGCTGTGGCGGGACCTGTGGCGGCGCGACGCCCGTGTGCGTGCCGGGGCAGGGGGACGCGCCCGGCACCTGCGGCGAGTGCGGTCCCGGCGCGCCGTGTGCGAACCCCAGCCAGCGCTGCTCGGCCGAGTATCGCTGCGTCGATGGCCCCGTCGGTGGCATGTGCGCGTCTGACCTCGACTGCCCCGAGAATCGGCAGTTCTGCGTGAACCAAGCCTGCGTCGAGTGCTTGCAGACCGCCGACTGCCCGCCCCGAAACGCGTGCAACCAGGCCACGTTCACCTGCGAGCCTAACCCGTGCGGTGGCGTTGACTGTCAAGCAGGCGCGCAGTGCGATCCCGCGACCGGCCTGTGTGCGCCCGGGTGCGCGGACGACGCCGCCTGTGGGGACGAGGCGACGCTGGCGTGTAACGAAGAGACGGCGCAGTGCTTCTATACGGACGGCAGCTGCGACATCGGTGGCGGCGGCGCGGGCGTCTGTCTGCCGGGCAGCCCGTGTGATCCGAACGTCTTCACGATGTTCACGATGAAGGGCGCCTGCCGATGCCTGAAGGACCTGAGCAACCCGTTCGCGCCCGACATCATCCCGTGCCAGCCGGGCACGGTCTGCGTGCAGTTCGCGCTGCCCGGTCAGCCCGTGCCTGAGTATGGCACTTGCGGTCAGGACCTCTTCGGCGGTGCGTTCATGCCGTGAGCGCGCAGGAGCCGCGCCCCGTCGACGGCGCCGCCCCGCCCGACGGCGTCGCCCGAGTCAAAAAGGCGCCGCCCCGCAAGAAGGGCAAAGCGGACGCTGAGGCTGCGCCGCTCACCGGTGAGAGCCTGCGCGCGACGCCGCTGTTTGCCTCGCTCGACGCTGCCTTGGCGTCGCGGCTCGCGGAGCGCGTCACGCGCGTCGAAGTCGAGCGGGGGGCCACGCTGCTCGACGCCGCGCCCGCGCCCGACGACGCCTCGCTTGTGTTTGTGGTCCTCGCGGGCCATGTCAGCGCCGAGCGCGATGCCGAGCGCGGCCTTGAGACGGTCAACTACCTCACGCCCGGTGAGGTCTACGTGCAGAAGCTCTTCGCAGACGACCGCACGCGCAGGGTTCGCCTGACGGCGATGGTGCCGGTGACGGCGCTGCGGATCGCCTACGCCGACCTGAACTATGTGCTCAAGAAGAGCGACGCCGTGCGTGATGCGTTCAGCGACGCTGTGCGCGCGGTCACGGAGCGGCAGGCGTCGCGCTTCGACCAGGGCTTTCAGCGAGAGATCGCGCGCTTCTTCGTGGAGCAACGCCTCACGTTCGCCGGGCGCGTGAAGATCAAGCGCATGGACATCTGCATCGAGTGCGATGGGTGCTACGACGCCTGCCGAGACCGGCACGGCACCGATCGCCTCGGCGCGACAGAGGTCAAGTACGGCCTGACCGAGGTCCCGGCGAACTGCCACAATTGCGGCGTGCCGGAGTGTCTGGACAAGTGCAAGTTCGGCCACTTGTCGCGGCACCCGGACACGCAAGAGATCGTGATCTCGCATGACTGCATTGGGTGCACGGCGTGTGCGCGCGGGTGCAGCTTCGGCGCGATTCGCATGCACGCCATCGCGGACCTTGATATGGCGCGGTACTTCCCTGGCCGCGCGGCGGACGCGAAGGGCAAGAACATCGCGCAAAAGTGCGATAACTGCTCCGGCTACGCCGACCAAGCGTGCATCACCGCATGCCCGACGGGGGCGCTGTTTCAGGTCGATGGGGCCCGCCTCTTCGATGCTTGGCCCCAGTTCGCGGTTCACCGCGCGGGCGCTGGCGCTGCGGCCGCGGTGGCGCCCGGCGCGCCGCTCGGCTGGCGGCGCTTCTGGGTCACTCTCTTCGCGCTGAACGCCCTTTTCTTGTCGTTCGAGTGCTTCGGTCGGCTCTTCTGGCCCGCCTTCACGTTCGGCACGTGGCTGCATGCGTGGGGTGTCACGGCAGAGGGTCTGAACCCGGTCGCGCCCTTCCGCGCAGGCGACTGGTTCAGCCACGCGCTGGGCTGGGGTGGCGCGGGGTTCTTGCTCGCGACGCAGCTCTACCGCTTCGGCAAGGCCTACGCGCCGCGCTTCGGCAGCGTGCAGGTCTGGATGGAGAGCCACGTCTGGCTGGGTGCGCTCGGTGGGCTCTGGGGGCTCTTTCACACCACATTTCTCTTCAACGGCCTCTTCTCCGTCACGGCGTTCGTGACCATGTCCGTGGCGCTGCTGACCGGCGTTGTGGGGCGGTACGTGCTCTACTTGGTGCCGCGCAGCGGCGCAGGGGCGCAGCTCGAGCTGCGCGAGCTGGAGCTCCGGCTCGGCGAGCTCGACCGCGAGCTCGAGGGGCTCTTCGACAGCCCGCGCGCCGGCATGACGATGATGACGCGCGTCGCTGACTTAGTGGCCGCCGAGAGCGCCGCGGCCGCGGCGGACAACGGCGAGGACCGAGAGTCACTCGTGCAGGGGCTGCTCGGCATCGCGGGTGAAGACCAGGCATTGCGGCGGCGCATCGAGGCGCTTCGAGCCGACCTCGAGCGGGGCGGCGTTCGCGCGGGCAAGGCAAAAGAGGCGCTCGCGCTCATGCGGGAGCGCTTCAAGATGGAGCGTTCGATCCGTCGGCACGCCTTCCTCGGTCGGCTCCTCAAACGCTACCGTGTCGTGCATGTGGTCGCGAGCAACGTGATGTTCGGGGCGCTGCTCCTGCACATCGTCGTCGCGCTCGCTTACGCGGTCGGGAACTGAGGCGTGGGGCGCGTCGTGCACGCGCTCTGCGCGCTGATGCTCGTATTCTGGGCGACACTGTCCTGGCCGTCGGCCGCATGGGCGGACGCCCCGCCGCTCTCGGCGCCCCACGCCCACCTCGATAACCCCGCGAGCTGTGAGCAGTGCCACGTCGCCTTCAGCGGCGTGCCCGTCGAGAAGTGCGTCGGATGTCACCGTGACATCGGACAGCGGATCTCGCAGGGCAAGGGTTACCATGGTCGTGTCGCCGCGCAGGTGGCCTGCAATACGTGTCACCACGAGCACTTGGGACGGGACCGCTCCATCGTGCCGCTCGACAAGCGGACCTTTGACCACGCGCAGACCGGCTGGCCGCTCGAGGGTGGACACATCGGCCCCGCCTGTCGTGACTGTCACAAAGGACAGCGCCCCGAGACGGGACGAGACAGCTATCTGGGCACCAGCCCGCAGTGTAAGTCGTGTCACGAGGACTACCACGGGCGCCCGATGGGGCGCGTGCCCCTCGACGAGTGCGATCGGTGTCACGTCACGACGGACTGGCGCAAGCGACTGCCCAACCCACGCTTCGACCACGAAAAGGACACGCGCTACCCACGGACCGGTAAGCACGAGGCCGTGGCCTGCGAGAAGTGCCACGCGGACCTCAAGCGGTTCGCCCCCATCGAGGTCAACGGCTGTGAGACCTGCCACAGTGACCCGCACCCCGCGGGGGTCTTCAAGGGCCTGCGCTGCGCGGACTGTCACGTCTCGACCGGCTTCGAGCGCGTCAGCGGCTTCGACCACGCGAGCAAGGTCGGCTGGCCTCTGCGCGGCAAGCACGCCATGCAGACCTGCGATGGCTGCCATGACTGGCAGTCTTGGCGGCCGCGCTCGAGCGAGTGCGCGAGCTGCCACAAGGACAACCATCGCGGTCAATTCGGCGCGACCTCATGCGGTCGCTGCCACACGGAGACATCGTTCGAGGACCGCTCCAAGTTCAACCACAACACGATGAGCCGCTTCCCGCTGCAGGGGCGTCATAAGCGGGTCGAGTGTGGGTCGTGCCACCCGCAGGGGCGCTACAAGCCGGTCGATACGGACTGCGCGAGCTGCCACGCGCAGGAGAGCCCCCACGGCGACACGTTCAAGGGCGCGCCCTGCGAGGGGTGTCACTCGCCCGAGGGATGGTCGCAGACACGCTTTGACCACGGCGTTACGGGCTTTCCGCTCGTCGCGCGGCACGCCGAGCAGCCCTGCTTTCGGTGTCATCCGAACGGCACGGAGACGGACGATGACACCCAGCCCGTCTGCGCGTCATGCCACGCGAACGTGCACGGGCCGCAGTTCGGGGACACGACCTGCGATGCGTGCCACAAGGGCTTCGACCACTTCAAGATTCGCCCCGAGTTCGACCACACCCGCGCCCGCTTCGACCTCGCCGGGCGCCACGCGCAGGTCGAGTGCGTCGGGTGTCACAAGGGCGGCCACTACAAGCCCATCGACACGGCCTGCGCCAACTGCCACCAGAACTTTCACGTCGGGCAGTTCAGCCGGCCTTGCGACGAGTGCCACCAGCCCAAGGGGTGGAATCGCGTCGAGACGTTCGACCACGCTCGCCAGACGCAATGGCCGTTGTTCGGCAAGCACGTCGACGTGCAGTGCGACAAGTGCCACATCGACAACGAGTACCGCCTGCCGACGAACTGCGGCGACTGTCATGTGGACGCGCACGGCGGCCGACGTGGCCCCGAGTGCGCGCAGTGCCACTCGACCGAGGACTGGCGCGGGAACGCCGCCCAGAACCACGACTTCGGGCCGTTTCGACTCGAGGGCGCGCACGACCGCGTGCCCTGTGAGACCTGCCACGGCCCCGACCGTCGCAAGCAACTCGCGGGGACAGGGCCGGAGTGCGCGAGCTGCCACCGCGACCCGCACTTTGGCAGCCTCGGGCCGTCATGTCATGACTGCCACGGCCAAGAGGCGTTCCTGCCCGCGCGCTTCTTGCACAATGAGACCGGCTTTCGCCTCTCGGGCGCGCACCGGTTCGTCGAGTGCCGCGAGTGCCACCCGGGGCGCGTCTTCGGCGGCCTACCGAATGACTGCGCGTTCTGCCACACCGACACCTTCAACAAGGCGCGCACCCCAAACCACGCGCAGTGCTGCCCCGGCGGCCTGACGAGCTGCGAAGACTGCCACACCACCCGCAGCTTCGTCCCCGCGCGACCGGGGGCTGTCTGCGGGGACGCCCGGGTGCCTGCGTGCGCGCCGCGATGAGGCGTCACCTGCCCGCGCTCACGGCGGGGCTGCTCGTCGGCCTCGCGCCCCTCGCGAGCGGGGCTGAGGACCCCGCCGACCACGCCGCACCGCGGGTAGACGGCGCGCTCCGCCTGCGGGGGCTCTACAGCGTCGACTCGGCGGGTGGTCCAGACGTCGGCCTGAGCTTTCTCGACGCGGACGTACGCGCTCAGGACCTGACCTCGGGCGGCCTCTCGGCGTGGCTCGACGCCACGCTGACCGTCGATTTCACGGACGCCCGCGAGCGCCGCTTCGGCGAAGTGCCGCGCGTGGAGACGGTGCGCGACCTCGCGCTGATGCAGCCGCTGGCGAATGAGCGCGTGCGGGTCGCAGTCGGCCGCCAGCTCTTGCACCAGGCGGGGAACGCGTGGGTCGACGGCGCGCGTGTTGAGGTCGATCTGGGTCCGCAATCCGCGGAACGCGGCGCGCAAACGGGGGTCTACGCGGGCGCCTCGCCTGACCCCTACGACGCGACCTTTCGCGCTGACAAGCAGGCCGTGGGCGCCTTTGGTGGCCTGCACCGCGGCGCGCTCGAAGCGGCGCTGGCGTGGAACGCTGTCCTCGGCGACGGCGCGCTCGACCGGCACTTTGTGTTTGGGCGCACACACTGGCGCGCGGCGGATGGCCTCTTCTTCGCGACCTACCTCGTCGCCGACTTCGTGGACACGCCCACGCTCACGACCGCACTCGTGACGGCCGACTATGCGCCGATCGACGATGTGAAGCTGACCCTGAACCTGAGCCGCTACGCCATCGAGCAGTACCGCGACGCCTCGGTGTATCGAAACGTCGTTGAGCCCAACCAGGCGCTGCTCATTGGCGACGAAGTGCTCGACCTCGTCTACGAGCGCGCGCGCCTGACGGTCACATTTCGCCTGCCCGACGACCTGCGCGAGTACCAGAGCCTTGAGTGGAAGCACCGCTCGCAGGACGGCCGCACTGCGTGGCTCTCGACCATCGGCGTTCGGCAGTCGGACGCCTTCGTCGTCGGGCTCGATGTCGATCTTCAGGCCCAGTTTCACAACGGCTTCGAGTCCGATACGTGGCTCGCCGCGGTCACCGCCGACTACGACGTGACGGGGGAGGTTGCCGTCAACGGGCGCGCGACGTGGTTCAATGGCCGCACGGTGGGCCGCGAGACGGACCGCGGCCGCCTCTTTGACGAGTCACAGTCGGTCTGGCTCGTGGGCGGCGGGGCCGACTGGCGACCGAGCCGCGCGCACCGCGTGGGCGCCGACTACGACGCGGTCTTGGAGACCGAGCTCGTCGACGCGCGAAATGACGAGGCGCTGTGGATTCACACCCTCATGGGGCGCTACACCTACAGCTACTGAGCGACGGCGGTCTCAGACCTCCATCAGTTCCTTTTCTTTGGCGGCGAGCATCTCGTCCACCTTCTTCACGGCGGCGTCTGTCTCGTCCTGGACCTTCTTGAGCGCGCGCTCGCCCTCGTCCTCGGAGATCTTGCCGTCGTCCGTGATCTTCTTGACCGCGGCGTTGACGTCGCGGCGGTGGTTACGCAGCGCGACCTTGCTGTCCTCGCCGAGGCGCTTGACCTGCTTGACGAGGTCCTTGCGGCGCTCCTCGGTGAGCGGGGGGATCGACAGGCGAATGATCTGGCCGTCATTCGAGGGCGTGAGGCCCAGATCGGACTGCAGGATCGCGCGCTCGATCTCCTTGAGGATGCCCGGCTCCCACGGCTTGATCGTAATGAGGCGCGCCTCGGGGACCTGGACGTTCGCGACCTGCGACACGGGCGTCGGCTGGCCGTAGTAGTTCACGCGCACCACGTCGAGCAGGTTCGCGCTCGCGCGGCCCGTACGGACGCGGGCGAGGTCCTTCTTGAGCGACTCGTAGGTCTTCTCGAAGCCGGACTTCAGCTCATTGATCTGGTCGTTCACCATGACGCCTGCAACTCCGTCTCACACACGTTTGATTGGCACGTGGGACGATAGCACACACGCGGGCGAATCAAGAGATGCGCGTGCCGACCGGCTCGCCCAGAACGACGCGGGCGATGTTCCCGTACTTGTAGAGGTCGAAGACGATGATCGGCAGCTTGTGCTCTCGGCACAGGCTGACCGCCGTGGCGTCCATGACCTTGAGCTCGCGCGCGAGCACTTCGTTGTAGCCGATGGCGTCGAAGCGCGTGGCGTGCGGGTTCTGGCGCGGGTCGTCGTCGTAGATGCCGTCGACCTTCGTCGCTTTGAGGATGCAGTTGGCGCCGATCTCCATCGCCCGGAGCGCCGCGGCGGTGTCCGTGGTGAAGTATGGGTTGCCGGTGCCCGCCGCGAACACAACGACACGGTCCTTCTCGAGGTGCCGAATGGCGCGCCGCCGAATGAACGGCTCCGCGACCTTGGGCATCTCGAGGCCGCTGAGCACCCGCGTCTTCAGGCCCTGCTTCTCCAGCGCGTCCTGCATCGCGAGCGCGTTGATGGTCGTGGCGAGCATGCCCATGTAGTCCGCGCTCACGCGGTCCATGCCACGGGCTGAGCCCGCCACGCCACGAAAGATGTTGCCGCCCCCGATGACGAGGGCGAGCTGGCAGCCAGTCGCGTGCACCTCGCGGATTTCACCCGCGATGCGCTCGATGAAATCGGGCGAGATGCCGTACTGGCCGTCGCCCATGAGCGCCTCGCCAGAGATCTTGAGAAGGACTCGTGCGAGCGCGCTCATGGTGTGCTTTCAGCCGCCGACCGCCGCAGCGACCTCGGCCGCGAAGTCCGACGTCTTCTTCTCGAGGCCCTCGCCCATCTCGAAGCGGGCGAAGCGACGGATCTTGACGTTCTCCTTGATCGTGGCCGCGACGGTCTTGACCAAGTACTGGCTGACCGTGACCTCGGGGTCCTTGATGAAGGGCTGGTCGAGCAGGCACTGCTCGCGCTTCCACTTCGCGATCTTGCCGTCCACGATCTTGCCGCGGATCGCCTCGGGCTTGCCCTGCACATCCGGGGTCGCCATGAAGATCTCGGTCTGCTTCGCGATCTCGTCGGCGGGGATCTCCGACTCCTCGATGTAGCGAGGGCGGGGGTCCGCGGCCGCGATGTGCATCGCGATGTCCTTCACGAGCGCCTTGAACTCGTCCATCCGCGAGACGAAGTCCGTCTCACAGTTGACCTCGACGAGCACGCCGATGCGGCCGCTGTGCACGTAGCTGCCCACCGCGCCCTCGGTCGCCACGCGACCAGCGCGCTCGGCGGCCTTGACGATGCCCTTCTTCATGAGGATCTCAGCGGCCTTGTCCTGGTCGCCGCCCGCCTCTTCGAGGGCCTTCTTGCAATCCGACATGCCCGCGTTCGTCTTGTCACGCAGGGCCTTCACGTCCGCAGCGGAAATCGCCATCGTTCGTTCTTCCTCTCAGCTCAGGGTTCTGAAGTCGAAGGGGCTCAGGCGCCCGCGTCCACCGGCTCGGTGGGCGAGGCGGACGCGTCCGGCGTGCCGAGGTCCATGCCACGGGGCTTGAGCTCGACCTCGGGGCCGCCGTCGCGGGCTTGGCCCATCATCGCCGCGCCCAGGTCGCCGATGTCGCCGCCGCCCGTGAAGCGCTCCTTGTTGCGCATCTTGCCCTCGATGACGGCGTCCGCGATCTTGCTCGTGAAGATCTCGATCGAGCGGAGCGCGTCGTCGTTGCCGGGGATCGGGAAGTCGATGCCCTCGGGGTCGCTGTTGGTGTCCACGACCGCGATGACCTTGATGCCGAGCTTGCGCGCCTCGGAGACCGCGATGTGCTCCTTGAGCGTGTCGATGATGAACACCGCGCCGGGCAGGTGGTCCATGCTCTTCAGACCGCCGAGGTTGATCTCGAGCTTGTCGCGCTCACGGCTGCGGTTCATGGCCTCCTTCTTCGTGATGCGGTCGAAGGTGCCGTCCGAGCTCATCTTCTCGAGGGCGCGGAGCTTGGCGACCGACTGCTTCACGGTCGAGAAGTTGGTCAGCGTGCCGCCGAGCCAGCGGTTCGTGACCGAGAACATGCCGCAGCGCTCGGCCTGAGCCTTGATCACGTCCTGCGCCTGCTTCTTGGTGCCCACGAAGAGCACCGACTCGCCGCGCGCCACGACGCTGCTGACGTAGTTGTAGGCGGCGTCGAACATCGGGACCGTCTTCTGCAGGTCCATGATGTAGATGCCGTTTCGGGCGCCGTAGATGTACGGCTTCATCCGGGGGTTCCACCGGGTCGTCTGGTGGCCGAAGTGAACGCCCGCCTCAAGCAGCTCTCGCATCGAAAGAATCGCCATCTTATCTAACTCCTCTGTCGCGTTGTGGCCTCCGTGCGGATCGTCGTGGTCGCCGGCTCACTCGCGGTGAGACGCCCCGGCGCCACTCCCCTGCACGTGTGGGGTGAAAAGGCGGCGGCCTTGTAGCAAACTCCAGCCCCGCCCGCAAGCGCCCATACCCAGACCGGAGTCCCCATGAGCTCGCAGACCTTTGACGACGCCACGCCGCTCTCCCACGAGGACGAGCTCGTCGCGTGGATGGCCGCTGGGGGACGACCGCCCGAGCGGTGGGTCTGCGGCACCGAGCATGAGAAGCTCGGTTGGTGGCCGGACCTCGCGCGGCACCCGACCTGGGAGGGGCCGCGGGGCATCGGCGCGCTGCTCGAGGCGCTCGCGCGCGATGCGGGCTGGGCGCCGACTTACGAGGGCGCCGACATCATTGCGCTTAAGCGCGACCGCGCCACGATCACGCTCGAGCCGGGTGGTCAGCTCGAGCTGTCGGGCGCCCCGCTGCGCACGCTCGCCGAGCTCGTGCGCGAGACGGACGCGCACTTCGAGGAGCTGCGGCGCTTCAGCGCGCCGCTCGGTCTGGAGTGGTACGGCCTGGGCATGGCGCCTACGGCGCGCGCCGAGGACATGCCCCGCATGCCCAAGGCCCGCTACGGCATCATGCGGCAGTACCTGCCCACGGTCGGCACGACCGGCCTCGACATGATGCACCTGACCTGCACAGTGCAGGCTAACCTGGACTACGCGGACGCCGACGACGCCATGCGTAAGTTCCGCGTCGCGCTCATGCTGCAGCCGCTCGTCGTCGCCCTGTGGGCCGCGTCGACCGTGCGGCACGGCCACTTGGTGCCAGAGCGGTCGTTTCGCATGCGGATTTGGGACGACGTCGACCGCGCGCGCTGCGTGCTGCCGGACGCGCTCCTGAAGCGCGACGCCACCCTCTCGGACTACGTGACGTGGGCGCTCGACGCGCCGATGTTCTTCATTCACCGCGACGCCGGCTACATCCGCTGCGATGGCCTGCCGTTTCGACGCTTCATGGCCGAGGGCTTCGGCGGTCATCGCCCAAACATGGGCGACTTCGCCCTGCATCTGTCGACCCTCTTCCCCGACGTGCGCCTCAAGCAGCACCTTGAGGTGCGGGCGGCGGATATGGGGGACCGCGACCACATCTTGGCGCTCTCGGCCTTGCATGTGGGCGCGCTGTACGACGCGCAGACGCTCGATGCGTTCTTCGAGCTCTTCGCCGACGTCGGGCCCGATGCCTGGCGCTCAGCCCGTGACCAGGTCGTGGTTGACGGCCTCAGCGCGACCCTCGCAGGCCGCAGCCTCGCGGACTGGTGGGCGCGCGTCCTGCCGCTCGTCGAGGGGGGCTTGGGGCGCTGGGAGCCCGGCGCGACGCCGCTGCTCGATGTCTTGTCCCGTGACCTGAGCGCGGGCGAGTGCCCCGCGGACCGAATGCGGCGCGCTTGGAACGGGGATGTCGGCGCGTTTTTGGCGCCTTACCGCGTCTGCTGACGCGGCACCTCGCTCACTTGCGGAAGAGCTTCTTCACGCTCGTGAGCAGGCTGCTGTCGCGCTTCGGAGACGGCGTCGCCTCGGGGTCGACCTCGGCGGGCTTGCGCTCCGCAGGGGGCGGGGCAGGGGGCGCGGCGAGGAGCGCGCGGTCGCGGTCCTCGTCGCTCGCGAAGTAGCGCCGCAGGTCCGCCTCCACGGTCGCGTCCTCGTCGAGGGGGGCGTCCTCCTCGTCGACGATGTCGAAGTCGATCGGCGCTGGCCCGCCGGCGTCTGCGGCGGCCTCGATGTAGTCGTCGTCGACCTCCTGCTCGATGCCGTGCTCCGTAGCGACGCTCTCGTCGCGCAGCGGGCTGAGGTCGGCGTCGAGCGGTATCGCAGGCACCGGCGTGGCTTCGAGCTCGAGCTCGGGCTCAGGCGCAGGCGTGGGCTCGGGCGCGTTCACGGGCTCCGGCGTCCGCGCCTGAAAGAGCTCGGGTAGCGGCGCGCCGGTGAGCGCGGCGAGCGCCACGTCCAAGTCACCCAAGCCTTGGGGGGCGCGTCGAAGGCGCTCGACCTGCGCCGCGCCGACCTCGTTGACGAGCGCGTCAAGCTGCGCGTCCAGGCTCACCTCAGTACTCCCAACCCGCGACGAGGCGCAGGCCTTGGTAGACATCTTCGGCGGCTCGGCCGACGCGGCCACCTCGGCCTTCGCCGTCGAGGTCGAGCGTGAACATCTGCCAGTCGTAGAGCAGCGACGCCGACCAACCGGGCGCAAAACGTGAGGTCATGCCCGCGGTGAATCCGAAGCCGATGACGTCCGCCTTTGCCGCAAGCTCGCGCGTTGACTCGGCCAGATCGGCCGTCGGCGCGTAGTTGAACTTCGCCTCCAGGATGGCCAGCGGCGTCGTCAGCGGCACGGCGCCGCCCACGCCCAAGACCCAGTAGCGGTAGTTCGTGCCGCGGTACTCGTCGTTCTGGCCCAGCTCAAAGACACGCCAGCCCATCCCAACGTCTGCTGTGACCTCGGGCGACAGCTCATGCTCCTCGAAGCCGTAGCGGAAGCGCAGGCCCACTCGGGCCGCGCTCTGTCGGGTCTCGAGGCTCTGGGTGACGGTCGAGCCGTCTTCGTTCTTGACCTGCTGCTTCGTCTCCAAGAAGACCTTGTCGAAGCTGCCTGTGATGCCGAAGCCTGTGACCGGACCCTTGAGCGCAGCCGCCAGCGGGTAGACCTCGGCGTCTAGCGAGAAGCCGGGGGTCTGCAACAAGTAGGAGTCGTACCTGATGCCCTTCTCAAGAAAAACGAGAGACTCCTTCTCCGTGCGGTAGTTGAAACTCCGACTTTCCGTCACGAAACCTCCCCGCACCCGCACGATCGGCGGCAGCCGCTTGCGCCCGCGGGGCCGGACCTCGTCGTCCGCTTCATCGCTGGCGGCGTCGCCCGAATCCGCGTCCGCCATCACCGGGGCCACAACCACCGGCTCGGCCTCGGGCTCAAGCGGCGCCGACCGGAACGAGCCCTGCCGCAAGTACGGCTCAATCGCCTTCGCCGCGCTCGTGTAGAGCTTAGGCGTGAACTTGCCCTTCGGGATCGCCAGCACGGCCTCGCCGAGCAGGCGCCCGCTGCCGCCGTCGTAGACGG
>CANLBD010000002.1 GCA_947488215.1 Myxococcales bacterium | reverse complement strand
GGAGATGCGAACCTCGCGATCGCGCGCTACGAGTGGGACTTCGACGGCGACGGCGACGGCGTCTTCGAGACGCAGGGCGCCCGCGTGACCCGCAACGTGGCCGCGCTCCAAACGCCCTACGTCGCCCGCGTCCGCGTCGTCGACGCAGCGGGCCACACCTCGGCGACGGTCAACGTCAACGTCCGCCTGAACCTCGTCAACGTCGCGCCCGTCGCCAACGCCGGCGGTCCGTACGTCACGGGCCGTGTGGGCGCTGGATTCGCGACCGTGACGCTCGATGGGCGCAACTCGCGCGACCCGAACGCGCCCTGCGATGCCATCTCGACCTACCGCTGGGACACCGACAATGACGGCCTCTTCGGTACGGACGACAACGGCGTTGTGGGCGGTCCGAACGGCGGCCTCGACGACTTTGAGGGCGCGACTGTCGCGGGTTACAGCAACGTCGCTTGGCAGATCGGCCAGGACTTCCTCGTCAACTTGGTCGTGTGCGACTCGGGCAACCCCCGCCTGTGCAGCCAGCCCGCGCAGGCGACCATCCGGGTGCAGCTCGAGGCGCCGCCGGTCGGCGAGATTCGTTCGCCGCGCTCGGACGACCCGACCGTCTGCATCGGTGCGGCGCCGTTCGACGTCGCTTACTCCGTCGCGGACCCCGAGGGTGATCCCGTCACAGTCATCGTACTCGCGGGTGGCGTCGAGGTCGCTCGCCAGAACAACGTCGCGACGAACGCGAACGGAACGCCTGTCAACGGCACAATCCGCATCGCGAACCCCGCGCTCGTCCCCGAGGGCGGCGTCGCGCTCGAGGTGCGGTTCGACGACAACCAAGGCGGCGTAGTGACGGTGAACGCGGGTGGCCCGATCACCTTCGACCGCACGGCGCCCGCCGTGTCTTTCGGGAACATGCTCATCAGCGAGAACATCTGCTTGCCGGCAAACCAGGCCGCCAACGTCGACTTGCAGCCGCGCGTGCAGGATGCGGGCGATCCGAGTCCCCGCGTCGAGCAGTCGCGGGTTGAGCTCGGCTGCCGCGATACGTACACGGTCACGGCGACGGACAAGTGCGGCAACGTCGGTTCTGCGGTGCGCAACGTGCGCGTCGCCGAGCCGGTCGAGGTCACTGTGAACGGCGCGACCGAGGGTCAGCTCGTGCAGTCGACGCGCCTGACGTGGATGGTCGTTGGCCCCGCAGACTGCGTGAACAGCATCATGGCCACGCTCGCGCACAACGGCGGTGCGGCGAACAACTATGTCGCGAACTCGGTCGTCGACCTGCCGGGCACCTACACGCTCGACCTGACCATTACGAACTGCTCCGGCACGCCGCGTCACCAGCTGCTGAACTTCGCGGTCAACCGTTCGCCCGTGCCCGATGCGCAGATCGCGGGGCACCCGAACGTGGACCCCGCAGGACCGGTCGGTCGCCCAAGCTACATCGTGGACGAGGGCAGCGGTCTCCAACTGGACGCTTCGGAGTCCTCTGCGCCCGAGGCCATTGACCGCATCGTGCGCTACGAGTGGGACTTCACGAACGACGGGACCTTCGACTTCACGAGCAACGCCCCCATGGGCGCCTCCGCGTCGCCGCTGGCCACCTTCCCTACGGACGCGAACGGCGTCTTCACGGGCACACTGCGCGCGACGGACTCGCTCGGGAGCTCCGCTGACCAGCTCTTCCAGGTCACCGTGCGGGACATCACGCCCATCGCGAGCGCGGCTGGCCCTTATGTCGTGCCGCAGGGCGTCGCGTTGACGCTGGACGGAGCGGCGAGCCGCTCGCTCAGCCCCGCCGACGCGATCACCCGCTACACGTGGGACTTCAACGACGGGACGCCCAACGGCGTCGTCGTCGCGCCCGCGGCCAACTCCGTGACGCACACATGGCTCAATGACGGCCTCTACAACGTGCGCCTCACGGTGCAGGACGAGGACAACAACGCGAGCGTCGTCACCACGGTGACCGTGCGCGACGTCGACCCGATCATCAACGCGGTGACGCCGCCGGACCCTGCGTATGAGATCGCCGACATGCGGTTCAGCATCGACGCCACGCAGGGTGCCCCCGGCGACCCGATTACCCGCATCGAGTGGGACTTTACGGGCGACGGCCAGCCGGACCGCGCGGGTGAATCGACGACCTGGATCTTCGAAGACGCCGGCAACTACCCGGTCACCGTCACAGTGTACGACCGGGACTCGTCGACGACGCAGCGCATCAACCTGCGCGTGCGGGAGATCACGTTCGCGGAGCTGATGCAGGTGGCCGATGCGCGCATCGCCGCGGTGCGGAACGACCCCAACGCCTCGCTCGTCGCGAAGGGGCGCGTCCTGAACACGCAGGCGACGATTGAGGACGGTGGCCTGTGGGCCGAGCGTTACGGCCGCCGCGGTGATTCGTGGGTGGCCTGGGACTCGATCACGTTCGACGTGAAGCGCTCGCAGGAGGCCGGAGGTGACTACGGCAACCTGCTCTGGGCTATCTCTCGCACGCTGCTCCGCGACCTCACCGCGCTCCGAACGTCTGTCGTGACGGGTGAGCAGAACCGAGCCCCCGTGCCCGCTGACCACCCCTCCGTGGTCCGCGCAGACAGCTACTTGGCGGATCTGCGGGCCATTTATGACGACCCGAACTTCCGCCGAGATGTTTCGGGGGCGGCGGGCGCTCAGCTTGTGCGCGACCTCTTCGGCGCAGGGTATGAGGCGTACTTCTACCTGCGAGACGCGATCGACCCCTGCAACCGCTTCGACAAGTTCGCGGTGCAGGAGCCGGTGGGTGCGAACGCCGACCCGGTCCGCCGCGTCGCGAACGCGAACGCGGTCAACACGAACCTGATCACGGCGCTCGGCGAGCTCCGTACCGAGCTGCAGACGTATGTCGACTCCGGCGCGCCCGGCGACCTCGGTCCCGGTCACGCTCAGGTGCTCGACACGCTCGACACACTCGGGCGCATTCAGGACTTGGTGCGCCTGCCGATCGCGATCGTGTGCGATGCCGGCCAGTGCATCACCGATGAGCAGGCACTCCAGAACGAGCTGCTGCTGATGGACTTGATCGACGACCTCTACGAGGCGGCCGGTGAGGGCGTCTACATCCGCAACATTCAGGCCTGTCTCATGCTCGCCGTGAAGTTCCGCATCGAGATCTCGCTGCTCCGCGTCGAGTTCGTCTGCGGTCAGTTCTCGGCGGTCGCACGAAACGCGCGGACCTCGCAGCGCGCGGGCCTCGCGCTCGTCGATAACACGCAGGTCGACGCGGCGCTGCAGTACTACACGAACGACGAACAGCGCTGCCTGATCGTGCGGACCTACAACACGTGCTTCGTCGCGCGCGAAGGCGTCGCGCCGCAGCCGTGGCCGGCGGTCTGCCCCGAGGCGCAGCCGGCGCCCTGACGTCCTGGCCGAATCCCCGCGCTGACCCCGCGGCGCCCGTGCGCGCCGCCGGGTCAGAACGGTGAGAGTCGATACTCCATCCAGATGGGTCGCGCGGGCGGGGTCGCGTTGAAGACCTCGCCCTTCCAGTACACCTTGCGCCCCTCGGCCGTGGTGAACTCGCCCGACCTCTGCGTGCCGAGCTTCTGGTCGGCCATCTGGTAGCCCTGCGGGTCGAGCGCCGTTCGGAACCCGACGAGCTGAGGCGACAACGTCTGAACGTCCGCGGTCGCTGCCGTCTTGGGGAACTCGATCCGGGCGCCGACCACCTTGTCACCCTCTACAACGACACGCGCGACGACGCCGCGCTCGTTCGTGAACGTCGGCGAGGCCGCGTCCGCGACCTTCTTCCAGCTCCCCGAACCGTTGAGGAATTGACCATCGACCCAGGTCGCGGGCCGACCAAAGAGGCCCGCCTCACGCACACGCTCGGCCGTCAGCGCGGCGTCGGGCTGCAGACCCGCGTCGACAGCGGCGACGCCCGCGTCAAAGGCGGGCAGCGCCTCGACGGCGCGTGGCGCATCGCTCTCCGGCGCGGGGCCGTTGCTCTTCGGCGTCGAGCGGTTCGACTCGCTCCAGACCCACAACCCCAGCGCCACGGCGACGACCGCGACGCCCCCAACCACAGCATTTTTCACGCTTGCCTCCTTCGGAAACCCTGAGAACGCACCACTGAGCCACATAGCAGCGCATCGACCGCACGCGCAAACGGCGACCATGAAACACCCTCTACGTGCCGTCGCGTCACTTGGATCATTCCAGTGTTCAGGGTTAGTCTGTCGGCGCTCAGAGTCGCGTCGCGATCTGCTCTCGACAGCCTCACGGTTCAAGGGTGCCCCATGCTCCGCACGTCGATGTTGGCCGCCTGTCTCCTCGCGCCGTCGTTGGCACTCGCCAACGGCCCTGCGGTCGTCTCCCTCGATATCCTCTCGCCGACGGCAGGCGCCTGCGTGAACAACGGCGGCGAGACCTTCCTCGGAGGCATCCTGGGCGGCGAAGCCGCGCAGCCGCAGAGGCCCGTATCGACGCGGATTCGCCTCTCAGAGAACAACGGCAACGGAGTCCCCGACCCCATCGCGCTCACGTTCTTGGTCGACGGGAACCCGCAGTTCGTGGCGGTCTATACGCCCGCCGCCGAAGGGGTCGCCGAGGAGACGGATCTTTACAGCCTGCTCGCGATTCAGGATGGCGCAGCTCGCACGCTGACGGTCCAAGGACAGGTCGCGGACGAGACCGCCGCGTCAGACGTGGTGTCGTTCCGCCTTGACCGCGCAGCGCCGACGATGCGGCCGGTGGGTGACCTGCCGAACGGCAACGTCTGCAACATGGTCCCGCCTCCGCTGAACTACAACCTGACGGACGCTCAGGACCCTGCGCCGTCGATTGAGCTGCGGACCGTGACGAACGGGTGCAGCGTCCGGCGCATCTATACGGTTGCCGACAACTGCGGCAACGCGCAGGAGGTCGTGCTCACAACGCGACAATTCCCGGCCGATCCGACCGTCGTCATCGCCATCGACGGGGTCTCCGAGGGCGACGCGGTGCCCTCTGCGAACCCGACCTACAGCCTCACCGCGGGTCAAGACTGCCTCGACTACCGCAACGCGACCCTGCGTCGCGGGAATGAGCCCGAGGTCGTCTTTATCCCCGGGTCCCTCATCGATGAGCCGGGCGACTACACGCTCAGCGTGACCACCGCAGTGTGCGGCGGGGCTCAAGTCAGCGCGACGCGCCGGTTTACGATCCTGCAGCGACCCGAGGCCGTCCTCGTTGCGCCCGCGCAGGTTGCTCAGGGTGGGTCGGTTGTCCTCGACGCGCGCGGGAGCAACGCTCCGGCGCAGATCGGCGGCATCGTCCGCTACGAGTGGGACACGAACGGCGACGGCTTCTTCGATGCCCGCGAAGGCACCCAGTCGACGACGACCTTCGAGGCGAATCGCGGCGACGGCGTCTTTACGATCCGCCTGCGTGTCACCGCCGGGAACGGCGCGACGGCCGAGGCCTCAGCCGTGATCCGCGTGACCGACGTCAACCCGACATGCTTCCTCACCACGGATGCCCTTGAGGTCGACCAAGGTCAGGCGATCACCTTCGACGCCGCAGGCACGGTCGCGGGGCACCCGAGCGACCCGATCATCGCCTTTGATTGGTACTTCGAGAACCTCCCCGGCCCCGGCGTAGAGCCCGACCAGTCCATCTTCGGCCAAGACTTCGCCCTCTACGTCTTCGACGCCCCAGGGCCCTATCGTGTGACGCTGGTGGCGCGTGACCTCGACTCGACCTGCTCGGCGTCGGTGGACCTCGTCGTACGCGACGTCCCACCGTCGATCAGCGACCTCGTGGTGTTCGACGCCGCGCGCCAAGTCGAGGGGCAGCCGACGGCCTTCGCCGTGACGGCGTCGCCGGGTGGGAACGACCCCATCGTGAGCTTCGCGTGGGACTTTGGGGACGGCTCGCCGATCCTCGAGGGGCCCGTGGAGCGCAGCCCCACGCACACGTATGCGAACAATGGGACCTACACGACGCGGGTCACCGTCACGGACGTGAACGGCTCGACGGACGAAGCGTCCGTGCAGGTCGTCGTCGCAGACCTCGACCCGATCGTCGAGGTCGTCGGCCCTGCACTGGGTGTCGAAGGGCAGGCGCTGGTCTTCTCGGCGGGCAACACCCGCGAAGGCGGACCCGGAGACCCTTTGCGGGCGCTCCGCTGGAGCTTCGGCGATGGCACACCGGTCGTGAACAAGCGCCCGGACGAGCGCGACGTGACGCACGTCTTCGAGCGGGACGGCGCTGTCGTGGTCACGCTGACGGCCGTAGACGAGGACGATGAGCGCCCTGGGACGAAGAACGTGACGATCTTCGACGTCTCGCCCGCGGCTGACTTTGCGGTGCTCTTTCCGCCGGGCACCAACACCGGCGTCGAGGGCGTGCCGCTGCGCCTCGACGCGACGACGAGCACCTCGGGGGCGCCTTCAGACCCCATCACGACTTACCGCTGGGACTTGGGGAACGGCGTCGTCCGAGAGGGCCCGGGGCTCGCGACGCTGGACTACGCCTGGCCGGACAACGGCACCTTCCTGGTGCGTCTGACGGTCGAAGACGAGGACGGCAGCGAAGACTCCGCAGAGTTCACCGTCGAAATCGTGAACGCCGCACCGCAACTCGAGATCGCGCTGCCCGAGGGCAGCTTGGAGATCGGCGTTGAGCAGACGTTCACGGCCCGCGTCGTGGACGTCGAGGACGACGTACCCACCATCACGTGGGACATGGGCGACGGCACCGTGCTGAGCGGCGCGGTGGTTCGGCACACCTATGATCGTATCCAGCGCTTCCGCATCCGCGTCTCGGTCGACGACGGCGACGGCGGTATGGACGAGGCGGAGGTCAACGTCGACGTCACGCGCGCCCTCCCCCGCGTGACCGCTGAGAACCGCTACGAGGGCGTCGAGGGCGAGGCGCTGAGCATCGACGTGGTCGCCTTCGCCGCTCAGCAGGACGACGCCTCGTTCGACGGCCCCGTTCAGGTCCCGGCGCCCGCGCTCCCCGAGGGCGCTCGATTCACACTGACCGAGCCCGCTGGACCCGAGGGTCGACGAACAGCGCGCATCCAGTGGACACCCTCCTTCGTCGATGCGGGCGAGTTCACGGTCCGCCTGCGCGTCATCGCGCCCTCCGGCCTCATCCGCGAGCGCAGCTTCACGCTCAGCGTCGAGGACGCGGGCACGCCTTTCGCGGTCGCGGCGAGCGTCGTCGACGGCGAAGGCCGTCTGCGGGTCGTCGAATACGGTCGCGACCCGAATGACCGGCGCCTGACGTTCCGGCCGCGTGACGAGGTCCGACTGGCGAACGGTGTCGGCGGGCTCGCAGCCGATCCGAGCGGTCGCTTCGTGTTTGCCGCATCGCCCGGCAGCGGCGGCGTGGCCGTGATCGACCTTGCCCGCCCCGAGCTCTCGGCGTCTTACGACCGCCTGATCCGGACCGGCTTAGGCTGTCTCGACGTCGCCGCAGGCACGACCTCCAACGGGACGTCGCGCGCTTGGGCGCTGAACGCCGACAGCGACTCGGTGACCGTCATCGACGCTGAGCGCCTCAAGGCACTGCGCACAGTGCCGCTCGGCGCGATGGGCCGTGCGACAGGGCTGGCCTATCTGCCCGCCGGAGACTTCGGCCTCGCCGGTGACCGGCTCGTCGTGGTCACTCAGGGCGGCGAGGTCCGCGTCATCGATGTCGCCGCAGCGGAGCGCGGACAGCCTGCGCTTCGAGCGCAGCGTCGCATCGGCGGGGTCTTCACCCATGTGGTCGCCGACCCGTCAAGCGACCGCGTGTTCGTCGCAGACGCGAAGGCGCGCCGCGTGCTCGCCTTCGACGCGGGCGACTTCGAGGCGGACGCCGCTGCAGCGTTGATCAGCGGCGCGCCGCTCGACTTCCCCGCTCTGGGCCTGGCCGCGACCGGGAATGGTGTGTGGGCAGCGACCTCGGTGGGCGTGGCCGCTTGGTCGGGCGACGCAGGAGACTCGGCCACCGTGGACGGCGATGTCACCGGCTCAGCCATCGCGCCCGTTCCCACGGACGTCTATCCGACGGGTGGCCTGCTCGTTTCGTCGGGGAATGCGCTGCGGCATGTCGACGAATCTCTCAGTGAGCTCCTGTTCGCGAACGCGCGGCGCTCACGCGCTCTGCTTGCGTTCGTTTCGCGACGCTGAGCGCGCCAATCAGTCAAACTTGGGGGAAAACATGGCGATGTTGAACTTGAAGCGACTCGGCCTCCTCGCGCTCGCAGTGGCCAGCGCAGCGTGCTCCGACAGCAGCGGCGGCAGGCGCCTCACGCAGACACCCGACGCGAGCTGCGGGCTGTTCGGGTGCGAAGAGGCCGACATGGGCGATATGGGCCCGACGGGCGGCACGATGCCGACCGTCGAGTGCACCGAGGACGCCGTCTGCGCGCCGAACGAGTACTGCGCCCGCGCGGATGAGAACGACCTGACGGGCACCTGTACCCGAGGCTGTCGCGACGACGCGAGCTGCCCCGAGGGCCAACTGTGCGACGCTTCGACGCGGCTGTGCGGCGGCTGCTCAGCGGACATTGGCTGCCCCGACGGGCAGTACTGCGATGTGGGCGCCAAGGCGTGCGTCGAAGGCTGCCGGACCGAACCAAACTCCTGCGACGCGGGACAAGTGTGCGACGCCGCGACTCGCGCATGCGTCGCCGCTGTCGTGTGCTGCTCGGGCGACCAGCTGACGACCTGCGGCGTCGTGCAGGACGCTGCAGCCTGCGGCGAAGGGGTCGCGATCGACAGCTTGACAAGCTGCGAGCCCAACCCCTGCGGGCCGCGCTGCGAGTCTGACGCAAACTGCGAGGGCGACCGTTTCTGCAGCGACCTCGGCCTGTGCGCGCTGGGCTGCCGCACAGACGATCCGAACGCCTGCCCTGCGGGCCAGGTCTGCGACCCGGCCACACGTCAGTGCGCGGCCGGCCAGGCGTGTCAGACGGACGCTGAGTGCCCCGAAGGCCGCTTCTGCGACACCGCCGCGGGCGTCTGCTCGGAGGGCTGCCGCCAAGATCCGAGCTCTTGCGGCGCGGGCGAGGTCTGCAACAACCAGCGCGACTGCGTGTCTGGCTGTGAGGCGGACGCAAGCTGCCCGAACGGCGCGTACTGCGACCCGGTGGGCTTCTACTGCCGCGACTTCTGCGGGTCGAGCGACGACTGCACACTCGATGAGTTCTGCGCGCCAGCAGCGGACGGCGGACGCTGCGTCGTGGGCTGCCGCGACGATGAGACCGACCCACCGAACGACAGCCCTGCGACCGCGACTGCGCTCCAGCTCGTCAACAATCGCGCCGAGGTGCGCGGCGCGCTCCTGTGCGGCGGCAACCCCGATGTGTACGCGATCCCGATGCTTCAGGGGTATCGGGTGCAGGTCACGCTCGAGTTCGACGCCGGCGTCGGCGATATGCGTCTGCGCCTGATCGACCGCGACGAGGTGACCGAGCTGGCAGCGCTGAATGACCTGGGGTCCCCGAAGCGGATTCAGTACCCCGCTGCAGGCATGGGTTTCCGCGTTCCGGACGACTACTTCGTCGAGGTCTCGTCGGACGATGCCGTGTCGCAGTCGTACACGCTGCGCGTCGTTGTGATCGACGCCATCAACGACGCCTGCTTCCCCGACCTTTCGGAGGAGGCGAACAACGGCGGCGGCTTCAACAACCAGGACAACGCGCAGCCCATCAACTGGGACGGCGTGGGGGACGAGCTCTTCTGCTTCAACGGCAGCGCCTGCAACGGCGACGAAGACTGGTTCAGCTTCCCGGGTTCGAGCGTGAACGCCGGCTTCTCGCTCCAGCTCTCGGTCGACGGCCTCGTGAACGGGGACGCCGTCGTGGAGACCTACCAAGCGTCGCGTACACGGAACGGCCTCGCGAACCCCAACTACGCGACCGCCGCGGGCATGGTGACGCCGCAGGGTCGCACGCTCTACGAGATTGATGTGCCGCGCGACACGGTCGGTCTGTCGGACGAGCCGTGGCTCATTCGCCTGCGGGGCGAGACGGACAACGTCGTGATCGACAACTACGACCTGTGCGTGCGCCTGCTGCAGCCGGGTCAGGCGTGCCGAGAGGACGCGGCCGAGCCGAACGACGTCATCAACGCCGTCGGCGCGAACGCGAACCTCGACGCGCTCCCGGGCGTGACGATGAACGGCCGCCTGCGCCGAGGCGCGGAGCTCGCCATCCCGCTTGATCTCGCGCTGTGCGCCCAGGAAACCGACCTCTACCGCTTCCGTGCTGACGACGGCGACCAGATCCAGATCACAGCAACGAGCGATGCCCTCGCGGGCACGGCCGTCGTCGAGATCATCGGTGCAGTGGACGGCAACGTGCGGGGTACGGGCGGCCTCATGGGCGCGGCCGGGAGCGCCGAACCGGCGGTGTTCAACGGCGCTCAGCCAGGCGATTACTTCGTGCGCGTCCGCGCTGTCGGCGCGGGCTCGGCAGACCCCTACCGCTTGACCATCCGCATCGACCCGAGCGCGATGTGCGGCGCCGACCGCGCCGAAGTGGGCCCGGGCGCGCTGCGCAACGACGCCGCGACCTCGGCGACGGCCCTCGATGCGCTCCCCGGTGCGAACACCCGCTTCGAGTACGACAACGGCCTCGTCTGCAATGTGCCTGACAACGTGGGCGACAAGGATTGGTACCGCTTCTCGGTACAAGAGCCGCGCTCTCGCATCTGCGTCTCGACGAACGCCTTCGCACCGGCCGCGGGCAACCTTGACCTGCGCCTCTACACCTCGGTGACGAACGCGGCCGACGACGTCGCTTGCCAAGACGACCTCGCGTGCCGCCGTGCAGGCGCGCCGGGCGTCTGCCTGCAGGGCGCGCAGCGCTTCTGCGGCTGCCGTACCGACAACGACTGCGATGCCAACAACAACCGGGTCCTCGAGGACAACGAGGGCTACTGCATCGCGTCGCGGTGCCGCATCGCGACCCAGCTCAGCGCGCACAACGGCTCTCCCGAGGCGCTCGACGTGCAAAAGGACATCGTCGACGCAGGTGACTACTACGTCCTGGTCTCCGGCGCGGACGCATCCCAAGAGAACAGCTACAATCTGGCCATCAGCGTGACGCCGCCCGGTGACACCTGCGCGCCCGACTGGCGTGAGCAGCTCGGCGACAACGACGACGTGGCGAGCGCGACCGACTTGGGTGCGGGCGAAGCGGCGGTCTGCGACGGCTGGCTCTGCGCCGACCGCGCGAACATGAACGACGAGCGCAGCCTCGGCCTCGGTGACAACTACCGGCTGCTGGTGCCCGCCGGCGAGGACCGCACGGTGCACCTCAGCTACTCGCGCTTCACGGACGGCTCCGCCCTGCTGTCGTACCTGCTCTTGGACGACGAGGGCATCGCCGTCGACTTACAAGAGAACCCCGATCCGAACCGGCAGGCGAACTCGGAGTGCATGGTCATTCGAGGCGGCGCGACCGACGCGAGCGTGGTCGTGCTGGTCTCGGGAGACGTCACCATCAACGACGGCGACAAGCGCATCGATTACTCGCTGTGGGTGCGCCCGACGGACGTCGCGCGCGACGGCGCGAACGGGCGCTGCGAGGAGTTCGGGCCGCTCGTCAACGTGTGGGACGTTCAGGCGCCCTGAGTGGCGTCTCCTGCTGGGACCGCGCGTCTGACTTGCTCAGGCGCCCGGGCCACCGCGGGCCCTATTGAGGCGCTTGAGGCGCCGGTCGGTCAGGTCGGCCACGCAACGGCGGCCGAGCATCGTGCGCTCAGCCGAGGCGGCCGTTCGTCTTCTTCTTGAGCAGGCTCTTCACCCGGCTCGTGGCCTTGCTGACCTTGCGCTTGTGAGCGGCCTTCTTGCGGGCGGTGACGCGACGCTGCTTACGAGTCTTCATTTTTCGTCTCCTCGATTCTCGATTCCGGAACTAAAGCCGCGATAGTCTGCTCCCGACGAGGCGGCACGTCAAGCCGTCATCGCGCTGGAGGTGGGAGTGAAGGTCGTTCCGGTCGCGTGCCTCAAGGACAACTACGCGTGGCTCATCGTCGCAGACGACGACACGCTGTGGTTCGTCGATCCGGGGGAGGCGGAGCCCGCGCTCTATGCCGCGCGTGGCAAGGGCTTGCCGATCACGGGCGTTCTCCTGACCCACCATCACGCAGACCACGTCGGCGGTGTCGAGGGCATCCGCGAGGCCTATCCGAACGTCAAGGTGTACGGGCCCGCGGCAGACGCCGCTCGTTTGCCACCGCTCGACGTGGCGCTCGAGCCTGGCCGATTTTCATTCGCCGGCATGAGCGCCGAGATGCGGGCGATCCCTGCCCACACGAAGGGGCACGTCGCGTACATCGTCGGGAACCACCTGTTCTGCGGCGACACCCTCTTCAGCGGCGGCTGCGGTCGCCTCTTTGAGGGCACCCCCGATGACCTGCGTGTCGCGCTCTACGTCACCCTCGCGGACCTGCCGGACGAGACGGTCGTCTGCTGCGGCCACGAGTACACGCTCGACAACCTGCGCTTCGCCCGACGACTGCTGCCCGACGACGACGCCATGAAGATTCGAGAGGGCCACGCGAGGGCACTCCGCGCGGCGGGCCGTCCGACTGTGCCGACGCTGCTCGGCGAGGAGCGCCGCACGAACATCTTCCTGAGAGCGACCCGGCCTGAGGTCGTGAGCGCGATCGGGTTCGGTCCGAACACGTCGCTGACGAACGTGCTGTCGGCCCTGCGTCGCATGAAAGACAACTTCCGCGGCTGAGTGACCGCGCGGTCAGTCGCAGACAGCAAGCGTCGGTCGCTGGACAGGCCCGGGCCCAATGCTGCTGACGCCGCCCCCATCGACGTCAACGCCGATGGGGTTGGAGAATGCGAACGCAGGTGCCCCAGGAGCGATGAAGCGCAGCGCGGGACCGGTCGCGAGGACCACCACCCACGCGTCACGGTCGACAGGTACACGCAGCGTATCGTCGAAGTCGGTGACCTGTTCGTCCGTCACATCGACGGCTTGCTCGAGCGCGAGCTGCCCGTTGACGAAGACGAAGATGCGCTCCGCGCGCGCCCACCGCGGCGAACGAATCCGTGTCCGCAGCTCAAGTGTGCCTGCGGGCAGCGAGCGCACCTCCCCTGGACCCGCGCTCCCCGGGAAGTCCAGCACGAGGCCACCGCTCACGACCACCCGGCCGCCGCGCAGCGCGTCGAAGACCTCTCCCGGCTCTACACCTTCGGGCCGGTCGGCCAGAGTCGGCAAAACGTTGCGCGGATAGCCCGGCGCGCCGCCCTCGCTGTGGGTGTCGCTGTTGCCGACCGCAGTGATGCGCCAGCCCTGATTCCACACGGACAGCCAGTCCTCGAAGAGTCGACAGAAGGCGCTCGGCTCGTTGAAGACCTCCATGGTGTCGAAGTCGCGCGTGAACTCGACCGGATCGAGCAGCTCCAGCGGCGCGCCCGCGACGAGGCCGATATGGTCGAAGTATGCCGACGTCCCCTCGCGAGCGTGATTGATCTGCAGCACCTCGGCGCCGCGCGCCCGAGCATCCGCGACCAGCTCAGGCGCCTGCTTCACACGCCAACGCCCCCCTTCGAGCACGGGCAAGACGATCGCGCCGAAACCCGAGGCGTCCGGCTGCGGCTCGAGGCCGTAGGCACCGAAGTGCCCGTAAAGAGGCGATATTTCGGTTCCTGTCAGCACGCGCACGCGGTCGGACAGCCCCATGCGCTCGACCACCGGTCGAAAGTCGTAGACGACGTCGTGCTCACTGGGCGCAAAGAAGCCCACCCCCTCGGCCAGGTTCGACAGCACCCGTCGCTCGACGGCGACCTCGGAGTCGATGCTCGGGCTGGCGTGTTGGTGAAACTCTCCGGTCGTCCAGCCCTCGAACGGGATGACCTCGGTCAGCACGACGTCAAGCGTTACGTCGCCGCCGGCAGGGACGTCGAGGGTCCGCTCGTCCGCGTCAAAGTACCAGCCGCGGGTCGTTACGGCCCGCCAGCGACCCGGGGGGACCCGCATCGTGCCTGCGTCGACGATGAAGTCGAGGCGTCGCTCACCGTCGTCGCGTATGAGCTCGACACGCGCCGCGATCCCCACCCCGTTCTGGTCCCGCGTTGTCACGCGGACCTGACCCCGCTCTGGAGCGTCCAGCGCGACCTCTCCGCCCGCCTCGAGCTCACCCGCGGGCCGCGTCGGCTCGTCGACGAGGCGCCATCGCCACCGGCCCGGGCTGAGCGCGACACGACCGCGACCGGTCGCATCCAACCGGACCCGCGTGACCTCGCGATCCTCGAGGTCCGTGATGCCGATCCACGCGCCCGCTGGGCCCACGAGCGTGGTGAGCGGCGCGTCTGGGGGCGCGGGTCGAACCGACTCGATGTCGTCCGCGCCGATGACCAAGCGACGCCGAATCACGACCTGGTCGCCGCGAAAGAGGCCCTGCGTGCCGAAGCTGACAGGGCTGGTCGGCAACGCATCCGCAGGCACCGGCACGAGCTGGATCGGCGAACCATCGAGCGCTTCGTACCGATACGCCGCGCCCGGACCGTCCGCAGCGAGCCACGGCAGGTCGCCGAGCGGCTGCTCGTCCGCGCGGCGACCAGGGATAAGCGTGGTGGTGCGGTCCCCGAAGAAGACAGCGTCGGCCAGCAGCGCGCTGCCGCCGGTCACGTCCGCCTCGATCCACGTGTTGATCTCCACCGCGTCGCTGTCGGGGAAGAGCACGAACTCGGTCGTCACCGCGAAATCCGGCGGGAGAAACGCGCCCGGAAGGACGCCTTGCAGCAGGCGGCTCGGGAGCGCTCGACCCACGACACGCAAGATCGCGGGCCCGCCATCCGAGCCGTCCCGCACGATGCCGACCTGCTCCGCGGACGGGGCGCCGAGGCCGGGTGAGAAGATGACCTCGAGCAAGAGGTCGCTGCCCGGCCGGTCCGCACGGTGCGCGTCGATGAGCGTGCCGCCGCCGAACGAGAAGATGCTGAAGGTGTCAGTGTCCTGAATGCAGGTGTGGACGCGCGCGTTGTCGAGCCGGAAGTCGCCGATGCGGCAGTTTGCCTCGGGGCCTGTCAGACGCTCGGCGTCGACGTCGACGCGGCCTGCGCGGGACCGTCCAGGCGGCACAGGCGCACTCAGGTCGCTCGCCCCCATCAGGTCGGCCGCGCCGCGCGTGGGCTGAACCGCGGCACGTCGGCCACCAGCGTCTGGATTCGCAGCGTCGAGCGGGACCTCAGCGTCGAGCGGGACCTCAGCGTCGAGCCGGACCTCAGCGTCGAGCCGGACCTCAGCGTCGAGGTCGAGCAGGGCGTCGCGCGATGCGCGGGCATCGGGAGCGGCGTCGTGGGAACCACACCCCGCGCCGAAGATGGACGCCGCAACGGCAAGTCCCCCACCCCATCGTTGAACTGACCTCATCGCCTCACTCCTGGTCGAGCGCGCGGCCGTCGACGCGTGGAAAAGTCCAGACCCACGCGGCGCACAGCGCGAAGAGCAAAGCCGGACCGAGAAAGACCACCGAGTAGCCGTGCGCGTCGACCAGACGCCCCGCGACGATCGGGCCGGCGAGCCCACCGACACCCTTGCCCAGATTCTGGCAAAGCCCCGGTCCTGTCGCACGCACGGCCGTCGGGAAGAGCTCCGGCGTCCACGCGCCGATGATCCCGTTCACGCCGAAGGCGAAGCAGCACAGACCGAAGGTCAGCGTCAGCGCAAGCGACGCCTCGGGGGCGTCCATGAGCGACGAGAGCGCCGCGAACGCGAGCGCGCCGAGGCCTGCCCACACAGTGAACGCGCCGCGTCGCCCCCATCGGTCGGACGCGGCGCCGGCGGTGAGGACGCCCAGGAGCGCCGAGAGGTTCAGCACCAGGTGGAAGGGCAGCTCGTCCGCGCGCGCGAGTGCGAGCCCGCCTTGGTCAACAGGCGCGCTCAGGAACTGCATGAACAGTGTCGAGAAGCCGTAGAAGCCGAAGTTGAGGAGCGCGAAGAGCAGAGTGAGCCGCGCGACGAGGCCCCGATGCGCAGGGCCGAGCACCTCGCGCAGAGGTGAGCTGACCGCGCGAGACGCCCCAACCGCTTGGAACGCCGCCGACTCCGGGACCTGCCGGCGTAGCCACAGGCCGAGCAGACCCGGCAGGAACATGAGCGCGAACGCGGCGCGCCACGATAGGCCCGAGTGGTAGAGCGCGATGGCCACGAAGGTCCCGAGGTTGAACATGCCGGTCACGAGGCCACCGCGCGCGCCCCGCCCGGCGCTCGGCCAGGCCTCCGCGACCTGCGCGAACCCCAGCGACCACTCGCCGCCCGTCCCCACGCCCGCGATGAAGCGCAAGGCGAAGAGCGCGCCCATCGACGGTACGAAGGACATCAGCCCCGTCGCGACTGAGTAGAGCGCGACGGACCACCCGAGCGCGCGGACACGCCCGTAACGGTCTCCGAGCGGCGCGAACACGAGACCACCCACCGCGCTCCCGAGCAGGCCGACGCCGATCGCGATGCGGACCTGCGCGAGCGGGACCCCGAGCGCCTCAGCGATCTCCTGCTGAAAGAAGATGAGCAAGACGATGTCGGTCGCCGCAAAGAGGAAGCCGAGAGACGCGGCGAGCAGGCTGCGGACCGCGCCGATCCCTTGCACGCTAGACATCGACCAACACCCCGGGGTTCAGGATGCCCGCGGGGTCGAGCGCGCGCTTGACGGCCTTGAGGGCGCGCCCGTAGACGACGCCGACCTCACGGTCGTACCAGGGTCGATGGGTGCGACCGACTGCGTGGTGGTGCGTGATCGTCGCGCCATGTGCCAGCAGCGCCTCGGACGCAGCGGCCTTGACCTCGGCCCACTGCGTGAGCTCACTCCCCCGGCGGACGCGGCCCATGAACGTGTAGTAAGGCGCTGGCCCGTCTGGGTAGACATGGGTGAAGCGGCACGTCACGCGACCGCCGCCGCAGACGTCGTTCAGGGCCTCCGTGACATCGCGGACGACCGCGGCGTGCACTTCGGGAAAGCTGCGCCAGGTGCACGCTGTCTCGAACGTGTCCGCCATGATGCCCATGCTCAGAAGCGCCGATTGCAGATACGGCGCCTCGACGAAGGCCGCGCGCCACGCGTCCGCGCCCGGGTCCCCCTGGGGGTCAACCGTCCTGACCGTCGGCGGTCGCGCAAAGTGCCCCCCCTGGGCCCGCGCGCACTCCACGGCGATGTCCAAGAGCGGGGAGACATCGGCGACGCCCGACTCGAAGCCGATGATCAAGACGGGCCGCCCGTCAAGAGAGACCCCGTTGAGCGCAGCCTCGACGCCATCGATGAGCCGACAGTTCGTCGGGTTCAGGCCGCTCTGCGCCAACGCGCGCGCTGCCGCTACACCCTGCTCGAAGGTGTCGAACACCGCCGTGGCGGTCCCGCGCCAACGAGGACGCGGCCTGACGCGCGCCCAGCCCTCGGTGACCACCCCGAGCGCCCCCTCGGAGCCCAGAATGAGGCGCTCCGGCGCCGGACCCGCGCCCGAGGCGGGCACGCGGCGCGTCTCGACCACGCCGGCTGGCGTCACCATGCGAACGCTCTGCAAGAGGTCGTCGATGTGCGTGTACTGAGTCGCGAAGTGACCACCAGCGCGGGTCGCGACCCAGCCGCCAAAGGTCGAGAACTCGAACGACTGCGGGAAGTGACGCAGCGTCAGGCCCTTGGGCGCGAGCGCGGCCTCTATCGCAGGCCCGAGGGCGCCGGCCTGAATGCGCGCGACGTTCGATACGTCGTCGATCTCCAGCACCTTGCCAAAGCGCGCGAGGTCAACACAGACGACGCCGGTGTGCCGCGAGAGCCGCGGCACCTCGAGCCCACCGACGACGCTCGTCCCGCCGCCCCAAGGGACGAGCGCAACGCGTTCGCGGGTGCACCACTCGAAGAGCTGCTCAAGGTGTGCCTCGCTCTCCGGCAGCGCTACGCAGTCGGGCGCCGCACGAAAGTCCGCGTTGAAGCCACGCATCTGGTCGCGCCACGCGCGGCCGTAGGTGTGCCGAATACGGTTGCGGGCGGCCGTCGTGCAGAAGGTCCACAAAGACTCGGGCGGGGTGACGCGGGGCGGATCGAGCAGGGCGTCCGACATCTCGGGCGGCCGACGCGGAGCGTCAGGCTCGAGACCCAAGAGGCCGTGAATCTGGCCAGCCAGCGCGCGCTGACCGGCCGCGTCGGGGAAGCGGTCCTCCCAGCCCCACGACCAGAAGCTGCGGGCGCGCTGGCTCATCGAGGCCTCAGAGCGGCAGCGCCAACTGCTCACCGACGATGCGCTTGCGCCACGACAGCAGCGTCTGCGCGCGTCGCTTCGCCGTCATCTCGGAGAGCTCAGCGACCTCGCGAATGCGCGCAGCGATCGCCTCGACCGCTGGCTGGTCGAGGGTGAGTAGATTGGGCGAGAGCGCCTTGCCGATGAGCGACCGCTCAAGCGACGCTCGCATGTGTGCGCGCTCAGTCGGGTCACCCACGGGCAGGGTGAGGAGCTTCTGGCCCGAGGCGGTCGACGCGAGCTCACCGTTCTTGCCCTCGACCCAGCCGAGTACGCGCGCCGCTTGGACATGGTACGCGACGTGCCGCGTCGAGAGACCCGTGCGCTTGCCGATGCCAGGATGCGCCTTGTTGCCGTCGTTCACGGCGGCGACGACGTCGCGGATACGGTCGAGGCTATTGGCCTGAGGAATGTCGAGGGCGTTCATTCATCATCCGTGAGGTAAGTGTAGGACGAGAGGCTGTCTTCGTAGTGGCGGATGAGCATACGCACCTGCGGCAGCGTGATGTGACCGCTCCGGAGCGCCCGCTCCGCCTGACGGCGGACGCTCTCGACCATGGCCTCGGGGTTGTACTGAACGTAGTGCAGCACCTCGCTGATGCTGTCCCCCTTGACCACGTGCGCGACGTGGTACCCCTCGCGACCGAGCTGGACGTGCACCGCGTTCGTGTCGCCGAACAGGTTGTGCAGGTCCCCCAAGATCTCCTGGTACGCGCCGTTCAAGAAGATACCCAAGTAGTAGGGCTGCGCGGGGTCCCACTTGTGCAGCTCAAGCACGTGCTTGACGTCTTGCACGTCGATGAACTTGTCGATGCAGCCATCGCTGTCGCAGGTCAGGTCGGCGAGCGTCGCGCGCTTCGTCGGCGTCTCGTTCAAGCGGTGAATCGGCATCACGGGGAAGAGCTGGTCGATCGCCCAGCTATCCGGCGCGGACTGAAAGACCGAGAAGTTGCAGTAATAGATCGCTGCGACCACGCGCTCAAGGTCCTGGAGCTCCTCGGGCACGGTCTTCATCCCGCGCACCAGCTCAAGCAGGCGCCCGCAGCAAGCCCAGAAGAGACGCTCCACCTCGGCTCGCTCGCGCAGCGTGAGGTAGCCGAGCTTGAAGAGGGTAAAGGCCTCCTCCTTCGCTTGGCTGGCGTCATGCCACGTCTCCTGCATGTTCGCGGCGGTCGCGCCCATGCAGGCGTCGTACAGGTCGCGCAGCACCTTGTTGCTGCCGGGCGGCGGGGGCACGGCCGCTCGAATCGGGAACTCGCTGACGCCCACGACCTCGAAGACGAGGACCGACTGGTGCGCTACGACAGCCCGGCCACTCTCGCTGACGATCGTGGGCACGGGCAGGTTCGCGTCCTTGCAGGCCTCGCCGATCGCGTGCACGACGTCGTACGCGTACTCCTGAATGTCGTAGTTCCGAGACGCGTGAAAGTCCGTCTTCGAGCCGTCGTAGTCCACGGCCAAGCCACCGCCGACGTCGAGGTACGTCATCGGCGCGCCCATGCGTGCCAGCTCGACGAAGATGTGCGTCGCCTCCCGCATCGCCGTCTTAATTGGGCGAATGCTCGAGATCTGGCTCCCGATGTGGAAGTGCAGCAGCTGAAGGCAGTCGAGCATCCCGCGCTCTTGAAGCCGGTCGACGACCTCGACGATCTCGGTCGCCGTGAGGCCAAACTTGGCACGGTCGCCCGCTGAGTCGGCCCACCGGCCGACGCCCTTCGCTGTCAGCTTGCCGCGCACGCCGAGCAAGGGCCGAATGCCGAGCTTCTCGGCCGCCTTGAAGGCGATGTCGAGCTCCTCGAGGCGCTCGAGGACGATGACGACCTTCTTGTCGAAGCCCTTCGCGAGGATCGCGGTCTCGATGTACTGGTCGTCCTTGTAGCCGTTGCAAATGATCAGGCCGCCCGGGTCTTGGCTCGCGGCGAGCGCGATCAGCAGCTCAGGCTTCGAGCCCGCCTCAAGGCCGAAGTTCCAGGGGCGTCCGTACTCGACGATCTCCTCGACCACGTGGCGCTGCTGGTTGACCTTGACCGGGTAGACGCCTTGGTAGGTCCCTGCGTAGTCGTACTCCACGATGGCCTTGGCGAACGCCTCGTTCAACCGCCGAATGCGGTCGGCGAGGATGTCCGAAAATCGGATGAGCAGCGGCATCGCCAGGCCGCGCTCCTTGAGGTCATGGACCAGCTCGTAGAGGTCGATGCGGCGGTCGAGGCGTGGGTCGGGCCGCACCTCGACGTGCCCCTGCGCGTTGACCGAGAAGTAAGGCTCACCCCAGCCATCGATCTGGTAGAGCGCTGCACTCCGGGCCGAAGACCACGCCTCGTTCACGTCGGGCGTTCCTTGCTCTGACATCTTGGCCACCTCGACCTGTAAAGGGGCCGCAGCCTATCCGATCCGGCCCCGGATCAAAAGCGGCCTAGTTGTTCGGGGCCGCGCAACCTTGACGACCGACCCGTGTTCCAGCAGAGGGTGAGCCTGTGCAGGAGAGGGTCTCCATGGTGAATGACGAGGACGCCGCGCTCATGTGCTTGGTGCGCGACGGCGACGACGACGCCTTCACGCGGCTGTTCGCGCGCTGGCGTGCGCCGCTCGTGCGGTTCACGGTCCGCTTCGTCGGTGACCAAGCCCGCGGCGAGGAGCTCGCGCAGGACGTGCTCCTGAAGATTTACCGCGTCCGAGAGCGCTACGTGCCGAGCGAGCGCTTCGCCGCCTATCTCTACCGCATCGCGACGAATCACTGCCTGAACGAGCTGCGCCGGGCCGAGCACCGCACGCCGCGCGTCGAGATCGAAGTCGCCGACGAAGCCACTGTCGACGCATCGAACCCGACGGTCGATGAGATGCTGCAAGGCGACCGCCTGCAAACCGCCGTTCGCGCGGCCGTCGGGCGCCTGCCGCCGAATCAGCGCGCAGCGCTGCTGCTGCAGCACGATGAGGGGCTGGCGTACGAAGAGATCGCAGACGCGCTTGAGACGTCCGTCGCTGCGGTCAAGTCGCTGCTGAACCGCGCGCGCCGAGCGCTGATGCAGGACCTTGCCCCGCTGCTCGACCGCACGCCGGAGGTGACCGCGTGATCGATGAGCTGCTCAGCGGGTCGACCGCCGACCTGCGCCGACCACCGCCCGAGGTCCTGAACGCTCGGCTCGATGGGCTGCTTTCGCTCGACGCGCCCACGCCATCGGCGAGCTTCGATACACGCTTCGCGGAGCGCCTGACAGCGCAGCGCCTGATCGAACGCGTCCACGCGGAGGAGGCGGCGGCGCCCGTGCTCGAAGTCCCTGGCCTCGATGCCTTGCTCTCGCGGGACCAGCCGACGCCTTCGGCCGACTTCGACACGCGCTTTCGGTTCTTCTTGCGCCGCGTGATGGTCGAGGACGGCGGCCTGCGGACCGTCGCGCCCGAGGCGCTCAGAGTGCCCGCACTGCCGCCGCGGGGGCACCACTTCACAACCTTGCCGAAGCCGGGCACTTCACCGTTCACGATGCGGCGCGTCTACGGCATCGGTGGCCTTGCGGCGGCGGGCTTATTTGGGCTCTGGCTCGTCGGCGCCCCCTTCGACGCGGTCAAGAACGCGGATGCGGTCCCCCCGGCCGAGTCGCTGCCGCTTGTCGCGCACCTCGACCTGCTCGAGAGCCTCGACGCTGTCGAGCACATCGAGACGCTCAGCCCCTCCGTGGGCGTCGTGGTCGACCGGCGCCGCGAAACCGTGGCGCGGCTCGATCCCGCGGTGGTCGAAGCGGCCGAGGACGATGAGCTGTTTCAGCTCGTCGCAGACCTCGACGCGCTTGAGGCGACGCCATGAATCGAGGGCAGCTCGGGGCCTTGTCCGCCGCGCTGGGCCTGGCGCTCTGGCTGCCGGTGAACGTCTCCGCCCAGAGCAGCGGCGGTGCAGACCGAGACGCGCCGGCGGCTGCCAGCGCGCCCGCCGAGGACGACGCGCTCGATGACGCGACCTGGGAGGCGCTCCCCGAAGCGACCCGAGAGGCCTTGCGAGCGCGCTGGCGGCGGTTCGAAGCCCTGCCTGAGCCCGAGCGCGAGGCGCTCAAGGCGCGCTGGCGCGACTACCAAGCCAAGCCCAAGCATGAGCGAGGTGCGCTGAAAGAGCGCTTCGGACGCTTTCGTGACCTGCCACCCGAGGAGCGCCGTCAGCTCCGTCGCCTGATGCGCCGCCTGATGGAGCTGCCCCCAGAGAAGCGCGCGCGGTTCCTCCAGAATCTCGAGCGGTGGCGGTCCCTGCCGCCCGAAGAGCGCGAGCGTCTACGTGAGCGCGCGCGAGAGCGCCGGCCGCCGGACGGCGACGGCGACGGAGGCAAACGCTAGCGCGCAGGCCTTCGGGTCGCCTTCAAGAAGAACCACGCGGCGATGACGCTCACGCCTGCGGCCGCGCTCAAGGCGGTAAACGCGGCCTGCCAGCCGACGCGCTGAATGAGCGAAGCGACACCCAAGCTGCCAAACAATGGCCCGAGAAGGTAGCCGATGCCGTCGACGAGGCCAGCCGCGACCGCCGCAGCGCGACGGCCGCCGACATCGATACTGCCGGCACCGCCGAGCAGGCTGTAAGGCCCTAAGAGCCCGAAGCCACACACCCCCATCAGCCAGCGCGCCGTGGTCGGTGTCATGTCGTCGACGACGGCGAACGCGACCAAGCCACACGCAAGAATCCCAAGTAACATCATACAGATAGGCGCGCGCTGGCCTGCATGGACGCGGTCGCTCACCACGCCGGCCAAGATCGTCGCGACGGCCCCCGCGGTCGGAAAGATGGCGGAGTCCCACATCGAGCCCGCGAGGTCGACGCCCAGATGCGTGAAGTAGGCGGCCGACCAGTCTTGGAAAGCGAGACGGATGGCGGTGAGCAAGACACTGAGTATGCAGAGCACTCCGAAGCCGCGGCTGGACAGCAGGGCGCGCAGGTCAGCCCAGCCGAAGCCGCGCTCGTCCCGCGCTTCGCCCGCCTCGGCCACGTTGAGCTCCGGCTCGCCGATGCGGCTCGGGGACGCCTTGAGGGTGAAGACCGAGACGAGCGCGAGCACGAGGGTGATGGAGGCGGGCACCAAGAAGACCGTGGAGAGCCCGCCGCCCTGCGCGACCAGCGTCGCTGCGAGCCCGCGACCTGCGACGTCCCCGACCAGGTAGCTCAGGCTGATCATCGACATCGCGGTGCCGACCTCGTCGCGGCGGTACCATTGAGCGGCGACCTGCACCGTGCCGACCCATCCGCCCGCTTGCGCGAAGCGGTTGAGCGACCAGAGCGTGACCAGCGCGCCTAAGCTGCCGAAGACGCCGCAGGCGCCGGAGAAGACGGCCGCCCCGAAGATGCCCAGCAAGAACATCGCGCGCCCGCCGTAGCGGTCGGCCAAGAAGCCGTGGGAGAACTTGCCGACTGCGTAGGCCCATGTCGACGCAGCGCTCACGAGCCCGAACGCCTCGCGGTCGATCCCGAGCTCGCGCATGACCAGTTCGCTCGACGCGGAGAGGTTCACTCGACACAGGTAGTAGGCGACGTAGCCCACCAAGAGCGTCCAGAACACGATCCAGCGCCAGCGGACGAAGTGACCGGTGCGCTCCATGTGCACTCCTCTCACGGAAAGTCGAAGGCGAGCTGGCGGTCGGTGCTCGGGTCGACGAGCTGAGACGCCTGCAAACCGATGAGGCGCACGTCCCGAGGGTCGCTGTCGAGGACCTCACGCAGGAGCGCCTCCCCCACGCTGGCGAGTACGGCGGCCTCGCCCACGGGCTCTGAGAGGCTCCTCGCGCGGGTGCGCGTCACGAAGTCGCTGAAGCGAATCTTGAGGGTGATGGTGCGGGCTCGACGAGCGTTGCGGGTGAGCGCGTCGGCCACCTCGCTCGCCTGCTCAACGATGAGCGGCCCTAGGATCTCGAGTGCGCGTGTGTCCCGCTCAAGCGTCGTCTCCGCGCCGCGACTGCGCGGCTCGCGGTAGGTCACGACGGGGCGGTCGTCGTCGCCATGCGCTTGTCGCCACAAGGTCTCCCCCCAGCGACCGACGAGCAGCGAGAGCGCCGCTGGGGTTTGAGCGCGCAGGTCGGCCACGGTGTTCAGCCCAGCGGCCTCAAGTCGCGCGGCGGTCACCGGGCCAACGCCCCACATGCGGTCGACCGGCAACGGCGCGAGGAACGCCAGTACGCGATCCGGCGGCACGATGCACAGGCCGTCGGGCTTGTCGTGCGCGCTCGCGAGCTTGGCGACGAGCTTGTTGGGGCCAACGCCTGCCGAGGCGGCGAGCCCCGTGACCTCTCGAATCCTGGCCTTGACGTACTGCGCGACGCGACCCGCCAGCGGCTCACCGCGCTTGTTGACCGAGACATCGAGAAAGGCCTCGTCGAGCGCGAGCGGCTCGACAAGGTCGGTCACCTCGCGGAAGACGCCGTGGATCTGTCGGCTCACAGCGCTGTACTTCTCGAAGTCGGGTCGAACGAAGACCAGGTCCGGACACAGGCGGCGCGCCCGCGCGCAGGGCATGGCGGAGCGCACCCCGAAGGCTCGGGCCTCGTAGGACGCTGCGGCGACGACGCCCCGACCGTCGGGTGAGCCGCCCACCGCGACGGGGCGACCTCGGAGCGACGGCGCGTCGCGCTGCTCTACCGAGGCGTAGAAGGCGTCCATATCGACGTGCACGATGCGCCGCACGCGCTGAGCTCCTCTGCCACGGCCGCCGGGCGAAGTCCCCGGTGAGTGGAGTCTGCGCCGGCCACTCTCCTCGCCGCAACCCGTCAAATCGACTGGCACGGATCGTGCTGGTTTGGGGCTCAAAGACCGCATGAGGACACCGCAGTGAGCACCCAGACTTCGACTTCTTCTCGCAAGCCCGCCCCCGCGCCCGAGCGACTCGGCATTCTGCTTCAGGGCATGGGCGCCGTCGCCAGCACCGTGGTCGCCGGCTGCATCGCCGTGCGTCAGGGCCTCGGCCAGCCCGTCGGCTCGCTCACCCAGCTCGGGCACATCCGGCTCGGCAAGCGCACGGACGGCCGCAACCCGCTCATCCGCGACTTCGTGCCCCTCGCGTCGATGGAGGGCTTGGTCTTCGGCGGCTGGGACATCTTCGGAGGCGACCTCTACGAGGCCTGCTCACACGCCGAGGTGCTCGAGCCGACGCTGCTCAGCAAGATCGAGGGCGCGCTGCGCGAGATCAAGCCCATGGCGGGCGCGTTCGACCAGAACTATGTGAAGCGCCTGAACGGCACGCACATCAAGCCGGGCACGCGCCGTGACTGGGCGAACGCGCTGCGTCAGGACATCCGCGACTTTAAGGCCAAGAACGGCCTGGAGCGTTGCGTGATGGTCAACTGCTCGTCGACCGAGGTCTACATCGAGCAGGGTCCGGTGCATCAGACCATCGAGGCCTTCGAGGCGGGGTTGGATAACAACGACTCCACCATCAGCCCCGCGATGGTGTACGCGTACTCCGCCATCATGGAGGGCGTGCCCTACGCCAACGGCACCCCGAGCCTGGCCGCGGACATTCCCGCCTTGGTCGAGCTCGCCCTGCAGAAGGGCGTGCCGTTGTCCGGCAAGGACTTCAAAACCGGCCAGACGATGGTCAAGACGGTGCTCGCGCCGATGTTCAAGGCCCGCATGCTCGGCGTGCGCGGCTGGTTCAGCACGAACATCCTCGGCAACCGCGACGGCGAGGTGCTCGAGGATCCGGAGTCCTTCAAGTCGAAGGAGAAGACCAAGCTCGGCGTGCTCGACACGATCCTGCAGCCGGAGACCTACCCCGACCTGTACGGCAACCTCTACCACGCGGTCCGGATCAACTACTACCCGCCGCGCGGCGACTCCAAAGAGGGCTGGGACAACATCGACATCTTTGGGTGGCTCGGCTACCCGATGCAGATCAAGGTCGACTTCCTCTGCCGCGACTCCATCCTCGCGGCGCCGATCGTCCTTGACCTGGCGCTCTTCTCGGACTTGGCGCAGCGCGCCGGCCGCAAGGGCATTCAGGAGTGGCTCAGCTTCTACTGGAAGAGCCCGATCGTCGGCGCGGGGCTCTACCCCGAGCACGACCTGTTCATTCAGCTCACGAAGCTGAAGAACAACCTGCGCCACATGATGGGCGAGGAGCTCATCACCCACCTCGGGACCGAGTACTACGAGGAAGAAGGGAACGTCTGACCATGTCTGCACGCGTCGAGCAGGCGGTCATCCTGGCCGCTGGACTGGGGAGTCGAATCCGGAGTGACGCGCAGCCGCTGCCGAAGCCGCTTGTGCGCGTCGGCGGCCTCACGCTGCTCAAGCGCGGCATCCTGACCGCGAAGAGCGCGGGCGTGAAGCGCTTCGTCATCGTCGTCGGCTGTCTCGGCGAGCAGGTGCGCGCCGCGCTCGACGGCGACGAGGACCTCGCGGGCCTTGAGATCGTGTGGGTGCAGAACGACGACTACACGCTCAAGAACGGCGTGAGCGTTCTCCGCGCCCGTCCGCACGTGCGGGGCGAGTTCTTCCTGACGATGGCCGACCACATCGTCGAGAAGGGCGTATGGCAGACGCTTCAGGGCGTCTCGGCGCGCGGCGGCCTCGTGCTCGCCGTCGACCGCAAGCTCAACACGATCTTCGACATGGACGACGCCACGAAGGTGCGCGTCGGCGAGCGCGACCAGATCGCGTCGATCGGCAAGCAGCTCACGGACTTCGACGCCGTGGACACGGGTGTGTTCCGCTGCGATACGGCGCTCTTCGACGCGCTCGACGCCGTCTTCAGCGCGCAGGGCGACGCCTCGCTCTCGGACGGCGTGCAGGCGCTCGCGCGCGACGGCAAGGCGCGCGTGGCGGATGTCGGCGCGGCCTGGTGGCAAGACGTGGATGATCTGCCGAGCCGGGTCGAGGCGGAGCGCGTGCTCTTCGCGAAGCTCACGAAGCCGACGGACGGCCCGGTGAGCCGTCATATCAACCGCCGCTTCAGCAAGTTCTGCACGCGGCTGTTGATGAACACGAACGCCGTGCCCAACCACCTGACGGCCGTCGGCCTGCTGCTCGGCGTCGCGTCTGCGGTCGTGACCGCGCTCGCGACGCCCACGGCCGCGTGGATGCTGGTCGTGGGCGCGGTGCTCTACCAGCTGTCGTCGATGATCGACGGCTGCGACGGCGAGATCGCGCGGCTGAAGTTCAAGCACAGCGCGAGCGGCGAGTGGTTCGACACCATCTCGGACGACGTGACGAACCTGAGCTACCAGCTCGCGCTCGGCATCGCGGCGTACCGCTTCAGCGGCGAGAAGATTTGGCTCACGATGGGCGTCGCCTGCTTCGTCGTTGGCTGGTTCGTGGCCGCGATGCTCTACCGCAAGCTCTTGGCCACGGGCAAAGGCACACACCTCGCCATCGAGTGGTCGTTCCAGAAGCAGGGCCCGAAGAGCCTGTTCTCGACCTTCTGCGACAAGCTCGAGTTCGTTGGGCGCCGCGACTTCTACGCGCTCGCGCTCATGGTGCTTGTGAGCGTCGGGCTCATGAAGCTCGCGCTCGTGCTGAGCTTCGTCACTGTGCTTATCGTCTTCGCCCTGTGGGCCGTGACCGCCGCGCAAGAGTTCTCTGCGCCCCGGTCCGACGACGAGAACCAGGCCAAGGCGGCCTGAGCGGTCGTTAGGGCGTTGACGCCGGCGCGCTCTCGGGCGCTGTCGACGCCGGCGCCTCGACCTGCGCCGCAGCGGCCTTCTTCGAGCCGCCGAAGAACGGGTACGGTAGGCGCGCGATGCCGACGATGATGAGCACCAGCGCCGCACCGAGGCAGAGCGCGCCGATGCGCGCGCGGTCTGGGCCCGGCCGCTGCTTGTAGCGGTACGGGACGTGCGCCACGATGAACGCGAGCGTCATTGTCGTCGCGTGCTCGACGACGTGCGGCAGCGAGAGGCCGTACTGCGTCAGCAAGACGAGCCCCATGACGAGCTGCACGCCGAGCAGGCCGGCGCCGGCCGCGAAGGTCGCTCGCTCGAGCTTGCCGTAGTCTCGACCGCCGAGAGCGGCGCGGGTCTGAACGAGGAGCGCCACGACGAGCGCCAGGAGGACGAGCCACTTATTGTGGCCGTGAAACGTTCGGAGGAATTCCATAGTCCTCAGTATGGCACACGCCGCTCGGCGTGCTATCTCTTTGGCCCCCTGAAAACAGGAGAACACTCATGGCTTTCGAACTCCCCGCCCTCCCCTACGCGAGCGACGCGCTCGAGCCCCACTACTCGGCGAAGACGCTGTCGTTCCACCATGGCAAGCACCACCTCGCCTATATCAACAAGACGAACGAGCTCATCGCCGGCACGGACCTGGCCGACAAGTCGCTCGACGACGTCATCCGCGCGGCCAAGGCCAGCGGCAACAACGGCCTGTTCAACCAGTCCGCCCAGATCTGGAACCACACGTTCTTCTGGCACAGCATGAAGCCGGCGGGCGGCGGCGCCCCGAGCGGCGCCATCGGGGACGCCATCAACGCCGCGTTCGGCGACTTCAAGACCTTCGTCGACAAGTTCAAGGCCGCGGCGGCGAGCAACTTCGGCAGCGGCTGGACGTGGCTCGTGCAGAAGGACGGCAAGCTCGAGATCGTGAACACCTCGGGCGCGGGCACCCCGCTGACCGAGGCGGGTCAGAAGGCGATCCTGACGGTCGACGTCTGGGAGCACGCCTACTACCTCGACTACCAGAACCGCCGCCCGGACTTCGTGCAGGCGTTCTTTGACCACCTGGCCAACTGGGACTTCGCGAACGCGAACCTGAAGGGCTGAGGTCCTGCGCGCTCAGCCCCACACCGCGGGCTGAGCGAGCGCCGGTCCCACCGTGAGCGCGGCCGCGAGTGTGTCGAGGTCGTGGCTCGCGGGCAGACCGCATGTGGCTGCAAGGCGCGCGAGCAGCGCGTGTGGCGGACGCCCCGCCAAGCGGTCGACCTCGATCGTGACCGCATTGTCACGCTTGGCGAGCCGCTCTCCCGAGGGCGTGACGACGAGCCCGACGTGCGCGTAGACGGGGCGCGGGCCACCCCACAGCGCGAGCAGCAGGGCTTGGCGCGCCGCCGACGCGAGCAGGTCGTCGCCGCGCAGGACGTGCGTGCAGGCCATCTCGGCGTCGTCCCACGCGCACGCGGTCTGGTAGGCCGCGACGCCATCCGAGCGACGCACCACGAAGTCACCCATGGTCTCGACGACGTCGAAGGCTTGCGGGCCCGCCACGCGGTCGTCGAAGACGACGCTTGACCAGCCGAGATAGGCCAGCGCCCGCGCGACGTCGAGGCGCAGGGCGGCGGGGCGCCCAGCCCGCGTCGGGACAGCGCTCAGGTCGCCCAGCACTGCGCCAAGCGTCGGGCGGCACGTGCCCGGGTAGACCGGCCCCTCGTCCGATGCGTGCGGGGCGCGCGTGGCCTGCGCGACCTCGCGGCGGCTGCAGTAGCATGGGTAGAGCAGGCCGAGCGCGTCGAGCGCGGCGAGCGCGGCGTCATAGCGGTCGCCGCGCGCGGATTGGCGGTATGGGCCGAATGGGCCGCCTTCGCGTGGGCCTTCGTCCCAGACCAAGCCGAGCCACGCAAGGTCGGCGTATTGCCCCTCGAGGCAGCCTGCGGGGATCGCGGCGGGGTCGAGGTCCTCAACACGCAGGACGTTGCGGAGTCCGAGCGACCGGCCCCACAGCCAGCTCAGGAGTGCGGTGCGGGCGTTGCCGACGTGCAGGCGCCCCGTGGGGGTCGGGGCGAAGCGCGTCGCACCGCGCGCGAGCGGCGCGCTCACCCGATGCGACTCAGGCGACGAAGCGCGCGAGGACCGCGCCGATGACCACAGCCACCAGCACAGACCCGACGAGCCACATCCAGACCGGGAGCCCGAGCGGGAGCGCGCGCGGCGCGGGCGGTGCGTTGAGCGCGCTCACCTGAACGGTCGGGCGCTCTCGGGCCACGCTTGGCTTCGCAGCAGGCGGCGCAGGCGGCGGCGCGGCGTCCAGCGCAGCGCGCACGTCCACTGCGTTGACCATGCCGCTGGGCGCAGAGGTCATGGGCGTCGGTGCGACTTCGCCCAGAGCGGCGTCCCCGAGCGCCCGCTCCACGTCGCCGCGCGTGATCGCTGTACCCAAGGCTGCGGGGGCCGCAAACTGAGGCCGAGGTGAGGCAGACGCCACCACCGGCCCCGCACGGTCGAGGCGCGTTGGCTCGTCCTCTTCGAAGTCGTCGATGATCGACGTCTGCGCCATCCCGTCGCCGTAGTCGTCATCGTGCTCGCTGACGCTGTCGTGCGCGGTCTGCGCCGAAGTGTCGATCGAGAGCGAATCTTCGACATTCTTGGCCATCGCGGCGGCGTCGAACGGCATGAAGTTGTCGCTCGACGCGCGAATGTCGACCACAGCGGGGATCTCTTGCGTCGCGCGCAGCGGACCACGAAGGCTCCCGAAGTAGGCCTCGAGCGCCTCGAGCATCTCTGTTGCGGACGCGTAGCGGCGGTTCGGGTCTGGGTCGGCGGCCTTGATGAGCATGGCCTCCAGCTCGGGTGGCACCCGCACGCCATTCGCGGTCGTCGTCAGCTTCGGGCGCGCCTGCGTCAGGTGCGCCCGGCAGATCTCGAACGGGTTTTGCGCGGTGATGAAGTGTTCACCGCGCACTAAGCAGTAGCCGATCAGGCCGAGCGCGTAGAGGTCCGTTCGCCCGTCGACGTCTTTGCGGAGCCACTGCTCCGGCGCCATGAACCGCGGGCTCCCGAAGACTTGGCCGTTCACGGTGAGCGACGCCGCGCCTTGGTCGGCGAGCAGCTTCGTCAGTCCGAAGTCGATGACCTTGATCGTGATGCCCTGCGGCCCCTGCGGCGAGACGAGCAGGTTCTCGGGCTTGAGGTCGCGATGGACGATACCCCGCTCGTGACACGCTTGGAGCGCCTGCAGCGTCTGGTGCAAGACGATCATGACCTCGTTCGGAGAGAACGTGCGGGTCGCCATGAGCGCCTTGAGGCTCACGCCGTGCACACGCTCCATGACCATCGCCGGCTGGCCGTCCTCAAGCAGGTCATAGTCGAGCAGCGTGACCAGATGCGGGTGCATCAGCGTCCCGATCGCGCGCGCCTCAAGGAGGAATCGCTCGTCTGCGCGGTCCTTGCCGCGCATGCGCCCGCCCAAGACTTTGATGGCGACGTGACGCCCCAGCCTCAGGTCCTCGGCTTCGTACACGACCCCCATGCCGCCTCGGCCCAAGACGCCGAGCAGCTTGTACTTCGACAGGATGATGTCGCCGATGCGGGGGTCCATGCCTCGAGCTCGTGTTCGCGCCGTCGAGACCATAGCACAGCCCATGCATGTGGCACGTCTTTCGGCTAGCCTGAGCGCGTGAATCGCCCTCCGATGCTCCTGCTGTGCGCGCTCGGCCTTTTGGCTGCGTGCGATACGCGCTCGCGCCCTGAGGACGTGTTCGACGCATCGAAGGACACCTCCACCGGCGCGGACGCGATGGCCGATGCCGCCCCTCGCCCCGCCCCGGAAGATGCGTGCCCTCCGGCCGAGGAAGACACCGGGGGAGCGAGCGCGCCGCGCTTGAGCGTCGACCGATTGCTCGTCACCGAGGGCGCCCCGGCCGTGACGTTCAGGGCGACGGTCAACGGCGTGACGCCAAGGGGCGGCTGGGAGGTCTCAGTCGAGGCGCCGGGGCTCGTATTCTCGCCCACGGTCGCTCGGCTGGAGGGAAATGACCCGAGCGCGAACTTCGACGTCGAGGCGCTCGTCGACGCCGACGAAATGTCGGCGCGCGGTGAGATCGTCGTTCGCGCGTTATCGGGGGCGGTCGAGCACACGACGCGCGTGCCGTTCATCGTGAGGGACACCCACCTCACGCTGGACCTGTCACTCAGTGAAGCGGCGCTCGAGGCGCTCCGCACCTCCATCGACCGCGCGCCGCGGTGGCCCATCGAGGTCCGCGCGAGCGGTGTGGAGCGCCCGCGCGCGACCTTCAACCTGCGCGGGCAGGGCACGATTTTTTGCGCGCGCAAGTCTCTGACGCTCCGCTTCGAGGCGCCGACAACACTCGGAACGAGCCCACCGAGTGAGGGCTTCGTGTTGCTCGCGCTCTGCGAAGATCCGACCTTGTTGCGCTCTCGCGTCGCGTTTGAGCAGCTCCAGTCCGTGGGGCTGTTTCCGCCCTGGTTCGGCTTTGCCGAGGTCAAGCTAAACGGCGAGACGAACGGCTTGTATCTCGTTGTGGAGCGCCCACGAGACGCCATCGCGCGCGGCACCCCGTCCAACACGCGTGTCCTGCGGCGTCGCAGCCCGGAGCGTGTCGTCGAGGTCGACCGCCCCGACGTCGAGGACATCGCCAACCTGGAGAGCTTTCTCGCCCCATACTACGCGCTGCTTGACCTGCCGACGACGCTCACAGGCGAGGCTCTGCTCGCGGCGCTGCGGGCGCGCATGGACTTCGACCAGTACTTGTCGATGGTCGCCTTCAACAGCGCGCTCGAGAACGGTGACAACATCGACGAGCTCTACTTTTACGATGCGCCGCATCCGGCGCGCGCCCCCACGCCCGGCGGGGTCCCCTATTGGCGCGTGATGGCCTGGGACCAGGACGAGATCTTTCGCCCCTGCCACGTCGCGCAGCCGTCGCCTGACCCTGCGCTCTACTGCGCCGAGTCGGTGCTCGACGACCTCGTGCGGACGTCGCTGCCTGCCCGCGTCGCGTACATCGCCGCGCTGCGACAAGTGCTTGAGGGGCCGCTTCGACCCGTCGCCGTGCGGTCAGCGGCCGAGCGTGCCGCAGCCGAGGTTCGCGTGTATCTGGAGCGCCCCGGTCTGACCACGGCGCATTTCGGGGAGACGCCGCCGCCCGACCTCGCGGTCGAGGTCGAGGCTTGGTTGGCTCGGCTGAACACAAGACGCGCCGCGTTGGGGCGACTCGGCTTACCCTGAGGGTCAGCGCTTTCGGAAGAAAGCGTCTAGGTCGGCGGGCATCTGCTGGGGCTTAGGCGGAACATGACCGAGCGGGCGCTGGCCGCCGCGGCCGCCCCCCTGTCCACCCCCGTGCCCTCCGCGCCGCGCCGGCTCGGGCGGCGGCGGCGCATCGACCGGTGGCCCTCGACGAGCGTCGGGTCGCGCGCCCTCGGCAGGGCTCGCGCCCTTCTCCGCCTTGAGCGAGAGCGAGATGCGTCCGCGCGCGCGGTCGACCCCGAGGACCCGCGCCTGCACCTGCTGCCCGACCTTGGTGACCTCGCCCGGGTCTTTGACGAAGTAGTCCGCAAGCTCGCTGACGTGAATCAGGCCGTCCTGAGGGAGGCCGATGTTCACGAACGCACCGATCTGCTGCACGCGGGTCACGACGCCATTGACCTTCATGCCCGGGCGGAGGTCCTCGACGTTCTTGATGAGCGGGTTCATCGGCGCGGGCGCGGCCTTGGCGGGCGCGGGCGCGGCCTTGGCGGGCGCGGGCGCGGCGACCGCAGAGGGCGGTGACACGATCCGCATCAGCTCATCGGGCTTGATGCCCGCCAGCGCGAGCGACCGCACCTCGTCGAGCGCGCGCCGGAGCTTGGCCTCGTCGAGCTCACTCTGGTGCTCATTCAGCCGCAGCTGGACCGGATCGACCTGACTCCACGTGCGCATCGGACGAATGCAGCGTCGCGCCAAGACCAGCGCACGACCGATTGACGGGTCGACCTCGTCCGTTTGGTATCCGAGCGCCTCGTCCATCGCGACGGCGTCGATGCGGTGCGCGGGCGTCACCCCCTCGAGCGCGTCGATGAGACGCTCGACGAGGTCTCCCGCGTCGGGGCTGCTCGCGACCGCCAGGCCGTCGACGCGCTCGTCGCCCCAGAAGTCGCGCGCAGCGGCGGCGACGTCGGCGCCGGGCTCCACGACGCCCTCTCGGGCGATGCGACCATCGCGGCCCACGACCGCCATCCCGAGGCGCTGGCCGTCCGACCAAATGCCGCAGACCAGCGTCACGCGCGGACGAGAGCTACACAGAAGCTCCAGATATTTCTCGGACGCGCGCTGCACGGCCTTGCGCCCCGCGGCTTCGTCCTTGATGTCGAGCAGAGACCTCTCGAGGTCGGCGAGGATCAGCGCGTCAAGGGTCTGCCGCGCGTCTCGGCCGCCCGCGATCGCGCGCAAGTTCTCCATGTGGGCCGCGACCTGCACGTGCAGTGCGTCGATGGGCAGGCGCAGCGTCAGGGAGAGCGTGCCCTCGTGCTGGCCATGCCGCAGGGCGAGCCAACGCTCGGCGGTGACCTCGTTGAGGGGCTCGGGCTGGCTCTGCGGCTCACCGCCGGGTAGCGTGCGCGTCAGGACGTGCGTGTCCTTGCGCGCGATGGCGACGCACGCGTTCCACACGAGGAGCGCCTCTTTGATGGCGTCCCGCCGCCGGTGCTCTGCGGCTTGGCCGGGCGGACACAGCGACTCCGCGCGCTCGATGACCGCCACCTCGTGCCGCGCGACCGTTTGCTCGAGCAGCGCTTGAGCGATCGGCGGCAGCCCAGCGGCGCGACGACGCGCGGCCACCTCATCGAGGCAGGCGCGGTGGTCGAGCAGGCTCTGGAGAGCCCGCCACGCCAGCAGGAGGTTGCGTGGCGTCATCGAGGGAAAGCGCTGAGGCCGGGCCTTGACGAGCGCGACGAGGTCATCGCCCTGCAGGAAGGCGTCTTCTAGGGCATCAAGCTCGACAGCGTTGATGGGCGTGTCGCCCAGGGCGCGTGTGCGCTGAGCGTATCTCGACAGTCGCATGCGGTGTCTTCCGTCAGGAGCCGAACGAGAGGGCCGGGCCAGAGGGCCGTCGGCGGAGAGGGGCTGCGCCGTGGGGCAGCGCAGGGGCGACCGGTCGGGGCGGTCGAAGGAACGCCTAGATGTAACCAGATTCCGGCGAGCGTTTGTAGCCGTTCGGACAAAAAAAGACCCCAAGGGGCCGTTCAGACCCCGTAGAAGCCGCGCACCGCAGCGACGACCTGCGCCTGAGCGCCCTCGGGGAGCTCGGGGTAGATGGGCAGGGCCAGGACCTGCGCCGCGGCGCGCTCGGCGTGCGGAAAGTCGCCCGGGCCGTGGCCCAGCGCGCGAAAGCAGGGCTGCAGATGAAGCGGGAGCGGGTAGTAGACCGCGGTGCCGATCCCCTGAGCGGTCAGGTGCTTCTGCAGCGCGTCGCGGTCCTCGACGCGAAGGACATACTGGTTGTAGACGTGGTGCACGTCGGGCCCCACGACAGGTAGGGTCACGAGCCCGCGCTCCGTGAGCCCCGACCCAGCGAAGAGCGCGTCGTAGCGCGCGGCGTTGCTGCGTCGACCCTCGGCCCACGCGTCGAGGTGCGGCAGCTTGACGGCGAGGACCGCTGCTTGAAGCGCGTCGAGCCGGAAGTTCCCGCCGACCATGTGGTGCAGATACTTGGGCTTGCTCCCGTGCGCGCGCACGACCGCCAGGCGCTCCGCGAGCGCGGCGTCGTTCGTGAGCACGGCGCCCCCGTCGCCGAAGCCGCCCAGGTTTTTGCTCGGGAAGAAGCTGACTGTCGCCATGCGACCGTGGTGGCCGTTCATGCCGCCGCGCAAGCGCCCGCCCAGGCTCTGGGCCGAGTCCTCGACGACCGTCCAGGGTGAGTCGGGCGCGGCGAGCGCGCCAATGTCGGCCAACTGACCGAAGAGGTGCACCGGGATCAGGGCGCGGGTTTTCGGGCTGATGGCGGACCGCAGGCCCGCCTCGGTCACGTTGTAGGTCTGCGGATCGATGTCGACGAAGACGGGGCAGGCGCCGAGGCGCGCAACGACCCCGGCGGTCGCGAAGAAGCTGAAGGTCGACGTCACCACCTCGTCGCCCGGGCCGATGTCGAGGGCCATCAAGGCGGCGAGCAGCGCGTCCGTGCCGGAGGACATGCCGACCGCATGGGAGACGCCCGCGTAAGTCGCGAGCGCGGCCTCGAAGCGCTCCGTCTCCGGCCCCAAGATCAGCTCTTGGCTATCCATCACGCGGGTCATGGCCTCGAGCGCGTCCGCGCGGTAGCTGACGAGCTGAGCCTTAAGATCGAGGAGAGGGATGGGGGTCACGCGGTGGCCTCCGATGACGACGCATCGAGTCTATCACACGGCGCGCGCCACCCGCCGAGCGCGGCGGAGACGTGCGGGAGGCGGTCCTGCCCCCAGAAGACCATCGGCGCTTCGCCGGGGCGGCGCACGACCCAGGTGGGGGCGCCGCACGCGCCCAGCGCCTCGGCCTCGGCGGTGTTCGTGCGCAAGGCCGCCTTCAGGTCGGCGTCATCGCCCGCTCGCGCCAAAAGCGAGGCCGCGTCGAGGCCAGCACCTTTGAGCACAGCACCCAGCACCTCGGGCTCGCCGATGTTCAGGTTGTCGAGCCACGCCGCGCGGTACAAGGGCATGGTCGCGCGGGGCTCGGCGAGCGCGACGCGCAGCGCAGTCACGCTTCGCAACGGGAAAGCGTCCGAGAAGCGCAGCGGGACGCCCCAGTGGCCCGCCCAGTCGAAGAGGTCGCGCCCGTAGTACCGCTGCTTCGCGTCGTTCATCGCGTACAGAGGCACGTCTGGGGTGCCGATCGCGCGAAACAGAGCGCCGAGGAGCATGGGACGCAGGCGCAGCTCGACGCCGCGACGCGCAGCGAAAGCCTCGGCCTGAAAGGCGCCGAGGGCGCTGTAGGGGCTCGAGAAGTCGTGGAAGAGCTCGAGGACCGTGCCCGGCGGGGCGGGCACGACGGCGGCCGGGTGAGCGTACGGCGCGTCGAAGTCGCCGCCCAGCGCCTCGGCCACGAAGCCCAAGCGGTCTTGGCCCCAGAAGAAGGGCGCGTCCGGGCGAGCGCCGTCGAAAGTGAAGGCCGGCACGCCGAACAGGCCGAGGCGCGCGCCCTCAGCGGTCCGGTCAAAGAGCGCCTGTCGGACTTCGGCCGCGTCGATGGCTGCCGGGTCGACCCCGAAGCGGGCCGCGGTGGTCGCGAGCACGCCGCGGTCGGCGATATCGAGACCCTCGACCCAGTAAGCCTGAAACAGCGCGCGTGAGAGCGCAGGTCGGACGTCCTCCGGGGCGCTGACAATCAGGCGCATCGCCTCGACCGAGCGGCGCGGGTGGGCGGACGGCATGCGGAGCGGCACGCCCCAGAAGTCGGCCCACCGGTCCATGTCGCGCAGGTTCATGGCCGCGCGCGCGCTCGCCATCAGCGCGCCGGGGTTCTGCGGCCCATCGACATGCCGAAACAGCCCGCCAAGCAGGAGAGGCGCCCATCGCACCCTCGCGCCCAGCGTCGCCGCCAGCGAAGGCAGGCGGGTTGACGCGAGGTAGGCGTACGGACACACGATATCGTAGTAGAACGTGATCTCCACCGACCCCTCGCTCAAGCGCACGGAGGCCGCATCATGCCGGCGACGACGTCTGAGCGAAAGGATCGCTGCCCCGACCGAGGCGTCATGTCGCACGTTGCCCTCTCGATGCTCCCTACCCTCCCTCGCGCTGGCTGCAAATCTTTCATCGCGACGGTGCTCCTCTTTGGATGCGGCGGCGGTGGCGATGGCGACGCAGCAGCTCCGGACGCCGCGGTGCCCGTCGCGCAGGCCGACGCCGCGCCGGACGCCGGCGTAGCTGACCAGGCCGCCGCGTTCTGCCGCGCACAGGCGCAAGCCAAGTGCGCGTGGGCCTTCGCTTGCGAGAGCCTGAGCGCGGGCGACCGCGCGGGCGTGCTCGGGCTGGGGGGCGCGGACGAGGCCGCGTGCACCGAGAACGCCGCCGCCACATGCATCGCGGACACCGCGGACCGTGCGGCGCGCGGCACGCTGAACCTGCAGCTTGAGAAGCAGGATGACTGCCTCAGCGGACTGCGGGTCGCGCCCTGCCAAGACACAGACCCCGTCGAGTGGGTGCGCGCGTGGCGAGAGTTCACGCACGAGCGATGCGCCCGGGTGCTCGCCGGCAACGTGGACGTCGGCGGCGCCTGCGAGACGCGGCGCGACTGCGTCGTCACGAGCAACCTGTGCGTCAACGGCGCATGCGCGGCGGGTGAAAAACGCGACATCACGCGGGACTGCGAGGCAAGCGGTCAATTCGAGGGTCAGGTCAACCGCGACGCCGCCTGCCCCGGTGAGGCCTGCGTGCAAGTGGGCCGGAACGGGAACGACAAGACGGGCATGTGCACCGTCGACTGCGGCGACGATGCGGGTGACTGCCCAGACGGGACAGCGTGCGTGCAGGCCGTGCCTGAGGGCGGCCCCGCGAGCTTCTACTGCACGCAGCCCTGCGAGGAGAGCGGCGCGCCTTGCCCGAACGGCTTCGAGTGCGTTCGCATCAACGCCACCGGCCTGGACACGAGCCGGCACTGCTGGGTCACGGCGCCCTGATGAGCACACCCTTCGGATTCGACCTCGCGCACCTGCGCATCGAGCCGGCGTGCGTGCTTGCCCCGATGGAGGGCATCACGGACCGCTCGTTCCGAACCCTGATCCGTGGCCTCGGGGGCTGCGGGTTGACGGTCACTGAGTTCGTGAGCAGCGAGGCGATGAGTCGGCACGTCGCCAAGGCGTGGCGCATGGCTGAGCTCTCGCCGGACGAGCACCCCGTCAGCATCCAGATCTACGGCCGCAATCCCGACCGCATGGCCGACTCCGCGCGCTACTGCCAGGAGCTCGGCGCCGACATCGTGGACATCAACTTGGGGTGCCCGAGCAAGACGGTGACGAGCGGGTGCGCGGGCTCAGCCCTGATGCGAGAGCCCGCGCTCGCTCAGCAGATTTTTCGAGCGGTCAAGAGCGCCATCACGATCCCGATGACGGTCAAGATGCGGCTCGGGTGGGATCGTGGCTGCATGAACAGCCCCGAGGTCGCGCACATCGCGCAAGAAGAGGGCGCGTCCATGGTGACGGTGCACGGCCGCACCCGCATGGACTTCTACAAGGGCAGCGCCGACTGGAGCGCCGTCGGCGAGGTCAAGCGCCGCCTCTCGGTCCCGGTCCTCGTGAACGGCGACATCCTGACCATCGAGGATGCGGAGCGTGCGCTCGAGCAGAGCGGCTGCGACGGCGTGATGGTCGGCCGCGGCACAATGCGCGACCCCTGGGTGCTGCGCGCCATCGCCGACCACAAGATGGGCCGGCCGCCCTATGTGCCCACGCTCGATGAGCGCAGAGATGTGCTCCTGCGCTACTTCGACCTGATCCGCGAGGACGCGGACGCGGACGACCGCCGCGCGCTCGGCAAGCTCAAGAAGGTCAGCGGCTACTTTACCCGCGGGCTGGCTTACGGCGCTCGCCTGCGCGAGATGGTGTACCGCTCGACCGAGTCCGAGGCCGTGTACGCCGCGGTGCACGAGTACTTCGACCTGCTGCAGTCGCATGGCCTGCGCGAGGGCTTCTCGCGCGTGTTCACGGAGCCGAGCCAGCCGTACCAGCCGCAGGACAGCCGACGCCTCGACCGCGCGATGGAGCCCGACGCCGAGGCCTAACCCTCGGCCGCTGCGCCCGCGGGCCGCTCAACCGCAATCTCCGTGAGAGTCCACTCCACGACGCCGCCCGGTGTCTCCACGCGGACCGTATCGTCGACGCGCCGCTTCAGCAGCGCGCGGCCCACGGGGGAGCGCCAAGAGATGTGCCCACGCTTGGCGTCCGTCTCCTCCTGGCCCACGATCCGCAGGACTTGCTCGCGGCCACGCTCGTCCTCGATGCGGACCCATGACAAGAAGACCACGACCTCAGCGCTCGTCGGCGTGGGAACCACCTCGAGGGCGTCGAGCGTCTTGTCGAGCCACTGAAGCCGACGGTCGATCTCACGCAGGCGCTTCTTGCCGTAGATGTATTCGGCGTTCTCGCTGCGGTCGCCCTCGGCGGCAGCCGCAGCGACCTGGTTGACGACGCGCGGGCGCTCGGTGGTCACCAGATGGTCGAATTCCGCTCGGAGGCGCGCAGCGCCCGGAGCGCTGATGTAGTTCTTGTCAGCCACGCGGCGACGTGTGCCACCGCGACGCGCTCGGTTCAACTGTCGACGATTCACATTTTTCGGCGCGCCTGAGGCACGATGCGGCCAATGAGCGCTCCCAGCCGCCGCCGCCCGCTCCCCCGCGGGCTCAAAGTCGCCTTGGTCTGCCTCGGTGTCTTTGCAGCGGGTGGGTTCGCGCATGGGCCGCTCGTGCGCGCCGCCCTCGAGGCGCGGCTCGCAGCGATGGGTGAGCGCCTCGGGCTCCCGATGAGCGCCAGCGAGATTCAGGTGACCGGCGCGCTGAGCGCACGATTGACCGGTTTGCAGCTCGGCCCGCACCTGGCCGCCGAGTCACTCGACGCCGAGGTGACCCTGCGGGACGCGGTGCTCGGCCCCCGCACGCCGCGGACAGCGCACGTCGTCGCGCCGTCCCTCACCGTGACGAGTGATGGGTCCTTGCGAGGCTTCGGGCGCGCAGTGGTCGAGGCTGTTCGGCCCCTCCGAGAGCGTCCGCGCGACCCCACGCCTGAGGCTCGAGACCCCAGCCCGACGCGGCGCATCGTGTTCGAAGGCGGCCGAGTGACCGACACCGCGGGCGCGTTTCGCGTGTCTGATCTCCGGGGCGACCTGTCGACCGACGGCGCGGGGTCCGTGACCTGGCGCGGCGAGGTGCCCGATACCGGCGTGTGCCGCGTCGAGGCCTCGATGGCGGTCACGTCCGTGGACTGCGAGCGTCCCCTCGCCCTCCCCCTCGCCGAGGGGGTGGCGGTCGGCGTTCGACGCGCCGAGTGGCTCAGGCCTCAAGGCAAGGTCCGCGTCGGTGGCGCGCGCTTGCAGGGCGATGGTCTGCCCGCGTTCGCAGCCCCGCTCGCTGACGGGCTCTTGGTGGACGCAGAGACTGAAGTCGAGGCAGACGCCCAAGGCCGGAGGCCCCTCGTGGCCACGCTGACCTTGCCCGGCGGCGGGCGAGTCGAGGCCACAGGGACCGCGGGGCGGCACGGCGCGTCGCTGTCTGCGGCCGTAGCCGATATGGCGCTCAAGCCCGTGAGCGATGCGCTCGAGGGGAGCGTGACCGGGCGGGCAACGCTCGAGGTTGATCTCGACGCGCGCACGATACGGCTCGACGGCGACGTTCGGTGGGTTGACTTGGTTGTCGACCACCGCGCGATCGCGGATGACCGCGTAGGGCCTTATGCGCTCTCCGCGAGTGGCCGCGCGACGCTCGGCTGGTCGGTGCCGACCCCCGTTGCGCCGAGCCGGGTCTACGCGCTGACCTTGGAAGACGTCGTCCTCGGGCTCGGGCAGACCGAGGTCTTGATGAAGGCGAGCGTCGAAGCCGCGCCTCAGCTCCGCAAGGTCTCCGCCGAGGTCGCGACGGGCCGCGTCACTGCGGAGCAGCTCGTCTCTGCCTTCCCCCCCGGTCTGCTGCCGCACCTACAGCCGCTGCGGGCCATCGGGACGGCCTCTTTATCGGCGCGCATCGCCCTCGATGTCGAGCGACCCGACGATACGGTCTTTGACGTTTCGGCGCGCCTAGACGACCTGAAGGTCACGCGCATGAACTCAGCCATCGACTTCGATCGGCTCCGCGACCGCTTCGTGACCCGATTCGAGATGCCCAACGGCGAAGTCATTCGGCGCGAAACGGGCCCGAACAGCGAACGTTGGACACCGCTCGACCAGATTGTGCCGCTCCTGCCGGTCGCGGTGGTCACGCAAGAAGACGGCGGCTTCTGGAACCATAAAGGCGTCAGCCTGCTGCACCTGCGAGGCTCGCTGGCCACGAACCTTGAGCGGGGCCGGTTCGCGCGCGGCGGCTCGACCCTGACGATGCAGCTCGCGCGCAACGTCTTCTTGAATCGGCACAAGACGCTCTCCCGAAAGCTCGAGGAGGTCATCGTGGCGTGGCTGATGGAGCAGACCTTCTCGAAGGACGAGCTCATCACGCTGTACCTCAATGTGGTCGAGTTCGGCCCGCACCTGTTCGGTATTGGCGACGCGGCGCGGCACTATTTTGATAAGCGCCCTGCCGAGCTCACGCCGGTCGAGGTCGCGTGGCTCGTGAGGCTGCTGCCCGGCCCGAGACGCCACTACGCGCAGTTCGAGGCGGGCGAGACCAAGGAGTACTACAGAACCTGGATGCAGCGTCTGCTCGACCTGCTCCACACCCGGGGGCACCTGCCGACCGAGCAGTGGTCAGCGGCGCGCCCCCTCGACCTGCGCTTCGCGCCTGCGCCGACCACCTGGCCACCGACGAAGCCCTAGCGCCTGCGCGCTCAGAGGTCGAGCGGGGCCTCGAGCGGGATGTCCCTGACCAGCGCACGCTGGACTTGTGCTCTCGGGACAGCGGCGCGGAGAGTCAGCGCGCCGCCGTGTCCGGACGATGCCTCGGTCCGCACGGTGAAGACACACGGCGCTGCCATCGCCTCGCTCGTGGGCGCCGGCGCATCGAGCGCGTCCCCGACGATGGACGGCAGGTCCAAGTAGCCGAAGGCGAACGTCCCAGCGGGTCTCGCCTCGAAAGCCTCACGAACGCGAGTCGAGGCCCCAGCATCCGTCCAGTAGCCGCCCAGGACCGCGTCGAGCACGCCGCTCGCCCAGCCGCCCATCGCGACGTAGGCCCGTTCACCCGCGTGGACCATCTCCGTGACGCCCGCGCCATCAGCGCCCACCATGCGACGAACGTCGTGCGCGCCCAATCGTCGCTCGATCGGGGGCAACGCGCCCTCACCGAGCGCCTCGAAGAGACGCAGCGCGTCCGCCTGAGTCTCAAGCCGATGGGTCATCAAGAGGGTCGGCTCCTCCCCCCCGGGTGTGGCGAGCAGCGCGAGGGATACACGGCCGAGCAAACTCCGCCCGAACGCTGCCCAGGCGGGTGCGCCCCCCTGACCCGGCGCCCGGCTCCCGAAGAGCGCGGCGGCCGCCTCGCGCGCGGGCGACCACGCAGGCCCTGAGAGGTCGGTCACGAGCGCCGCCTGAGCGCCCACAGGGACTTCGCGCAACCGGTCGAGCGGCAGCGTGAAGACGCCCCGCGTCACAGCATCAAGGGGCGTGCCTGCCGAGGCATAGACGCGGCCCTCGACCACCACGGGCTCCTGACCGAGGGACAGCCCCAAGCCGACGCTCTCGGCCTGCTCGAGGACTGCGCTGGCTGCGCCCCGCATCAAGGACAGGGTCGCGAGGCCTTCGCCTTCGTCGTCACACGCGCCTCCGGGGCAACGCATCGAGGTGAGGCGCGAGGCGCTCGGGGTCTCTGCGCCGCGCACCCACCAGCGCGCGAAGCGACCAGAGACGCGCACCTCGGCGTCCAGAGACCATTGCACCCGCGCGACCGCGGCGAGGGTGCTCGGGTGCGCGGTGACCCAATCTGGAGCGTTCGTGAGAACGACCTCACCGGTGCCGCCCCGCGCGACCCACACCGCGCGCTGCCCGAGAGCGCGCCGCTCGAAGTCCATGGGCGGCGGCGGCCGATCGGGCCGTGTCCGCGCGACGACGACCCAGGCGCGCGTGCCCGCCTGCGGTCCCAGCAAAGCGAAGCGCGCGGGTGCGCGCAAGTCGAAGCTCGGCTCCACTGCCGTGGCCGCGAGTTGAGCCACGGCCGCGAGGTCCGCGATGGGGCGGGACGCGCGCACGAGCGCGGTCGCGTCGTCCAGGACCCGCCCCAGGTCGCGCACACCCGCGAAGATGAGCACGTCGGCCGGGAGCGGGTCGGACGCCGACAAGCCCCCTGAGGTCCTCGTCGGGCCGACCGCGCCACAGCCGCTGAGCGCGAGCGCGACGAAGAGCGAGAGCCGCGCCGCGCGTCTCACCGCGGTGCGCGCTCTGGATCGTTCGGCGCAACACGCGCGCTCAAGACGAGCTGTCCCGCATCCACAGTGACCGCGAGCGTGACCGCTGCGTTCGCCGCCGAGAGTCGCGCCACGCCGAGCGCACCCGGGCCACCGAACGCGGCAAGCGCCGTGTCGGCGGGTGCAGGGTGTGTGGGCGACGCGGACTGCGTGTGCTCCCGCCACCCCGCGCTTGGAGCGCGCTCACGTATCAGGACGCGCTCGCCCTCGCGCGGGCTCCCCTGAGCCGCAGCAGCGAGGGCGTCTGCCATGGCGGTGTGCGTCGAACGCACGAGGTCACCGAGCGCCGATGCGGGCCCGGCGCTCGCGCCGAGCGCTGCGCGCGCGACTTGGAGTTGCCGGGGCCCAGCGACCGTCCACAGGGTGTCTCCCCCGCCCGCTGCGGGCGGGTGGACGCGCATCCGCGTCGCGGGCAGGGCCGCAGCCCACGCGCTCGGGAGCGGGCCACCCGGCCGCGGCGCCCAGGCCACGCGCACGTTGAGGTCATTGTCGCGGGGGTCGAGCCGAAGCGAGAGCGACTCGACATCCGGCAGCGCCGGCCGAGTGAGCGCAACGAGCCCAAGCGCCCATCGCTCGTCGAGGTGCAGCGCGCGGGCGGTCTCGATGAGCGCGGCGCCGTCGCTCTCCCGCGCGATCGGCAAAATCGCCTCGAAGCCGACGCGCACTTGGGCCTCGAGGACGCGGTCAACGAACTCGCCGTAGCGACCGAAAAGACCGGGATGGGTGGTGAGGACCACGCGCCCTCTCAGGAAGTTCGCGAAGAGCCGCAGAGGCGCGCCGGGGCGCGGCGTCCACGCCAGTGCGTTCCCCCCTTCACGCGTGCTGCGGTCGGACGGCAGCGCGGCCGTAAAGGCCTCGGCGTCTCGCACGCCCAGCACCAACGCCAGGCCGACAGTCGCGCCGCCCACCGCGTCGGCAGCGGGGATGTCGACGGCAACCAACCGGGCGGGGCGCGTCCAGTCAAAGAGGTCGGCGCGGCCGAGTCCGAGCGCAGCTTGGAGTTGGGCGTCGAGCGCCGTCGTGCGCTGCGCGCCGGTCGTCGCCCCTTGCCCTTCGAGGCGGGCCACCGCCTCAAGCAACGCGCGCACCCCACCGGTGCCGCCGAACGCGACGACGCCGTGCGGGACGTCGAGACCCGCGAGGGGCGCGCTTTGCAACGTGACTTGCACAGTCGAGGCTTGCGTCGGAGGCGCGGGCAGCGTGGGCTCAGGCGCTTGGGGCGCGCAACCGCCGAAGCCCAAGACCAGAGCCAGCGCGAGGGCGGCGTGGCCGCCGCGCGGGAAGGTGCATCGCATCAAGACCTCGGGGCGAGAGACTCCTCAGACCGTAGGAGCGCGGACCCCATGTGTCAACGCCGCCGCCCTTCGCGCCGCGCTGCCCTTGACACCCCGAATGGCCATTGTTAGCAGGTCGCAGCGTGCCAAGGTCGGGCGCCCGTGCGGTCGACCCTTACCCGAACCTTCTTCACGGTCGTTCAAGAGAAAGTGAGTCACGTGATTCGCAAGACCCCACTCGCAGCCCTTTTGGTCTTGGGCGCGGCGCAGCCCGCGTTCGCTCAAGTTCGACCCTCGAGCGTCGAACTCCACCTGAACGGTGGTCTCTGGGAGGGCGACGGCGTCCTCGACAACGGCCCCACCTTCGGCGGCGGCGTCGGCTTCAACGTGAACCGCGTCTTCGGCGTCGAGGCGAACTACACCCTCGTGCTCACGCAGCTCACGACGCGCGCCAACCCGCAGACCGGCGCCGCGAAGTCCGAAGAGGACAAGACCGCGCACCAGTTCGGCCTGAACGCCCTCGTCCACCTCGCGGACGGCCCGCTCGTGCCCTACCTGACGGCGGGCGCCGGCTTTGTGAAGGTCGATGACCTCGAGTTCGCACACAACATCGGGGTCGGCGCGAAGTACTTCATCACGGACCTCGTGGGCGTGCGCCTCGACTTCCGCGGCTGGTTCAGCCCGGACGCGCCCGCGACCGATGAGTACGCTCACTTCGCGGCCACGGTCGGCCTCGACCTGCAGCTCGGCGGCAACTACGACATCGACGGGGACGGCATCCCGAACCGCGGTGACCAGTGCGTCACGCAGGCCGAGGACAAGGACCAGTTCAAGGACGAGGACGGCTGCCCCGAGACGGACAACGACGCCGACGGCGTCCTCGACCAGGCTGATAAGTGCATCAACGAGGCCGAGGACAAGGACGGCGACCGCGACGACGACGGTTGCCCCGACCTCGATGACGACGGCGACGGCATCAAGAACGACGTCGACAAGTGCATCAACGAGGCCGAGGACAAGGACGGCTTCCAGGACGAAGATGGCTGCCCCGAGGACAACGACGCCGACGGCATCGCCGACGCCGCCGACAAGTGCCCCGCCGACGCCGAGGACAAGGACAACTTCGAGGACACGGACGGCTGCCCCGACAAGGACAACGACCGGGACGGCATCCTCGACGCGACGGACAAGTGCCCTGACCAGGCGGAGATCATCAACAGCGTCGACGACACCGACGGCTGCCCCGACGAGGGCAAGGTCAAGCTGACCGAGGCCAAGATCGAGATCCTCGAGAAGGTCTTCTTCAAGACCGGCAAGGACGCCATCGACGCCAAGAGCTTCGCCCTGCTCGACCAGGTCTCGGCCGTGCTGGTCGCGACGCCGCGCATCAAGAAGGTCCGCGTCGAGGGCCACACCGACAACGTCGGCAAGGCCAAGAAGAACACCCAGCTCTCGCAGAAGCGCGCGGACGCGGTGAAGAAGTACCTGGTGTCGAAGGGCGTCGAGGACGCCCGCCTCGAGGCCGTCGGCTTCGGCCCCGATAAGCCCATCGCGGACAACGCGACGGACGAGGGCAAGGAAGCCAACCGCCGCGTCGAGTTCGTGATCGTCGAGTGACCGGCCGCCGCTGACGCGGGCTACTGCAGCCGCAGCGTCGCCGGCCCCTCGCGCACTGCGGTGCGCGTGACCACCTTGTCCGCGTCGACGCGCACCTTCGCCTCGACGCGGGCCCCCGTCGCCGGCTCCATGAGCACGACGTCGTGTTCGCCCGCCTCGAGCTTGAGCGCCTTGAGCGGCGTGACGCCGACCTCGTCGGGGCCGACGTAGACCGTCAGGCCGGCGACACCGCCGACCGAGAGCTGCCCAAAGGCCGCCTTCTTTGGCGGGAAGCGCAGGTACAGCGTGTAGGAGGGCTGCTTCAGGTCAACGTCCGCCTCGACGTCCGGGTAGCCGGGCAGCGAGGCGCGCAATCGCGCGTGGCCGTCGACCGGGCGGGTGTACTTGACGGGGTCCGCCCCGGTCTTTCCGAGCGAGGCCTTACCGCCGTCGACGAGGACGTCGCGCACGTCGGCGCCGAGCGGGATCGACTCGATGTTCAGCACGGACGACGTCCGCGGCCCGCTCTCGGCCTGCAGCGCGAGCGCGATCTCTCGCGACTCTCCTGCTACGAGAGAGAAGAGGACGACGTGCGGCGCGTAGCCCGGCTTCTCGAGTCGCAGCGTCAGGCCGACGCCGGCGGCGACCTTCTCAAGATGCACAGGCGTGGCGCCGACGGGCACCCCGTTCATCGAGAGCGTCGCCCCCGGCGGCGACGACTCGATTCGCAGACCCGCCGTCTCGGGCTTGCCACGCTCAAGCGATACACGCACATCGGTGCCGTCGGTGGTCGGCGTGACCCGCGTCTCGAACGGCTTGTAGCCGGCCAGCAGGAATCGCACAGTCGAGGGCGCACCCGCGAGCGTCTGAAGAGAGGCGGGCGTCGTTGCGTTCAGGATGTTGCCGTTGACGACGATGCGGGCCCCGGGCGGCGTGGTTTCAAGGCGCAGGATTGCGAGGCGCGGCGCCTCAGTCGGCGGCGCGGTGATGACCGCGAGCGGCGCGGTGGGTGGCGCGGTCGGGAGCGAGCGCGCCAGCGAGACGGGCGAGTCGAGGCGCGCCTTGGGATCGCTCGCCTCGTCGGAGAACAGCGCGCGCAGGCCGAAGACCGCCGCGACCAAGAGCAGACCGATCAGGGCCAGGTTCCGATACCGGGACGGACGCCGAACGATGATCTCCGCCTCGTCGACCTCGCTCACCTTGAGGGGTGCGTCTGGGGGCGCCGGCCGCAGCAAGACTGACGAGCTCTGCGCCGGAATCCCGCGGGTCGCTTGGACATCGCTCGGCATCAGAGAGAACGGCGTGAAGTCGCTGGGGAGCGCGGGCGGTCGCGCGCGCGGCGCCGCGGGCCTGGGCGCGATGCCCGAGGCCTCGACCGCGATCAGCTCGTCGATTGAGGGCTCCATCGTGAGGTTCGGCGTCAGCGAGACCCCCACGCCTCCACCGGTCGCCGCGCGGGGCGCAGGTCGCAGGTCAGGGAGAACGCCCGAGGGGAACAGGCTCTGCACATAGAGCGCGAGCGTCGCGCGCGTCGACCGCGGACCCAACTGCGCCATGACCTCTTCGAGGTCGGCCTGAAGCGCACGTGCGGACGGGTAGCGGTCATCGGGCGAACGCGCGAGCGCCTTCATCACGACGCGCTCGAGGCCGGCCGGATAGTCGGGGCTGATCGAGGTCGGCCGCGGGACCCGCGCGTTCTCGATGTCGTTGAGGGTTTCAACCTCTGACTCGCCCCGAAAGAGGCGGCGGCCGAGCGTGAGCTCGTACAAGTTGATGCCCACGGCGAAGACATCGGAGCGCGCGTCCACGACGCCGCCCGCGACCTGCTCCGGCGACATGTAGCCGAACTTGCCCTTGATCTGGCCTGTCCGGGTGACGGCGAGGTTGTTGCTGGCCTTCGCGATGCCAAAGTCGACGAGCTTGACTCCCCCCTCGAGCGTGACCAGCACGTTCGTGGGCGAGATGTCTCGATGAACAATCCTCAGGGGCGCGCCGTCGGCGTCCGAGCGCCCGTGTGCGTACGCGAGAGCGTCACAGACGTCGACGATGACCCGCAGCGCGTGCTGCAGGGGCAGGAAGTCTCCTGCGGCGATGCCCTGCGAGCACATCCGCCGCAGGTCGACGCCGGGGACATACTCCATCGCGATGTAGTGTTGCCCATCGTATTCGCCCAGCTCGAAGATCTGCGCGATGTTCGGGTGCGTCAGGCGCGCCGCGATGCGGGCCTCGTCGAGAAACATCTTCACGAAGTCCACGTTCTCCGCGTGGCTCGCGAGCAATCGCTTGACGACGACCTCTTTCTCGACCCCCCCCGCCCCGGCCTGATGGGCCAAGAAGAGCTCGGCCATTCCCCCCGAGGCGAGCGGGCGAACGAGCGTGTACTTCCCGAACGGCTGCGGAAACTCCATGGTGCCCCCCTGTCGACGGCGCGCGCTGCCCTGACCCGGGCCTTGTCCGCCGACGCGGCCCGATGGTAGGGAGCCGTGCCATTTTGAGCAACGCCGCGACGCCGCTTGACAGATGTTCAGGTGTTTCAGTAAGTGACGAGCCCCCGGGAATGAGCCCACCCATGCACATCGAACTGCTGACGATCGGTGACGAACTGCTCGATGGGCTCACCGTCGATGGCAACGCGGCGCGCGTAGGTCGCGCGCTCGACCCATTTGGCCTCCGCGTGGCCCGCCGCGTGACCGTGCGCGACCGCCTCGAAGACGTGGCAGAGGCCTTCAGAGACATCGCCGCGCGGGCCGAGCTGTGCATCACCTCAGGCGGCCTCGGG
>CANLBD010000001.1 GCA_947488215.1 Myxococcales bacterium | reverse complement strand
CCTTACTCGACGTTACGCGAGCGGGTCGACCCCGAATCGCCGCAGTAGGCCCGCGAGCGTGAGCAAGGGCAGTCCAATGATGGCCGAGTCGTCGACGCCGGCCGTCGTCTCGACGCGCTCGAACAGGGTCAACCCCAGGCCCTCAAACGTGTAGCCGCCGCAGGTTCCGCGGGGGGTGTCGAGCTCGACGTACCGTTGAATCTGGTCGTCGCTGAGCGACCGCATCGTCATGTGGACCGACACGATCTCGCCGGCCCCGCGCGCCGTGACCGGGTCAAGCACGTAGACGCCCGTGAAGAGCGTGTGGCGCTTGCCCTGGAGACGCTTGAGCTGTGCGGCGGCCTCATCCGGCGTCTCCGCCTTGCGCAGGACCTCGTCGCCAAACGCGCAGACCTGGTCCGCGCCGACGACCAGCGCGCCCCGCGCTCTGGCGGTCGCGGCTAAGCTGCGGGCCTTACCCTCGGCGAAGGCCAAGGCGATGTCGGGGGGGCCGAAGGGCCCCAAGTCGCACTCGTCGAAGTCCGGGGCGGCCGTATCGAACGGCAAGCCCAAGCGGCGGAGGAGGGCGGCGCGGAAAGGAGAGGTGCTCGCGAGCAGGAGTCGGTTCATGTGTTCACATGGATACCGAAACACGCAGACCCGCGGAATGCTTCATGAGTTGGACAAACTGTGAAGGGTCCCTAGGCGCTCTGGCGGAGCGACGTAATGGCCTGCTCCAACCCCGCCAGCGTGAGCTCAAACATCGGAAACTGCTGGCCGACCAAGGCGATTGTCGGATGTGTCCAGAAGCGCTGCGGCATCGGGTTGAGCCACACGCTCTGCTTGAAGTGGCGTCGCAAGCGCTGCAGCCACACCACGCCCGGCTCGTCGTTCTGGTGGTGGTAGTCAATCGCGCCGCCGCGGGCCGTGAGCTCCCACGGCGCCATGTGCGCGTCGCCCACGACGACCAAGCGTGTATCGGGCCCGAGCCAGCGCAAGAGCTCGAGCGTGTCCTTGCCCGACGAGAAGCGTGCGTTGTCGTACACCCGCTCGTAGACGCAGTTGTGAAAGTAGTACGCGTGAAACTCGCGAAAATGCTGAGCCGCATGCGCGGCGCTGAAGAGCCGTGAGACCGTCAGGGCGAAGGGGTCCATCGACCCGCCGACGTCCATCAGCAGCAGCACCTTGAGCTGGTTCTCGCGCGGCGGCCGCAGCGCGACCTCGATGTCGCCGCAGTTGCGCGCGGTCGCCTCGATCGTGCCCTCGAGGTCGAGCTCGGTCGCCTCCTCGACGCGGCCGAGGCGACGCAGCTTGCGCAGCGCGATGCCCACCTGCCGGGTGTCGAGCACCAGGTCGTCGCGGTAGTCGACGAAGCGCCGCTGCGCCGCGACCTGAACCGCGCTCCGACTGCGGCTCTCGCCGCCCACCCGCATGCCCGTCGGGTGAACGCCCGAGTGACCGAACGGGCTCCGGCCGCCCGTGCCAATCCACTTGCTGCCGCCATCGTGCCGCTCATCCTGCTCGCGCAGCGTGTCTTCGAAGCGCTTCATGAGCGCGTCGAGGTCGAGGTGCTCAAGGGCCGCGAGCTCTTCGGGGCTGAGCGTCGGCAGCGGCAGCGGGTCCTCGAGCCAGGCCTCGATGGCCCGCGTGAGCTCCGCGGGCGGGCGAGTGCCCAGAAAGTAGTGCGAGAAGGCCTGGTCGAACAGGTCGTAGTACCGCTCGTGCTTCACGAGCGTCGCGCGCGCGATGGCGTAGAACCGGTCGAGGCTCGCGGCCACGAGGCCGCGCTCGAGCGCCTCGACGAACATCAGCCACTCGCGCGTCGATGCGGGCACACCGATGCGGCGCAACAGGAAGAAGAAGTCGAGAAAGAGCGGCTCGCCGGTCGACACGTTCAGTGCTTCGTCCAGCCGCGGCCGCGACGCGCGACGGCCTCGAGGTCCTGCTCCTTCTTGAGGAGGGTGCCCAAGAACGGAATACGCTCAGCGAGCGTGGCCTCGTCCAGCCCCCCGCGCACGAGCGCGCCGAGCCAGTCGACGAGCTCGCTCGTGCTCGGGCGCTTGCGGAGCTCAGGCAACGAGCGCAACCAGTAGAAGCGCGCGAGCGCCTCGTCGAGCAGCACGCCGCGCACCTTGGGGTGGTGGACCTTGACGATGCGTGCCATCAGCATCGGCTCGGGGAAGGCGATGAAGTGGAAGATGCAGCGCCGCAGGAACGCGTCGGGCAGCTCCTTCTCGTTATTGCTCGTGATGATGACCAGCGGTCGGATTTTCGCCGTGTGGACGTCCCCCGTCTCTGTGACGGTGAAGCTCATCTGGTCGAGCTCATGCAGCAGGTCGTTGGGGAACTCGAGGTCCGCCTTGTCGACCTCGTCGATCAGCACGACCGAGGGCTCGTCGGCGAGGAACGCGCGGCCGAGCGCGCCGAAGCGGATGTAGTTGCGGATGTCGCGCACGTCGCGGTCACCGAAGCGGCTGTCTTGCAGGCGCTGCACCGCGTCGTAGACGTAGAGCCCCTCGATGGCCTTGCTCGTGCTCTTGACGTGCCAAGTGTGCATCGGACGCTTGAGCTGCTCCGCGACCGCGCGGGCGAGGAGCGTCTTGCCGGTCCCTGGCTCGCCCTTGATCAGCAGCGGACGTTGCAGGGCCAAGGCCACGTTGACGGCCTCCTGCAGCTCCGGGGACGCGATGTAGCTCTCAGTGCCCGTGAAGTTGTCGTACACGCTGGGTCTCCTCGTCTCAGAGCGTCGAGGCTAAGAGAAATCCGTGGCCGGCGCTATGCTGCGGGGCAATCGCTCGAGTCGAACTGGAGGTGTCATGTCGGTCCTCATCTACGGCGCATACGGCTACAGCGGCACCCTGGTCGCCGAGCGGGCCGCGGCCATCGGCTTGGACTTCATGGTCTCCGGTCGTGACCCCGCTCGATGCGCGGCGCTCGCCGGGCGCCTCGGGGTCTCGTCTCGACCGGCGCGGCTCGACGACCCCGCCGGGCTCGACGCTGCGCTCGCGGGCGTGACGGCCGTTCTGCACTGCGCGGGGCCGTTCGCGCACACTTGGCGGCCGATGGTCGACGCGTGCCTCCGTCTGGGCGTGCACTACCTCGACATCACGGGCGAGATCGAGGTCTTCGAGGGCGTGGCCGCTCGAGGCGCCGACGCGGCGCGCGCCGGCGTGATGCTCATGCCCGGGGTCGGCTTCGACGTCGTGCCCACGGACTGCCTCGCGGCGCACCTGAAGGCGCGCCTCCCGGCCGCAACGCACTTGCGTATGGCGCTGTGCACGAACGGCCGGCTCTCACACGGCACGGCGACGACGATGCGCGAAAATGTGCACCGTGGCGGCTGCGTGCGGCGCGATGGCCGCATCGTGCCGGAGCCCACGGCCGCGGAGACGCGGACCTTCGACTTTGGCCCCGGTGTAGGCGCGCGCCGAGCGATCCGCGTGCCCTGGGGCGACGTCTCGACGGCGTGGTACACGACGGGCATCCCGAACATTGAGCTGTACGCCGCGCTGCCGCTCGGTGTGCGTCTCTTCGCGCGGGCGTCCAACTACGTGCGCCCGCTGCTGGCGCAGCCCTGGGTGCAGCGGCGCATGCAGGCGCGTATCGACGCCGCGCCCGCAGGCCCGACCCCCGAGCAGCGCGCGCGTGGCCGCTTCTCTATCTACGGCGAGGTGGAGGACGCGACCGGTCGCAAGGCGGCCGCGCGCGTGACCGCGATGGACGGCTACGACTTTACCGCGCTGTCATCCGCGACCATTGCGGCGCTCGTCGACGCGGGGCAGGCCAAGGTCGGCTTCCAAACGCCCGCGGGGGCCTTCGGCGCTGACCTCTGCTTCGGCTGGCCGGGCGTCGCGCTGACCGACGCCTGACCGACACAGGGTCGACGCTCAGCGCGGCCCGACGGCGTCGAGGGCCTGCAGCGCGAAGCCGTCGAAGTTCACCGAGCCCGCCCGGCCTTCCCGGATGCGGTCGCCGAGCACGACGGGGAACTGCCCCCAGTAGTTGTTCTGCGCCAAGATCGGGCGGACCCGCGCCGAGTACTCCGCGACGGAGAGCTCGACCTGACGAATGCCCGCCTGACGCGTGCGGACCTGGCGGAGTGAGGTCGTCACGTTCCCGCAGCAGTCGCGGTTGGCGTAGGCGATGAGGCTCGTCACGCGGGTCGCTGTAGGCAAGTTGAGCCAGCCGGAGACGTTGCCGTTGACGGCATTCAGGGACGCGCCGTTCGCGCCGTTGCGCACCTCGCCGCCGCCTGAGCCACCGGCGTCGATCGTGACGCTGTATTCGACCTGCCAAGCCTCTGTGCCCGCAGGCATCGCGGCCGCTGCGCTCGAGTTGCCCCCGTTCGCGCTTGTCACGTCCGCCACGCTCACCGGGAAGCCCCCCGCGAGCCCTGAGATGGTCGCGTTCGGGCGACCGTCCGAGTTTGCGTTGCCGAAGAGGTTCGACTGCGAAATCGAGAAAGTCGGGTTCTGCGCGCCGAGCGAGTAGACAAACGCCCCGGCGCCGCCGTTGAACGTCACCAGGCTCGAGGTTGCGGTCAAGTTGCCCGCGCCCGCCACTTCGAGCCCGCTCGCGAAGTTGCCGTTGATCTCGCAGAACGACACGGACGACGCCGTCGCGCTCTCGGTGTAGAGGCCCGCGTCGCCGTTCTCGTTCAGGTAGCTGTCCTCAATCGTGACGGCGCCGGTCACGTTGACGCCGTCGCCGCCGTTGCTCGCCACCAGCATCCGACGCAGCGTCGCGCGGCCGGCCGTGACTCGCAGGCCGTCTTGCCGAGAGTTGAGCACGCGCCCGTCCTGAATGGTCGCGTTCGCGGCCACCCGATACCCGAAGTCGCCGTAACGCACGTGTGTGTAGTCGAGTGTCGAGCCCGCGCCGTTCAGAACGAGCCCTTCGTAGTCACCCGGCGTCGGCGTCGGGTCGTCGGGCGCGAACAACACAGGGTCGGCCAGCGTGCCGTTCGCGTCGACCATACCGGTCGCCGTGAGCACGTAGTCGCCCAAGCCGTCGGCGTTCTGGTCCATCGGCGAGAGCCAGACGTGCGTGCCCGGGTCGATCGTCAGCGTCCCGCCCGCGGGCACGGTGACGTCACCGCTCACGTAGACGTTGCCGGACCAGCGCGTCGCCGCGGGGAGCGTGCCGGCGTAGTACGGGCCCGTCGACCAGCTCCCGTCGAACGGCACACCCACAAAGCCTTGCACGTCCACGTTCGACGGCTGCCCGAACACCACGGGCCCGAGCACGTTCGGATAGTCGCCGAAGTAGTTTTCACGCGCGTTGAGGGTGCCGGCGCTCAGGCCGACCGAGAGCTCCACACCCGCCTGCGGCGCGTAGCGGACGAGCACGCTGTTGAGGGTCGTCGTCACGTTTCCGCAGCAGTCGCGGTTCGCTTGAACTTTGAGGGACGTCACGCCCGCGGGCATCGTGTACGTCCGCGTCCCGTTGACGATCCCACTCGCGATCGCAGCGTTCGTCGCGCCGTTGAGCAGCGCCCCGGAGCCCGAGCCGCCCGCATCGATGACGACGGCGACGGTGGCCTCAAGGAGGGCGTCATTCGCGCCCACGGCGAACGCGCCGCTCGTCACCGCGCCATTGGCCGACGTGACGTCCGTGACCGCGAGGCCCAGCTCCACGACCGCGTAGCGATACCCCGCGGTCGTGCTGTTGCCGAAGACGTTGTTCCGGTTGATCACCGTCGTCGGGTTCCGCGCGTTCGACGTCTGCACCGAGACGCCTTCGCGCCGGTTCTCGGTCACGTTCGACTGTCGCAGGCTGCCCGCGGAGTTCCCCCGCAGCGTGACGCCCGTCTCGCCGTTGCGCGTCACGGTCAACCCGCTCAGGGTGAAGGTACTGTCGAGCAGCTCGACGCCGTGGGACGTGTTCTGCGCGATCGTTGTGCCCGTCATTGTGCCCGTTGCGCTCTGGCCGTAGAGGCCTCGGCCGGCGTTCTCGCGGAGCGCGCTGTCGATGACCTGCAGTCCGGTGTGGCTCGTGCTCGAGACGCCCGCTGCGCGGTTGCGCTGGCTCGTCAGGCGGGTGAACGCCGCGTTCGTCCCCGCGCTCAGGTTGACGCCGTCTTGGCAGCCCTGCACGGTCACGTCCGTGAAGCGCGCGCCGTTGCCTGTGACGCTGACGCCGTGGCTCTTGCACTGCTGTATCGTCGTGCTCGTCACTGTCGAGGCGTCGCGCACGCTCAGGCCGATGTTGGAGTACTCCACCACCGCGTTCGCGATGCTGCTGGGTTGGTCTCCCTGCAGGATGATGCCGTCCCAGTCGCCGTTCATGCGCTGGTCGTTCGAGTCGACCGTGTACGACGTGAACACGACGGGGTTCTCAGCCTCGCCTTGCACGAGTACGCGGCCGTTCACCAAGAGGCCGTAGTCGCCGACCTGGTTGTTGTCTTGGTCCGTCTGTACGAACAGGATTTGAGTGCCCGCGGCGATGGTCAGCGTCGTGCCGGGGAGCACTCGGATGTCTCCCGTCACAATGACCTGGCCGAACCACACGTCGTTGCCGATGTCGCCGTTCACGAGGCGCTGGTCAACGAAGGACACTGCGCGCGTGGCGGACGTGATTTGTCCAATGTTATCGCGGACCTGCATCCGCACGGTGTAGTTGCCCGCGGCAGGATAGTTGAACGAGGTGCGCTTCGCGACCGCCCAGTCCGTATCGAACACGCCGTCGTTCTGCCAGTCCCAGCGGACCTCGAGGCCATTCACCGGTGTCGTGTCGTCGGTGACGCCGTTTGCGTCGACGTCGAGGCGGTTCACGCCCACCGGGATCGCGAGGAAGGTGGCAACGGGCGGGGTGTTGACGACGTTCAGCGTGACGTTGTCGGAGACGCCGACCTCGTTCGTGTTGTCCGTCGCGCGCGCCTGTAGTCGAAGCGACGCGTTGTTCGCCTGGTTCATGGGCACCTGCCAGCTCCCCTCGTAGGGCGCGGTATCGTCCGCGGCGACCTCGTTGCCGTCGACGAAGAACGCGACGCGCGAGATGCGGCGACCGATTCCGGGGCGGGCGTCGACGAGCATGTTGAGGGTCTCGCCGTGCGTCGTCTGCCGCACGCCCACGGGGGTCACGAAGCGCACGCGGGGGGCGTCTGCGCTCTGCACGGCCACGACGCATCGCGCGCTGCCCCGGTCGCCCTCATCGTCCTCGACCGAGAGCGTGACCGTGTACTGGCCCGCGAGCAGGTAGGTGTAAGACAGGTCGGTGTTCAAGCCGGTGTCGATGGGGGCGCGTCCATCGCCCATGTCGAAGATGTACGCCGCGATCTGGCCGTCGGCGTCGGTCGAGCCCGCGCCGCTGAAGTCGAGGGCCTCGCCGACTCGACCCGACTCAGGGCAGCTCAGGCGAACGGTCGGCGCGCTGTTCGGCACGGGCAGCACAGACACGGCGACGGGGGGCGAGAGCAGCCCCTGGAACGACGCGCGTACGTCCGCTGCCCCGACCGCGAGCCCCGTCACGAGGCCCTTGGACTCGGCGCGGTTGGACACGGTGAGCACGCGCTCGTCGGCGGACGTCCAGAGCGCGGGCGCTGTGACGTCTTCGGTGGTGTCATCGGAGTAGGTCCCGATGGCGGTGAGCTGCGTCGTCTGCCCGACGAAGACGCGCGGGGCGGCCTGTTGGATCGAAAGGGCGCGCAGAACCGGGGCGGTCACGCGGACCTCGGTGGGCTCGCTCTCCGTGCCGTCGAGGGTCGCGGTGACATAGGCGATGCCCACATCGCGTGCCGTGACGAAACCCTGCGTGCCGAAGATGTTGGAGACGCTCGCCACGGCGGGGTCTGAGGAGGCCCAGAACGCCTGCAGGGTGACATCGCGCTGAGTGCCATCTCGATAGAACGCAACGGCGGTCAGGTCAGTCGCCTCGCCGAGCGGGAGCTCAACCGCGAGCGGCGCGAGCTCAATGCGGTCGATCGCCGCTGCCGTCACGGTCACGTCCGCTACGTCTGCGAGTCCCTCGAGCGTCGCCGAGACGCGCGTCTGTCCCGCACCCAGACCGGTGACCTCGCCGCGTCGATTCGCGACGTTGGAGACGGACGCGACGAGCGGGTTCACGCTCTGCCACAGCGCCTGCTCGGTGACATCGAGCGTGCTGCCGTCTGAGAAGCGGCCGGTCGCGCGGACCTGCGTCGAGGCGCCGACCGCGCACTGCACGGGCGACGGCGCGACGGTCAGCGCGACGAGCCGGAGCGCTGTCACCTCGAGGTCGGCGGCGGCGCTCTGACCATTGAGAGACGCGCCGATCCGGGCGCGGCCGGGGCCGACGCCGAGGACGACGCCGCCGTCTGGTCCTTGGCGCGTCGAGGCGACAGCGGGCTCAGAGGTCGTCCAGGCGGCGTCTGCGCTCACGTCGCGCGAGGTGCCGTCGGAGAAGAAGCCACGGGCGAGGTAGCGCGTGGTCTGGCCGACCGGGATCGTCGCGGCGCCGCCCTCGAGCTCGACGCGGGTCAGCGCGGCGGCCGTCACTACGAAGTCGACGGCTGGGCTGGCGATATCGCCGAAGCGGGCCGTGAGGCGCGTCGTCCCGGGGGAGAGGGCGCGCAGGGTGCCCGGCGCGTCCGGCGGAGGCGAGAAGGCGGCCACGGCCTCGTCGCTCGACGCGAACGCGACCTGGTCGTCCAATGCGCGGCGAGCGCCGTCAGTGTAGATACCCGTCGCGTGAACGCGGGCCGAGGTCCCCGCGGCCGCACGCGCGGGGTCAACCGTCAGCTCGAGGCTGCTGAGCTGCGCGTTCGTGACCTCGACGCGCGAGGGCGTCGAGACGACGTCACCGTAGAGCGCCGTGATGGACGCGAAGCCCGCCGCGCGGCCCGTGACCAGGCCGCGGTTCGGGCCGTCCTGTGCGACCTCGGCCACCAGGACGTTCGACGAGCGCCACGACGCGACGCCGGTGACGTCGACGCTCGTGCCATCATTCAGGAGCGCGAGGGCCGTGAACGCGCGCGCGCTGCCCGCGCCGAGCGTCGCCATCGGCGGATCGAGCTGGATCTCGATGACCTGCGTGTCGAGCACGGAGACCGAGGCCGGCGCGCTCTCAACCCCGGAGAGGGTCGCCGTGAACGTCGTCGTGCCCGCGCCGAGGGCCACGACCTCGCGGCCCTGACCCGGCAAGTTTCGACCCGGCGCGGCGACATTCGAGTCGACGCTTCTCCACCGGGCCGTGTCGCTGACGTCACGCTCGGCGCCGTCGGAGTACGTCGCGACGGCGCTCAGGATGCCGGTCTGTCCCGAGACGAGCTCGAGCGCGTCCGGCACGACGCGGATGCGCGCGAGCACGACCGGGGGAGGCGCCTCACCGCCGGGCGGGGCGACCTCACCGCCGGGCGGGGCGACCTCGCCGCCGGGCGGGGCGACCTCACCGCCGGGCGGGGCGACCTCACCGCCGGGCGGGGCGACCTCACCGCCGGGCGGGGCGACCTCACCGCCGGGCGGGGCGACTTCACCGCCGGGCGGGGCGACTTCACCGCCGGGCGGGGCGACTTCACCGCCGGGTGAGGGCGCAACATCGCCTGCGGGCGCGGTCGCGTCTTGAATGGGACGCGCCGCATCGGGGGCGCCTCCGCCTTCGCCCGTGGCGCCGCCACTGCACCCCCAGACCAGCAGGGCCATGAGCATCGCGAGCCGGGTCATGTTCATCGTCAACTCCAAGTTCACAGGAGGGCGCGCGTGAGCAGAGGCAGCGACGCCCTGTATCGGTAGCCGATACTGCGGTGGCCATCGTCGAAGCGCTGGTAGACGTGCGGGACCGAGGCGGCCTCGCAGCGGAAGTGCAGAATGCGCGCGCCGTGGTGCAGGTGGTACTCGTCCCGGTCGCCGCAGTCGAAGAAGAGGCAACGCAGGCTGCGCAGCGCGGCCGCGTGCGTCGTCACGAGCTCAACGGGGTCCCTGCGCTTCCAGCGGGCGAGCACCTCGGGCCGCGCCTCGCCGGTCTCCAGGCTGAACGGCAACTCGAAGCCGCAGGGGGCTGTGGGGTCGGGGCTGTAGAAGGCGCTCATCGCGACGATGTTGACCGCAGCGAACACCGAACCCGCCAGGCGATCGTGCCCGCGCCACGTGGCGAGCCATCGCGCGAGGCCGCCCGCCGCGCGCAGCGTGTCGACCGCGTGCGGCAGGTCACCGCCGTAGCAGTACTCGAAGTAGCAGTCGCCCGCGTGCGAGGCGACGCCGGCGAAGTGGTCACTGTGCTCGAGGCCCATCATCAGCGCGCCGTAGCCGCCCGAAGACTTTCCGAAGACGCCTCGGTGGTCGCGGCCGCGCAGGACGGGGAAGCGCGCCTCTGCCCACGGGATGACCTCGTGCAGGATATGGCTGCTCCAGGGGCCGACCGCGCTGCTGTCCAGGTACTGATTGCCGCCGAGCGCGGTCATCGCGTCGACCATCACGACCACCGCGGGCGGCATCTCGCCCGACGCGATCATCGCGTCGAGGAGTTGCGGCAGGTTCGGCTGGTAGAAGTCGTAGTTGAGGAAGCTCTCGCCTGTGCCCGTGAAGCCCGCGAGGGCGATGAGGAGCGGGTAGCGACGCTCAGGGTGAGCTGCTGCCTCAGCGGGCAAGTAGACGGGCACGCGGCGCGTCGTGCTGTCCCCGAGCGGGTTGCCGACCAGCAGCGCGCTCTCGAGCGTCTCCACGGTCACGGGCATGGCGACCTCAGCGGTGAGGGGCTTTGACGAACTCGCCGAGGCCGGTCTTGTCGAGAATGACCGCTCGGAACTCGCCCGTGGTCGACTCGCTCCGAAGCCGAACGAGGGCCTCTGCGCTCGCGCCGACGGGCGTGCGCAGGGGGAGCGTATCGGCGCTCAGGGCGTCGGCAACAGCGCGGGCGACCTCCTCGGGATCGGCCGCAGCAGCCGCTGCAGGGTCGGAGCGCTGGAGCTTCTCCGCGAAGGCGACCAGCTGCGCTTCGTAGTGCGGGAGCCGCTCCGCATCCCCGACGGCCTTGACGGCGGGTCCGCCCAAGTCTGTGTGGTACGCGCTTGGCTCGAGGATGGCGACCTCGATGCCGAAGGCAGCGGCCTCGTAGTGCAGGACCTCGGCGATGCACTCCTGCGCCCAAGCGCTCAGGCTGTAGGGGCCCATGAACGGCACGGCAGCGCGCCCGAGGCCGCTGGTGACCTGCAAGATGCGCCCGCGGCCTGCGCGCCGCATCGGGGGGAGGACGGCGCGAAAGAGGCGCAGCGCCCCCACGACGTTCGTGTTGAGCTCGGCGAGGAGCTGCTCCGGGCGGCAGGCCTCGATCGGCCCCATGACGCTGTAAGCGGCTGTGCTCACGAGGGCGTCGATGCGCCCCGCGCTGCTCTCTAAGACCTGCTCGACCGCCGCGTCTACGCTCGCTGCGTCATCGACGTCGAGCTGCACGATGTGCAAGGCCGCGTTCGCCTGCGATGCGAACTCTCGGAGTGCCGCGGCGCGCTCCGCGTTGCGGCCCTCGGGCTCACGCAGACCGGCGTAGACGATGTGACCCCGGCGCGCCAGCTCCCGCGCTGCACGGTATCCAAAGCCACCGCTGCACCCCGAGACGAGAACGACTTGACCGTCGCGTGAATCCTGCATGGCCGGCAGGATAGCGGCGCTTGACCCCACGGGGAATCACTGATTATGGACGAGGCGTGAGACACTCGACTCGACGACCGACCCCGTGGGTGGTGCTTTTCCTGGGAGCGGCGCTCGCGGTGTGGGGGTGCGGCGCGCGTCCACCCGCCGCGCCCATGGTTGCGCGCCCGCTCCCGGCCGCCGCAGCAGACACCATCGCTCGCGCGACGGAGGCCTTCTACGCAGCGGAGAGTCAAGCGGCTCTCAGGCGTGCGGTCGACGAAGCGCTGACCGCGGCGCCCCGCGATGCGCGCGCGCTGGACCTCGCGGCCCAACTCGCGCTGCTTGAGGGGCGCCGCTTTGACCTCTTCGACCACCTCGAGGCGGCGCTGCGCGATCCGGCGAACCCATACGCGCTGCTGCACCTCACCGCGCTCAACGACCTATGGTGGACGGCGTACGAGAGCCAGCGGGCTCACGCGGTCTTCGCCGAGCTCGCTGAGGCTCACCCTCAGCCCGAAGTCCGGGGCGGTGCCGCGATCTTCCTCGCCGAGGCAGCGCAGGTCATCGGCGCCTTCGATCAGCGTGATGCGGCGATCGCGCGTCTGGGCGTCGACCTCGGCTGGTCGATCCTCGGGACTTTCGACAATGACCAAGGCAAGGGCTTCAACTTGGAGTTTCCGCCGGAGCGCGGCCTGGATCCGCTCCCCGGCGGCACTGTCCGGGGCAAGCTCGTGGACATCGCGTGGCGAGAAGACGGCGTGGCTGATCCGCGTGGCGGCTTCGAGCTGGCGGACATCCTTGAGCCGACGGCCTGGCAGGTCGCCTACCTCGCGACAGCCATCGAGCTCGAGAGCGAGGGCGACTATGAGCTCCGCCTGCGCGTCACCGACCCGGTCAAGGTCTGGGTGAACGACGCCGTTGTGGCGAGCCTGCCGACGGTCTCAGCGTCGCCGACCGACGCGATCGTGCTCCCCGTGCGTCTGCGCGCGGGTGTCAACCGACTCTTGGTAAAGTCGGCGCACAGCGAGGGCGCATGGCGCGTGCTTGCGCGCCTCACGCGGCCCGGCGGTCAACCGCTCCAGCGAGACGATGTGCGGGTCGTTCCGCTCCACACGCCGCCATCGAGCGGCCCCGCTCCCGCGAGCTCAGCGCTCGGCAGCGCTGAGCTCGTCGCTCGGCGGGTCGCGCAGGCCGGCTTGACGGGGGCCGCGGCGGACGCGCTCGCTCTGTCATGGGCGAACGCGCTGGGCGAGCGCGCTCTGGCGGCGGATCTGGCGCAGCGACTGGCCGCACGCGCCCCGAGAGCGTGGGTGCCGCGCTGGCGGGTCGCGCAGGCCGCTTGGGAGAATCAGGAGTGGGCGCAGGCCGCCGAAGGCCTCAGGAGCCTCCTCTCAGACACGGCCGATGCCTACCCTGAAATGGTCCTTCGGCAAGTTCGGCAGTGGGCCCGGCAGGGGCTCGGCGAGAAGGCCCGCGCTCGACTCGTCGCGCTGACGACGACGCACCCGCACTTGCCCGAGGCATGGCTGGCGCTCGCCGAGGCCTTCGAGCGCGAAGGCTGGCACGAGGACCGGCTCCGCGTCCTGCGTGAGGTCGACGTTCGGTGGCCGCGCTGGAGCCTTGTGCAGACGGAGCTGGCCGACACGCTGGACGACCTGCGCCTCTATCCGCAGGCGGTCGAGGTCCTGCGGTCGTGGCTCAAGGTCGTCCCGAACAGCTACGGCACTTTGATGAGCCTGCACTGGCACGCGCAAAGTAACGATGACTTCGAGGCGGCGCGCGCCTGGGCCGACCGGATCGTTCGGGGGTGGCCCAACGAGCGGGGCGGGTGGGAGCGCTTGTACGAGACCAACCGTCGCGCGGGACGCTTCGCGGACGCCGAGCGCGCCGCCCGCGCCCTGACGGCGCTTGCGCCGACGGCGCCTGTCGGGTGGCACCGTCTGGCCGAGCTCTACTACCAGGCGGGGCGCCGCGACGACGCGCTCGCGGCGTGGCGTCTCGCGCTCGAGCGGGACCCCGATAACGAGCGCGTCGCGCATCGGCTCGATTTTCTCTCACCCGAGGCTGCCGGCCCCTGGGTCGAGGACGTTCCGACACCCGAGGCCATCGACGCCTTGATCGCGGGCGCGGCCGCACAGGTCGCGTCCGCGGCGCCCGGCGCGAACGTGGTGCAGCTCCTCGATGACGAGGTGACGCTGCTCAAGGCCGACGGTTCCACGGTGAACTACGTGACCACAGTCGCTGTTCCACTCAACGACACGGGCCGCGATGAGCTGACCCGACTGCGGGTGCGGGGCGGGGGACGCGCCCGCATCTTGAATGCGTTCAGCGTCGATCCTCAGGGGCGCCGGAGCGACGCGAGCACGATTCAGGGCGGGAACGTTCGATTTCGACAGATACAAGCCGGCAGCGTCGTCGTCTTGCAGTATCGACTCGACAGCGCGCCCGACGGCTACCTCGCGAGCTACATGGCGCGTCGCTGGTGGTTCTCGGAGGCGAACGCGCAGCTGGCGCGCAGCCGCTGGGTCCTGTGGCGCGCCAAGTCCACGACCCTCCACGAAGAGCGCCTCGGCCCCGTTGAGCGCGAGGCGCGTGAGGTGGGGGACTGGGCGCGCGTGGCGTGGTCACGCTCGGATGTTGCTCCGATTACCCTAGAGCCGGCCATGCCGCCCTGGGCCACGGTCGCGTCGCACGTGGTCGTGAGCACCGTCCCGAGCTGGGAGACGTTCTCCGGCTGGGAGGCCGCGCTCCTGCGCGACGCCTTCCGCGTCGACCCGGAGGTTGAGGCGGTCGCGAAGCGTGTTCTGGAGGGCGCGACGTCACCGCTCGACAAGGTGGAGCGGATTCATGCCTGGGTGATGAACGAGATTCGATACCAACAGGACTACGAGAAGCAGATCGCAGGTGTGAAGCCGCACCCCGCTGCCGTGACAGTTTCGCGACGCTACGGCGACTGCAAGGACAAGGCCGTGCTCTTCATCACGCTGGCCCGATTGGCCGGCATCGAGGTCCACTTTGCCCTCGTCCGCACGCGAGACACGGGACCCGTCGCGCGCGCCGTGCCCATGCAGCAGTTCAATCACGCGATCGTGTACGTCCCCGAACAGCCGGGACTTCCGGGTGGACGCTTCTTCGACCCGACGGTCGAGCAGTTCGACGTCTCGGTCCTGCGCCCCGACGACCAAGGGACCTGGAGCCTGGTGCTCGACCCGAAGCCCTTTCTCGAGGGGTTGACCACCGTCGTTCCTCAGCAGACTTGGCGCGAGGTGCCCTACCAGCGCGCTGACGTCGACTCGACCCGGGTCAACTTGACGTTGCGCGTCGACGCCGCGGGGGACGCGCAGGGAGAGCTGGAGCTGGTCGCGGTAGGGAGTACCGGCTCCGCCTTGCGCAAGGACGCGGGCAACCCCGAGCGGCTCGCGCAGCTCATGCAGCAGCAAGCGGGGTTCATGATGACGGGCGCTCGCACTGAGACGCCCAAGGTGGGTCGCCTCGACTCGGTCCGCGCCCCCGCAGCGATCAGCGTCGCGTTGAAGGCGCCTGCGGTCGGGCAGGTCGAGGGCGATACGCTCCGCGTCCGCGCGCCCTTTGGCTGGTCGCCGACGCCCTATTTCAGCCTCGCGGAGCGACGTCATGGGGTCGAGCTGGGCGTGCCGCGCTCGTGGACATGGTCGCTGGACTTGACCTTCGCCGAGGGCGCCTCAGCGCTCCGCGTGCCCGGGGATGTCCGCGTCGTGGACGGTTGTATCCACTTTGAGCGGCGCTACGCTGCCGAGTCAGGCTCAGTTCGAATCACGCAGTCGCTCGCCTTCGTATGTCCGCGCATCGCGGTGGAGCACTACGCCGCTGAGCGGCTTCGGGCCGACGCGATTCAGCGAGCGCTCGAGGAGCAGCTCGTGCTCCGGCTGCCGCGCAAGCGCTGACGACGGCGCGCGGCGACACCCACCAGCGAGAGCGCGAGCCAGCCCCAAGCCGAGTGTGCGGTCGTCGGTCGGGCGCTGCACCCACCGCTCGCCGCGCGCTCACTCGCCGTGTCATCGTTCGCGTCCGGCTCGACGGTCTCGGCGTCGGGGGCGGCCGCATCGGGCGGACCCGCGTCAATCGGCGCGGCGTCTGCGACCTCAGCGTCGGCGGGCGCTGCGTCGACCTGAGACTCGCCGCCCTCGCACGCGCGCTCGACACAGGCGACGCCTTCGTCGCAGTCGGCGTCGGAGAAGCAGCGTCCAGGCTGCTCACAGCGCCACGACCGCGGGCAGATGCCCTTTGTCTGGTAGTTCTCGTTGACGCAGTGAAAGTCCGCTGGGCCGGGGACGTTGACGCAGACGGTGCTCGCCGGGCAGTCGTCGTCCGCGCGGCACGATGGCAAGCAGTGCAGCCCTCGCGTCGTATCAACACAGGACTCGCCCGCCGCGCAGTCGGCGTCCCGCGTGCAGACGATGCACGCATCACAGCCGCCCTCTTCTTGGTCGGGCGCGCACTCGCCGTCGATGCAGAACAGCCCGCTCGCACAGTCGCTGTGGCCTGTGCATGGCCGTCGGAAGTTCGGATCGGGGAAGCAGCTCGGGAAGTAGTTCGCCCGATTCTCGCTCGTCGGCTCGCACTGAATGGTCTGGCCGCGCTGTTGGCAAAGTGCCGGCTCGCACACGAATCCTTCAGGGCAAGCGCCCGGCGTGCCCGGCAGACACTCACACGAGCAGTAGGTCGTCCCATTGCCCGAGACGGCGAGCTCACTCTGGCAGCGCACGTCGTCAAACGGCAGGCCGCACTCCTTGTTGCCGGGGATGCAGAGCTTCGCAGGGCCGCCTTCGGCGTCGACGGCGCGGCAGTCGAAGCCAAACGGGCAGCCTGCGTCGTCCTCGCAAGTCGTGGTGCATACCTCGGCGCCCGCGAAGTTGCTGTCGATCGTGGGGATGCAGGCCGCGCACTCCGCGGTGCAAGGCTGTCCGGGCGCGGTGGGCGCCGGCTTGGGAACGACGCAGCCCATACGGCCCTCGCCGACGTCGACGCATCGTGACGCCGCCGGACACTCGTCGTCCGTCGCACACGGGGGGGCGCAGCGTCCGTCGAAGCACTGAGGGCAGAGGTCGTCGCAGACGCCCGCCGTTTGGGGCGGCGCATTCAGCGCCAGCGCGACCGCTGCCGCGGCGTTGATTCGACCGAAGCCGAAGCCCTTGCTGAAGCCCCGCGCGTCGTAGGCGAACTCAGCGGCCAGATCGACGCCGAACTGCTGCTGCCACGGGTTCTTGTCCGCGACGACCTTATCCGCGCTCATCTGCAGGACGAGCTTCACTTGCTGAGCGGTGAGCGTCGGGTTGGCGGAGAGCACGAGGGCCGCGAGGCCCGCGGCGATCGGGCTTGCAGCGCTGGTCCCGCCGAAGCCATTGGTGAACTCGGAAGCGGAGTAGCCCTCGGGCCCCTGGAAGTCGGTCGTCGCGATGCCCGGCTCGCCGTCGAAGCAGCCTTGGCTTGGCGCGGCGATGGCGACGACGTCGCCGTAGTCGGAGTAACAGGCGAAGTCGTCCTTGCGTGTGCTCGCGGACACCGTGACGTTATCGGGGTAGCTCGCGTAGGGGTTCGCGTCTGCCGGCGTGAAATAGTCGTTCCCGGCGGCGAACAAGACCACCACGCCGCGGCCGTCGCGCGCGTCGCGGGTGACATAGTCGAACGCCTCGCGCTCGGCCTGCGACAGCGGGAAGAAGCGGGACAGGTTGGGGCCCCACGAGTTGTTGATGACGCTGAGGCCCGCGTCGGCGGCCCGCCGAAAGGTCTCGGCGTTGCCGAGCGAGCGCAACCCGCCGCTCTCCGCGATCAGGCGGACCGGGTAAAGTGCGCAGTCGGGGCAAACGCCCGCGCCGTTCACGTCGTTGGCACCCCGCGCAGCGCTCAGGCCAGCGACCGCGGTGCCGTGCGACTCGCGGAAGGGGCGGTCTCTCGGGCAGCTCCCCGCGGGTCCTGCACCATCCTGCGACCCACCGCACTCTGCGTCGGCCACGTCGTCGGCGTCGGCGGCGTCGAATCCGCCGACGATGTTCGTGACGAGGTCGGGGTGGTCGAGGTCTGTGCCCGTGTCGAAGATGCCAATCACGATGGACGGATCGCCCGTCGTGAGCGCCCACGCCGCGTTCGCGTCGATGTCGCCCACGTCGTCGGCGTTGTCGAGGTGCCACTGCGCGCCCAACTCGGGGTCGTTGGGGACTGTGCCGTTCAGCTTGACGTCACGGACCAAGTCGGGCTCGGCCCAGACGACCTGAGGCAGGCGCCTCGCTGCTTGGGATGCGCTGATCGCGTCGCCCGCGGTCGCCCGAGCCCGGTAGACGCCCGGCAGCACGGCCTGTCCCTCGAGCGCAAGCCCCGCCTTCTCGAGCGCAGCGGTGTCTGGCTGACCGGAGAGGCGAACGGCGACCGTATCGTCCACGAACGCGACCCCGCCGTTGCGCTCGAGCGCCGGCCAAGCCCCGCTCACAACCCCCTGTTCGACGAGTCGACCGGCGAGCGCCTCGAGAGTGCCGGGCTCGAGCCCGCGGACTCTCACCAGCACGCGCTCCCGGACCAGCGGCCGCAGGTCGGCCAGCGCGCCCGCGGTGGTCGCCTTCGCCAGGGCGCTGGAGAGCTCGCCGACGTCATCGCCGGCGACGGGCGCAATGAGCAGATATTCGTTGGAGACCCGTGCGTAGACGTTCTGGGCGCCGTTAGGATACGCACGCCAGCGCGCTGAGGCGTGCGCGGTCGACGCGGTCACTGCCGCGGCGCTACACGCAAAAGTGATTGAGAACAGGACGTTACGCAATGGTCGGGCTCCGTTAGGGGGGCGTGTGGCAGTCCGGCAACGCAACGGGCGTGCCGACCGAGTCCAGCTCGAGCGACGCCCTGAGGGCCGCGTACTCTGGATGCCACGCCTCACCAGTTTGGTCGCGCATCGAGAGCAAGCGGGGCGTTGATCGTGCGGACTCGCTCGTGGGCCCAGGCTGCGCGATGAATACGTGAAATGTGGGCGGGCGGTTGGGGCGGGGCCGCACCTCGATCCAGTCGAGCAGCACGAGCTGCGCCCCGATGAGCGCCTCCAGAGCGCGTTTCGCTGAAGCGCCGTCCATCAGGAGCACGGCACGTCCGGCGGGCAAGAGCGCTCGCGCTGCTGCGGCCGCATACGACTCGATGCCGCCTCGGGTCTCGAAGCGGCCTGCCGCGCGCTGCGGGTCTGCAGGCAGGACACCCGTGCCCAGAGGCATAAACGGCGGCGCGCCTGTCACCAGATCGAATCGCGGCTGGTCCGCCAACAAGGTCGTGTCCCGCAGGTCCCCGAGGCGAAGATCGATGCGTGCGGCCAAACCGTTCAGGGCCACGTTGCGCTTGCCGAGCGCGTAGCTCTGCGGGAAGGCTTCGACGCCGACAAAGGCGCACGTCGGCAGCGCTCTCGCCATGAGCAGCGCGACGGTGCACTTGCCCGTGCCGAGGTCGAGCACCCGACGCGCGCTCGGCGCCGCTGCCACCGCCAAACCCGCAAGGACCACATCATCCGAGGTCGCGCGGTGACCACGCTTGCGTTGGAGCAACCAGAGCGAGCGGCTGAGCCGGTCGAGGGACTCGTCGGGTTGCGGCGCGAGGTCGTCGGGGGCCACCCGCTCAGCCCTGTGACGCGCGCAACGACTCTCGAATGCGCAGGTAGGCCTCGTAACGGAACGGGCTGATCTTCTCGGCCTCGGCCGCGTCGCGGACCGCGCAGGCGGGCTCTTCGGCGTGCGCGCAGTCGGCAAAGCGGCAGCGGGCGGCGAGCGGCAAGAACTCGACGAAGTGTTTCTTGACCTCGGCAGGGTCGATGGCCCAGAGACCAAAGGCGCGGACACCGGGGCTGTCGATGATGCGGCCGCCTCCGGGGACCTCGAAGAGCTCCGTGTGGCTCGTGGTATGGCGTCCGCGGCCGCTCTGCTCCGAGAGGTCCTGCGTGCGATGTTCTAGGCCGGGGCAGAGCGCGTTGAGCAGGCTCGTCTTGCCCACGCCGCTGTGCCCGACGAAGATCCCAAGGTGACCTGTCAGCGCGGCGCGCACGCTCTCGACACCGCGGGCCTCGAGCGCGCTCACATAGTGGACCGGCACGCCGAGCGGCGGGTAGGGGGAGAGGCGCTCCCGAAAGTCCGCCTCGTCCTCAGGGTCGTCCTCGAGGAAGAGGTCCGTCTTGTTGAAGACGATGTGCGCCGCGATGCCCGCGCGGTGCGCCGCAACGAGGTAGCGGTCGATGAGGCCCTCGCGCAGGGGGGGCTCGACCGCACAGACGATGAACATTCGGTCCACGTTCGCGGCGATGGTGTGCGGGCGGTCGCCGAGCGCGTCGACGCGGACGAGCTCCGTCTGGCGCGGGACGCAGCCCGTGACGACGTCCGCCTCGAGGAAGACGAGGTCGCCGACGACCGCGCCCTTGCCGGGGCCACGCGCCGAGCAGGCGATGCGCTCGCCGCCCCGGTCGACGTAGAGGACCGGTCCTTTGCGGCAGACGACCTGACCATCAGCCGTGCGTCCGGCGTCGTCGGGAGAGGTCACAGGGCGCGTTGCGCGCGGGGTGCGTCGGGGCAGTCGGCTCATCGGCGGGACCATCGCACCGCGGCGAAATCGAGACAAGTCGCGGTCGTCTGCGACGTCCGATGCTCAAACTGTCCCGACGCCCTTGCAAATCGCGCCTCGATCGTTACCATCCCGCGCCCGAAATCCCCCTCATACCGGCAAAAGGCGGCCCAATGATCTCCGACCTCTCGCTTGTTCGTAACATCGGCATCAGCGCTCACATCGACTCCGGCAAGACCACGCTGACGGAGCGGATTCTCTACTACACCGACCGGATTCACGCGATCCACGAGGTGCGTGGCAAGGACGGCGTCGGCGCGAAGATGGACTCGATGGAGCTCGAGCGCGAGCGCGGCATCACCATCCAGTCCGCCGCGACGCACTGCTTCTGGCGTGACAAGTTCATCAACATCATCGACACCCCGGGGCACGTGGACTTCACCATCGAGGTGGAGCGCGCGCTCCGCGTCCTCGACGGCGCGATCCTCGTGCTGTGCGGCGTCGCCGGCGTGCAGAGCCAGTCGATCACGGTCGACCGCCAGATGCGCCGCTACAAGGTGCCCCGCATCGCGTTCGTCAACAAGCTCGACCGCCAGGGCGCCAACGCCTACAAGGTCACGTCGCAGCTCCGCGAGAAGCTGGGCCACAACGCCGTCATGATCCAGATCCCCATCGGCTCCGAGGCGGAGCTCGAGGGCGTGGTCGACCTCACGACGATGCGCGCGTTCCGCTTCGAGGGTGAGGGCGGCAAGGACATCATCGAGTCGGACGTGCCGGCGAACCTCGTCGCCACGGCGAACGAGTATCGCGAGAAGATGATCGACGCGGTCTCGATGTTCGACGACGAGCTCATGATGGCCGCACTCGAGGGTCAGGCGACGACCGAGCAGATCCGCCGCGCGATCCGCAAGGGCACGCTCTCGCTCCACCTCACGCCCGTGATGATGGGCTCGGCCTACAAGAACAAGGGCGTTCAGCTCCTGCTCGACGGCGTCGACCACTACCTGCCGAACCCCAGCGAGGTCGAGAACAGCGCGGTGGACCTCGACAACAACGAGGCGCCCCTCGTGCTGCCGAGCGACTCAAGCAAGCCCCTCGTCGTGCTCGCGTTCAAGCTCGACGATGGTCGCTACGGCCAGCTGACCTATATCCGCGTCTACCAAGGCACGCTGCGCAAGGGCGACACGATCGTCAACATGCGCACCCAGAAGAAGGTCAAGGTCGGCCGCATCGTCCGCATGCACTCCAACGAGATGGAGGACATCGACGACACGTGCGCGGGTGACCTGTGCGCGCTCTTCGGCGTGGACTGCAACACCGGCGACACCTTCACGGACGGCACCGTCGACGTCGCGATGACGTCGATGTTCGTCCCCGAGCCCGTCATCAAGCTGATGATCAAGCCGAAGGACCAGAAGTCGCAGATCAACATGGCGAAGGCGCTCAACCGCTTCACGCGTGAAGATCCGACGTTCCGCACCTTCGTTGACGAGGAGAGCGGCGAGACGATCATCTGCGGCATGGGTGAGCTGCACCTCGAGGTGTACGTCGAGCGCATGAAGCGCGAGTACCAGTGCGAGGTCGACACCGGTGCGCCGCAGGTCGCTTACCGCGAGACGATCGGCCGCAAGGCGGAGTTCAACTACACGCACCGCAAGCAGACGGGTGGCTCCGGTCAGTACGGCCGCGTCGCCGGCTTCCTCGAGCCGTGGCCCGACGCCGAGTACCTGTTCGAGGAGCAGATCGTCGGCGGCGTGATCCCGCGCGAGTTCATCTCGTCCTGCGACAAGGGCTTCAAGTCGATGATGCCCAAGGGGCGCCTCATCGGGTTCCCGGTCGTGAACCTCAAGGTCGTGATCAACGACGGCGCCGCCCACGCGGTCGACTCGTCGGACATCGCGTTCCAGGAGGCCGCGCGTGGCGCGTTCCGCGAGGCGTACTCGAAGGCGAGCCCGGTCATCCTCGAGCCCGTGATGAAGGTCGCGGTCGAGGGCCCGAACGAGTTCCAGGGCGCGATGGCCCGAACGCTCAACCAGCGCCGCGGCATCATCACCGGCACGTCGGAAGAGGACGGCTTCGCGCGCGTCGAGGCGGACGTGCCGCTCGCTGAGATGTTCGGCTACTCGACCGAGCTCCGGTCGGCGACGCAGGGCAAGGCGGAGTTCACGATGGAGTTCGCGCGGTACACCGAGGTGCCGAACTCTGTCTCCGAGGCGCTCAAGAAGAAGTACGCCGAGGCCAACCGCCTCGACAAGTGAGCGGCTCCGCGGCCGCGTTTGAAACGAAGTCGCGGCTCGTGCCACGCTCAACTTGACGACGTTCGTCACCGCGCCCGCTCCAGGGCGCGTTTCATTTCATGGGGGTTTTATGCAGCTCTCGAAGGTTCTTCTCGGTGGTCTAGTCCTTGGGCTCTCGCTGACCGCTTGCGGCGAGGACGACGCGGATAACGGCGCCACGGGCGGTGCGGCAGCGGGCGGTCACGCGGCCGGTGGTGCGCATGCGCAGCCAGACGCGACGACGGGCGGCACGCCTGCGCCGGTCGGCGGCGCGGCGGCGGGCGGTGCGGCTGCGGGTGGTACGCCGGCGGGTGGCGCGGCTGCAGGCGGCGCGGCTGCGGGTGGCGCGGCTTCCGGTGGCGCGGCTGCGGGCGGCGCGCCGGCGGGCGGCGCGGCCCCCCTGATGTGCCCGGCCGACAGCATGGACCCGGTCCCCGCGGAACCCGTGGGCGCGCCGGACAAGTGCTACGTGCAGTGTGGCCGCTTGGCCGACTGCGCCACGGCTGAGAGCCCCGACCTGTGCCCCTGCTACGGCCCAGATGAGCGTGAGCGCCTCTACGTCGGCTGCGTCGAGACCTGCGGCCCCGGCGGCATGGACTTCGTCGCTAACCTCGCCGCGAACAAGGCGACCTGCGAGGAGCTCGTCCCGTTCATCTCCACGCTGAACGCGACTTTCCGCGCGGGCTGCGTCGGCGAGTGAGCTGACCGGCGGGGCTATCGCCCCCGCTTCCCTCCACCGTGCGCGCAGGTTGATTCGGAGCCTCACTTGCTGCTATTCGGCAGCCAGTACAGCAGCTGTCTCATCCTGACACATGGGGGATCCTATGAAGCGCGCGTGGCCCATCCTGGGCGCCTGTCTTGTCGCGAGCACGATGCTCACGGCCTGTTCGAGTGACGAGTCCAGCTCAAGCGTCGACGCGGGCGCGTCTTCGGGCGGGACGCCCGCGCCCACGGGGGGTACACCTTCGGGCGGGACGCCTGCGCCCCTGGGCGGCGAGCCCGCACCGGTCGGCGGGACGCCTGCGCCCGTGGGCGGCGAGCCCGCACCGGTCGGCGGGACGCCTGCGCCCGTGGGCGGCGAGCCTGCGCCGGTCGGCGGCACGCCTGCGCCCGTGGGTGGCGAGCCCGCGCCAGTCGGGGGCGAGCCCGCACCGGTCGGGGGTGAGCCTGCGCCTGCCGGCGGGGAGCCCGCGCCTGTCGGCGGAGCACCGAGCCCCGCAGGACCGACTGAGGCCGAGGTTGCCGCGATCTTCATGGCCGCGTGTAATGGCTGCCATATTGGCGGAACGAGCGGCGGCTTGAGCCTCGCCGGGGATTTCACCCAGGCGACAGTGAACGTCGCCTCGCGCCAGTCGGGCCTCGACCTGATTGAGCCGGGTGACCGGGCCGCGAGCTACCTGTACCGCAAGGTCGAGGGCACCCACATCGAGGCGGGCGGTCGTTCGAGCCGCATGCCGCTCGGTGGTGCCCTTTCAGCGGGTGAGATCGAGACGATCGGTCTCTGGATCGACTCGCTCTGAACTTGGCCCGAGCGCGTCGCGCTCGAGGGGGAACCATGGCGCTCCGCAGCTTCAACTGGCCTTTGCTCGCGTTGACCTTGGCGGCATGCGGCGAGCCAAACGACGACGCGCGCGACGCCGCGCCGGTGGACGCCGCGCCGGTCGATGCCGCGCTGGCCGACGCCGCGCCGGTGGACGCCGCGCCTCAAGATGCGCAGTCGGTGGACGCGTCTCCAGTGGATGCCGCGCCGGTTGACGCTGCAACGCCCGTCGCGTTCACGCAGGCTGAGGTCAACGCGCTGTTGACCGCGCGCTGCATGAACTGCCACGTCGGCGTCGCGCCGCTCGGGGGCTTCGCGATGGACCCTGCGGACTTTACGCGCTCGACCCACGACGTGCCGAGCCTTCAGCTCCCGCGGCTCGACCGCATCGAGCCCGGCGACCGGACGCGGTCTTATCTCTACTTGAAGATCACAGGGGAGCACCTGGCCGCTGGCGGCTTCGGTGAGCGCATGCCCAGCGCGGTGGAGCCCCTCAGCGCCGCCGAGATCGAGGGGATTGGCCTCTACATTGACGCGCTGACACCGACCCCGCCGCGAGAGGCCTGCCAAGGCGCGCTCGACGAGGACGGCGACGGCCTCGCCGACTGCCTCGACCCCGACTGCGCCGACGCGCCCCTCTGCGTCATCGAAGACTGCGGGAACGCCTCGGACGACGACGCGGACATGCTCATCGACTGCGACGACCCCGACTGCGTCGGTGCGCTCGCGTGCACGCCCGAGGACTGCGCGAACGGCGCGGACGACGACGGCGACAACGTCGCGGATTGCGGGGACGCGGACTGCGTCGCCTTGCCCGTCTGCAACCCCGAGCTGTGCGACGACACCGCGGACAACGACGCGGACGGCGCGACCGACTGCGACGACGACGACTGCCTCGGGGTGGGACGCTGCGCGGCGCCGATGGACGAAGAGGAGGTGCAGCGCCTCTTCAACAGTCGGTGCGCTGGCTGTCACATCGGCCGCGACCTCGGCGGCCTGCGGCTGGACGCGCCCTTCACACAGACGACCGTCGCGGTGCCGTCTCGCGCGAGCGCGCTGCGACGCATCGAGCCCGGCAACCGCCAGGCGAGCTTCCTTTGGCACAAGGTCAACGGCAGCCAGGCGAACGTCGGCGGCGGCGGGCGCATGCCCCAGAACGGCATGCTGACCCGCATCCAGGTCGAGCGGTTGGGGGGCTACATCGACGCGCTGCCCCCGAGCCCGATCGTCGAGCTCTGCGCCAACTTCGCGGACGATGACGGTGACGCGCTGGTGGACTGCGGCGACCCCGACTGCACGCTCGAGCCGGTGTGCCAGCCCGAGGTCTGCGGTGACCTGATCGATAACGACGGGGACTTCTTGATCGACTGCGCGGACGCAGACTGCGCCGGGGTCATGGGGTGCGGCCTCGTCGAAGTCTGCGACAACGGACGGGACGACGACGGCGACGCCCTCGCCGACTGCGCTGATGACGCCTGCGCAGCGTTTGCCGGCTGCCAGCTCGAGCGCTGCGACAACGGCGTCGACGACAACCGAGACACCTTGGTCGACTGTGTGGACCCGCAGTGCATCGACGCGCCTGCGTGTGCCTTTGAGACCTGTGACAACGGCCGCGACGACGACAACAACGGCCAAGCCGACTGCGCCGACATGGCGTGCGCCAACGACCCCGCGTGCATCGAGGATTGCCGCGACGGCGTCGACAACAACGGCAACGCGCTCATCGACTGCCTCGACCCCTCGTGCGCGCGCGCGGTGCCCTGCCAGGTCGAGGACTGCGGCGACCGCATCGATAACAACGCGAACGGCCTCGTTGACTGCAACGATCCGCAGTGCGCTGGTCTGGGTGCCTGTGGTCAGGAGAACTGCGGCAACGGGGTGGACGACAACGGCGACCGCCGCGTTGACTGCTTCGACCCGCAGTGCGAGCTCACGCCCGCGTGTGTGCAGCCCTTCACGACGGACGACCTGAGCTTGCTCTTCAGCCGCGGGTGCGGGTGCCACTCGAACGCGTTCCTCCGCGCGCCCTTCACGAACGGCACGGTGAACGTGCCGTCTGTGCGGGGCGCGGGTCTTGACTTGATCGAACCCGGCAACCCGGCGCGGAGCTTCCTGTACCTCAAGATCGCGGGCACGCAGGCGGTCGGCGCCGGCAACCGCATGCCGCAAGGCGGCCCGTACTGGTCCGACCTGGACACCGCGCGCTTCGCGGCGTGGATCACCGCGCTCGCGCCGTAGCCTGCGTCAGCCGAGCTCTTCTCCGCGCAGCTCCACGAGCGGCGCGCCGCGGACCACGCGCTCACCCGGCTGCGCGAAGACGCGCGCCACAAACCCGACGCCGCCGGCGCGGTGCGGGCGCACGGTCTGACCATCGTCCGACGCGACCAGGGCGACGGTGGTCTCCACGCCGACCGGGCCCATGTCGACGACCCAGCGCACGCGGCCGTCGAACGTCGCGAGGACAACGCGCTGAAGGCCGATGATGCGCGACCACGGCTGTGCGCGCTGACCCGACAGGCGCTGCGCCCCGACGACGGCGTCGAAGGGGGCGGTGATCTCCTCGGCGGGGCCATTCGTGGGGCGAATGCGCGCGACGACCTCGCCGCGCTCGACGACGCGGCCGGTGCGCCCCGTAAACTCGACGAGGCCGCCCGCAGCGGTGTGCAGGTGAATCACGCGCGAGGCGTAGCGCAGCGCGGGTCAGCGCGCAACGCAGTCGAAGACGGCGTACTGCGTGCGCTTGCTGCCCACGCGGCGGGGCGGGGCGGTGTGCGAGACCGAAGGCGGCGGCTCGCCCGGCGCGAGCTTGACCACCACGGAGCGCCGCGCGACGCCGAGCGCGGCCGCGACGAGGGCGCTCAGGTCACGCGTGTTCTCGGCCACGCCGCGGAGGGGCGCCCACATCGGGTTCGGGACGGTCGACTCTCTCGGAAAGAGCGGGTCGATGTAGACGCTGTCTATCGGGGGCAGCGCAGGGTCGGCTAAGACCGCTTCGGCCCGGGCGCAGCGGACCTCGAGCGCGTGCTCGAGCTCAGGTGCAGTGCTCACCAGCCCGCGTGCCGTGAAGTAGGCCACGGCCGGGTGCGCCTCGACGCCGAGGACCCGCGCGCCCGCGTGCAACAGCACGAAGGCGTCGTGGCCGAGGCCCAGGGTCGCGTCTAAGACCCGCTCGCCGGGGCGCAGGTCCAGCGCGCGGACGAGCGCATCTCGGGGGCCATCCTGCACGCGACGAGGCGCGAAGCCCGCGTGCCAAGCCAGCGCGCGGTTCCCCGGCACCAACAGGCGCATGCCCCCGTGCGAGACGATGAGGCCCACAGCGTTCGTGGGCAGCGGGCGCTGGCACACGAACGGCAGGCTCAGCGCCTGCGCGAGCGCCTGCACCTCACTGTGCGGGGTGTCCGACTCCAAGCTCGGGGCGACGTAAGCGGGTAGCACGGACGCGCTCAGGCGAGGGGAGAAGGTGGGGCGACGGCATCGGGCAGTAGCCGTCGCCCCGCGGGTCCGCCCGTGAGGTCAGGCACACGCCCACGGGGTCTTGTGGACCCTGTGGATAAGGTGACGGCTCCCCGCGGGGACTGCAAGACAGAATCGACCGATGTTTGCTTCGGCGGCCGGCGCGGTTACTCTCGGGCCACATGTCAGACATCTTGTCCCAGGATGAGCTCGACGCTCTGCTCGCGCAGGTGCGACAGCAAGAGGCGGAGCGTCCGCAAGACGCCGCCGCCGACCTCGAGGCGCGGTCCCGGCCCGCTGTGCCCGCCAGCACGCGCTTCGCCGAGGAGCAGGTCTTCAGCGACGCCGATGGGCCGAACCTGCCGATCATCTTGAGGCTGCCGCTCGAGCTCTCGGTCGAGCTCGGTCGAACCCGCATGACCGTGCACGAGCTGCTGCAGCTCGGCCAAGGCTCGGTCATCGAGCTCAACCGCATGGCGAGCGACCTCATCGACCTGACCGTCAACGGCCGCGTCATCGCCCAAGGCGAGGCTGTCGTTGTGAACGAGTCGTTCGGTTTCCGCGTCGCGGTCGTTGATCCCGTCCGGGAGCGCATCAAGAAACTCTGACTTGAAATGGGTGCGATTTGTGCCTACATTTCAGCACGACGTTGCTGAGGTAGGAGACCACATGCGCCCGCTGCTCTCGTTTCTGACCACGCTCTCTCTTGCCGCCCCCCTGAGCGCGCTTGCTGAGCCGGGCTCGGTCGCGGCGACGTCGTCGGCCCGGCTTGCCGCGCTCGAAGCGCGTATCGCGATGCTGGAGGCCGAGCTCGCGCAGCGCCCCAAGGATCTGGGGGCCTATACCTTGCCGACGGGCATCTCGCTGTGCGGGCAGCCCGTGCCGCTCGACCGGCCCGAGGTGAGAGAGCGGGTCGAGCGCGAGTTCTACCTGATGCTCGGCGACCGCGACCAGGTCGTGCTGTGGACGAAGCGGGCTCGGCGCGTTTTTCCGGTGGTCGACGCGGCGGTTCAGAAGACGTCTGCGTGCGGCGACATCAAGTACCTCGCCGTGATCGAGAGCGGGCTGCGACCTGCGGTCACGAGCCACGCAGACGCCCACGGTTGGTGGCAGTTCATGTCGCCCACGGCCCGCGAGTACGGGCTGGCGGTCGACGAAGCTTGGGACGAGCGGGCCGACCTCGACGCGTCGACGCAGGCGGGGGCGCGTTACCTGCGCGACCTGGCGCGTGGCTTCGGGGGCGACTGGGCGCTCGGCATGGCGGCCTACAATACGGGCATGGGGCGCTTGAACCGGGCGATCGACGCGCAGGGGACCCGAGATTTCTGGGCGCTGGACCTCGTCGAAGAGGCGGAGCGCTACGTCCCCCGCGTCATCGCGGCCAAAGCGATCATGCAGAACCTGCAGTCCTATGGCTTCGTCCTGCCCGTCGAGCAGGGTTACCCCGACGAGCCGGTCGACATCGTCGATGTGCGCATCGACGGCGCGCGCGTCTCTGTGCTCGACGCGGCGCGCGCGATGGGCGTCGAGGCGCGCACGCTTCGGCGGCTCAATCCCACGCTCGCGGACACGCACTTGCCCACGGGGCGCTCCTTCGGTCTGAGAGTCCCTCGGGGACAGGGCGCGCGCGTGACCGCTTGGGCGCAGGGCGGGGGGCGCGCGACCCGCGCGGTCGAGGCGGCGCCCGCGGTCACGCCGCGGTCCAAGGTCGCGCAGCGGGAGACGCGCGCCACAGAGAAGCCCCGCGCGCACACGGTCGCGCGGGGTGAGAGCCTCGGCGCCATCGCGTCTAAGCACGGCGTCTCGGTGGATACGCTCCGCAAGCTGAATCGACTCGGCGGGCGCGACCACCTTCAGGTGGGGCAGCGCCTCATCGTGCGTCGCTGAGCGAGGCGCCCCAACGCGCTCAGCCACGCAACGTGCGGGTTTCTGGCCGGTTCCAGCGAGCGTGGGTACACTCTGCAGCCCGTCCCGAGTCGACGCTGCCATAGAGAGGGGCCGACGTTGGAGCCCAAGAAGACCATTCGAGTCGTCGCCGCTGAGATTGAGCGAGAGGGCCGCTTCCTGATTACTCAGCGGCGGCCGACGGCCGTCCTGCCGCTGCTCTGGGAGTTCCCCAGTGGGCGCGTGGAGACGGAAGAGAGAGACGAGGACGCGCTGGTCCGCGAGATTCGCGAGGAGATGGACATCGAGGTCCGCGTCGGCAAGTTGTCGATGTTCATCGCTCACGAATACGACGACTACCGGGTCGACCTGTGCGTCTACCGGTGTGAGCTCGTCAGCGACGCCATTCGCCCGCGTCGTGTCCACGACTGGCGCTGGGTGGCACCCGAAGATATGGACAAGTACGAGTTCCCCCCCGCGGACGCGCAGACGGTCGCGCGCCTGCTGGCGGGCAAGTAGCCCGCCCGCTCAGCGGCGCTCGACGCGACCGGCGGACGTCAGCGTGTAGCCCTCGGGCATCGCTGCCGCGGAGATGCGGCCGTCGGCGACATAAGCGGACAGGTCCGCGTTGACCGCCGCGAGCGCTTCGCCGACGCGCCGCTGGATGCGCGACGCAGCCTCTGGGTCGAGCAGGGCGCCGACGAGCCCATCGCTCGCGCGCGCTTGGGCATCGGCGGGCGCGTCTGCGAAGCGCGCTTGAACTTGCTCGATGACCTTGATGCGCACGTCGTCATCGTGGTCCGCGATGAAGGGCACGATGCGCTCAAGGACGCTCGCAGGAGTATGCTCCTCGAGCGCGTCGATGAGCTGCGCCTTCGCCTGCGTGGAGCGATAGTCCCCGGGCGCATAGGCCCCGAGCGTCTCTGTGAGGACCTCGACGAGGCGCTCCGCGGAGACGAGCCTCTGGAGCGCCCGCACGGCGGTCGAGACGTTCTGCTCCTTGCGGATGAAGAAAATCAGCGGGTCGACCGACCGCTCACCGAAGCGCTCAACGAGCGCGTCTGCGACCCAGCGCTTCTCCTGCTCGTTGACGATGGTGTCACGGAAGTTGACCGCGAGGCGCCGCGTGAGCGCCTGAATGGCCTCAAGCGTGCCCCAGTTGACGAGCTGCTCCATGCTCTCTTGCCGCACCTGCTGCTGGTGGTGCTCGTTGAGCATGCGCTTCATGACCTTCTCGACATTGGAGACGGTCGGCTTATTTGTCAGGAAATCGAAGAGACCCATGGCGCGGACCTTACCAACACGATCAGCGTGAGGCCAGCCCCGGTGAGGTCAACATGCCCGGGTCTTGCGGGAGACGCACCACGAAGCAACTGCCCAGGCCCGGCGTGCTCTCGAACTCGAGCGTGCCCCAGTGCTCCTCGATGATGCGCCGCGCCAAATTGAGCCCTGTGCCGCTGCCGTCGAATTCGTCGCGGGGGTTCAGTCGAAAGAAGAGCTCAAAGATCTGGTCGCGGTAGCGCGGCTCGATCCCGATGCCGTTATCCCGCACCGACACTTCCCAGAAGGGCCCGACCTCGGCGACCGTGACCTCGACCTTGGGGCGCGGGCTATGGTTGAACTTCAAACCATTCGAGATCAGGTTGCCGAAGACGAGCATGAGCCGCACGCGGTCGCCCTGGACTTCGGGGCACTCGACGTGCAGCACGATTTCGCCCGGCAGCGTTGCGAGGCAGTGCTCGCGGGCCTCGCGCAGCAGCTCGCCGAGGTCGAACACTCGCCGCTCGCTGTGCTCGCGCTCATGCTCAACGAGCGTGATCAGGTCGTCCGCGAGCTTTTCGATTTTGGCGACATTGCCATTGATCGCGCGCACCAGATCGAGGCCCTGCGGGCCGAGGTGCCCGCCGTGGTCGTCCTCGATGAAGGTCGAGAAGCCCTGAATACTCCGCAGGTGCTTCTTGAGGTCGTGGCTGATGGCGAAGACCATGGCGTCCAACTCGCGGTTCGCGATGTCCAGGTTGCGCGCCGAGAGGTCGATTTCGCGTCGGCTCTTGAGCAGGTTCTCGCCCATTCGGTTGAAGGTCCGGGCGAGGCGACCGAGCTCGTCGTGGGCGTGCGCATCGAGCTCGATGCGGTAGTCCAGCGCGCCCGCGCCGATCATCTCGGCGCCCCGCTCGAGCTCGTGCACGGGTCGCAGCAGCGCGCGCGCGGCCGTGTCCGCGAAGAGCACGACGAAGAAGAACGTCAGGACAACGGCGCCGGCGAGGGTCCAGATCAGCAAGTAGACGTCGCGGTAGGCGGAGTGCATCGGCACGCTGACCAAGACGTACCAGCCGGAGCGGCCGACCTCCGCCTTGCCGAGGATAATCGGCCGCTCGAGGTCGCTGCGCTCCACGGTCCCGGTCTCGAGCTCTGCTTCAAATACCTTGGGCGCGGGGACACCCACGGGGCCGTCGTCATCGCGCGCCGCGACGCGTGCGGAGGGGGTGACGAGCAACGCCGAGACGGCGTCCGAGTCCTCCGTGTGTGGGCCGGACCGATAGAGGCGCGTCATCGGTGCCGTAGTGCCCGAGAGGACCTCGTTCAGCCAGCGGTGGTCGACGACGACGCCGATGTGGCCCTCGAGCGTGCCCGACCGGGCGAAGATGGGAGCGACCGCGACCAGCTCGGGTCGGTCGGGCTGCGTGAAAGGCGGAAAGCTCGCGTAGGTAAAGCCGCCGAGCGCACCGAGTTTCTGGAACCAGTCCGTGTCCCTCAGGTTGGGGGGGCGCTGCACGTTGTGGTACGGCTCGGCAAAGAAGACGCGCCCATCGTTCAGCGCGAGGAAGACGCGCGTGTAGCCGTCATGCAGCGCGTTGAAGACCTGCAGGTCCTCCATCTCGGGCAAGTCCGCGATGAAGGAGCCCGTTCTGTCGAGGTGGTCCGCGACGACGGCCTTGTCGATGTTCTCGACCGTGAAGCGCGCGCTCAGCAGGCGCACGTCGCGCAGCAGGTCTTGGAGCAGCACGTCGAGCGAAGAAGCGGCGAAGTCGGCGGTCTGCGCGACGCGCGTTCGAACCGCTGCCTTGCCGCTCGTGACCGCGCGGTGCTCGTGGACGAGGCCGCTCAGCAGGAGAGGGCCCACGCTCAGGCTCACGAGCAGGACCAACAGCTTGGTCCGAAGACTGACCCGGGACAACCTCATCGCCCGCACCATTCCCCGGACCGAGGATGCATGTCAACCAACCGCCCACAGCGGTGGGCACGCCGTCCTCGGTCTTGAAAGGCCGCCTAAAAGCGGCTAGGTAGCCACGTCGCTTTTTTTGCCCACGCACACCTCCGGAGGCGCCCATGTCCAGCGGACAGACCATCGGCATCAACCCTGACAAGACGCTCAACGTCCCCGACTGCCCGATCATTCCCTTCATCGAGGGCGACGGGACCGGGCCCGACATTTGGGCCGCCAGCGTTCGCGTCTTCGACGCTGCGGTCGAGAAGGCCTATGGCGGCAAGCGCAAGATCGAGTGGCTTGAGGTGCTCGCGGGCGAGAAGGCCTTCAACAAGACCGGCAACTGGCTCCCAGACGAGACGCTCGCGGCGTTCCGCAAGTACACCGTCGGTATCAAGGGGCCGCTCACGACGCCGGTCGGCGGCGGCATCCGCTCGCTGAACGTCGCTCTGCGGCAGATGCTCGACCTCTACGTCTGCCTGCGGCCGGTGCGCTACTTCGAGGGCGTTCCGAGCCCTGTCAAGCGCCCGCAGGACGTCGACATGGTGATCTTCCGCGAGAACACCGAGGACATCTACGCCGGCATCGAGTTCGCGTCGGGCAGCCCCGAGGCCGCCAAGATGCTCGCGTTCCTGCAGTCCGAGATGGGCGTCAAGAAGCTGCGCTTCCCCGAGACGTCTGCGTTCGGCATCAAGCCGATCTCGGTCGAGGGCTCCGAGCGCCTGATCCGCGCCGCCATCGAGTACGCGCTGCGTGAGGGCCGCAAGTCCCTGACGCTCGTGCACAAGGGCAACATCATGAAGTTCACCGAGGGCGGCTTCCGTGACTGGGGCTACGCTCTGGCCGCGCGCGAGTTCCGTGGCCAAACCGTGAGCGAGCGCGAGTCATGGATCCTCTCCAACAAGGAGAAGAACGCCGACATCACCGTCGAGGCGAACGCGCGCGCCATCGACCCCGGGTACGACATGATGGTGCCCGCGCAGCAGGCTTCGATCCGCGCCGAGGTCGAGACCGCGCTCGCGCTCTGGCCGACGCACGGCAACGGGCAGTGGAAGAACAAGCTCATGGTCCGCGACTCGATCGCCGACATCACGCTGCAGCAGGTGCTCACGCGCGCCACGGACTTCAGCGTCATCGCAACGATGAACCTGAATGGCGACTACCTGTCGGATGCGCTGGCGGCCCAGGTCGGTGGCATCGGCATCGCGCCGGGCGCCAACATCAACTACGACTCGGGGCACGCGATCTTCGAGGCGACGCACGGCACCGCGCCGAAGTATGCCGGCCTCGACAAGGTCAACCCCGGCAGCGTGATCCTGAGCGGCGAGATGATGCTCAAGCACCTCGGCTGGGATGAGGCCGCGGCGCTCGTGATTAAGGGCATCGAGGGCGCGATCGCCGCCAAGACCGTGACCTACGACTTTGAACGGCTGATGCCGGGGGCGACGCTGCGCAAGTGCAGCGAGTTCGCCGACGACATCATCTCCCACATGTAATCGGCGCCGGAGCGAATACACGATGAAGATCCATGAGTATCAGGGCAAAGAGCTCCTGAAGAAGTACGGCGTGCCAGTGCCTCGCGGCGCGGTCGCGTTCTCGGTGGACGAGGCCGTCAAGGCGGCCGAGGCGCTCGGCGGCCCGATCTGGGTTGTCAAGGCGCAGATCCACGCCGGCGGCCGCGGCAAGGGCGGCGGCGTCAAGCTCGGCCGCAGCATCGACGAGGTCCGCGCGCTGTCGTCGCAGATCCTCGGCATGCAGCTCATCACGCACCAGACGGGGCCGGACGGTCAGAAGGTCAAGCGCCTCTACATCGAAGAGGGCTGCGACATCGGCCGCGAGCTGTACCTCGGCGTCACGCTCGACCACGAGAAGAGCCAGCTCTGCTTCATGGCGAGCACCGAAGGCGGGATGGACATCGAGGAGGTCGCCGAGCACCAACCGGAGAAGATCCTCAAGGAGTGGTGTGACCCGCTCGTGGGCCTCGCGGACTACCAGGGGCGCAACCTCGCGTTCGGCCTCGGCTTGACCGGCGCGTCCGTCAACAAGTGCGTCGGCTTCATGCGTGCGCTCTACAAGGCGTACGTCGAGCTCGACTGCTCGCTGCTCGAGATCAACCCGCTCGTGGTCACGAAGGGCGGCGACCTCATCGCCCTCGACGCGAAGGTGAACTTCGACGACAACGCGCTGTTCCGGCACCCCGAGTTCCAGGCTCTGCGCGATCTGGACGAAGAGGACCCGAAGGAGGTCGAGGCGTCGAAGTTCGACCTGAGCTTCATTGCCCTCGACGGCAACATCGGGTGCTTGGTGAACGGCGCCGGCTTGGCGATGTCGACGATGGACATCATCAAGTACTACGGTGGCGACCCCGCCAACTTCCTGGACGTGGGCGGCGGCGCGACGACCGAGAAGGTCACGGCGGCGTTCAAGATCATCCTGACCGACCCCAAGGTGAAGGGGATCTTCGTCAACATCTTCGGCGGCATCATGAAGTGCGACACGATCGCGAACGGCGTCATCGCGGCCACGCGAGAGCTCGGGCTGACGGTGCCCGTGGTCGTGCGGCTCGAGGGCACGAACGTGGATCTCGGCAAGAAGCTGCTCGCGGAGAGCGGGCTGAACCTGCAGTCGGCGAACGACATGGCGGATGGCGCGCAGAAGATCGTCGCCGCCGTGGCGAAGGGGTGAGGCAGACATGGCTATCTGGGTTGATTCCAATACGCGGCTGATCTGCCAGGGCATCACGGGCTCGGCGGGCACCTTCCACTGTCAGCAGATGCTCGCCTACGGCACGCAGCTCGTCGGCGGTGTCACGCCGAACAAGGGCGGGCAGAAGTTCGAGGGCGTCGTGCCCATCTTCGACACCGTCGAGGGTGCCGTCTCTTCGACGGGCGCGAACGCGAGCATCATCTACGTGCCGCCCCCGTTCGCGGCGGACGCGATCCTCGAGGCGATCGCGGCGGGAGTGCAGCTCATCGTCGCGATCACCGAGGGCATCCCGGTGCTCGACATGGTGCGCGTCAAGGCGGCGCTCAAGGCGTCCGGCTCGCGGCTCATCGGGCCGAACTGCCCCGGCATCATCACGCCGGGCCAGTGCAAGATCGGCATCATGCCCGGGCACATTCACAAGCCCGGCCGCATCGGCGTCGTCAGCCGCTCCGGCACGCTCACGTACGAGGCTGTGGGCCAGCTCACGGCGCTCGGCATCGGGCAGAGCACGTGCGTGGGCATCGGCGGCGACCCCGTGAACGGCACGGACTTCATCGACTGCCTGAGCGCGTTCAACGCGGACCCGGACACGGACGCCGTGATCATGATCGGCGAGATCGGCGGCAACGCCGAGGAGAACGCCGCCGCGTGGATCAAGGCGAACATGAAGAAGCCGGTCGTCGGCTTCATCGCGGGCAGCACCGCGCCTCCGGGTCGCCGCATGGGCCACGCCGGCGCGATCATCAGCGGTGGCAAGGGCACGGCGAAGGACAAGTTCGCGGCGATGGAGGAGGCCGGAATCAAGGTCTGCGCCACGCCCGCCGTGCTCGGCAGCACGCTCGCCAGCGTCCTCTGAGGCGCAAAGCGGCTCTCCCGTGGGCGCGCGGCCCGTTTGCCTTGCTCAGCGAGGCGACGTCCGTATAATGCGCGCGTTTTCATCCACGGGAGAGTCCCATGTCCCTCGAGCGCACCCTCAGCATCATCAAGCCCGACGGCGTCCGTCGTAACCTCATCGGCAAGATCTTCACCCGCTTCGAGGAGAGCGGCCTCAAGGTCATCGCGACGCGCATGGCGCACCTGTCGCGGGCCGAGGCCGAGGGCTTCTACGCCGTGCACAGCCACCGGCCGTTCTTCAACGATCTGGTGAGCTACATGACCAGCGGCCCGGTCGTGATCAGCATCCTCGAGGGCGAGGGCGCCATCCTGCGCCACCGCGAGCTCATGGGCGCCACGGACCCCAAGAAGGCCGCGCCGGGCACGATCCGCGCCGACTTCGCGGAGAGCATCGAGGCGAACACCGTGCACGGCTCCGACGCGCCCGAGACGGCGGCGTTCGAGGCGTCCTGGTTCTTCCGCGGCACCGAGACCTTCGGCGCCAAGCAGGGCTGATCGAGCGATGTCCATTCGCCCAGCGCCGTCGGAGCGCAGCCTCACGGAGATGAGCCGTGACCGCCTGCGCGAGACCCTGGCGGCGCTCGGCGAGCCCAAGTACCGCGCGGACCAGGTCTACAAGTGGATCTTCGCGCGGGGCGTTCGCGACTTTGACGCCATGACGGACGTCCCGAAGGCGCTGCGTCAGAAGCTCGTTGAGGGCGGCTACACAATCGGCCGCGTCTACGTCGAGCGCGTGCGGGAGAGCGTGGACGGCACGCGCAAGGTGCAGTTCCGCCTGAGCGACGGCGCGGCGATCGAGAGCGTGTTGATCCCGATGCCGGGCGGCGTGTTCACGCAGTGCGTGTCCAGCCAGGTCGGCTGCGCGATGGACTGCCAGTTTTGCTACACGGGCAAGCTCGGCCTGTCGCGCCACCTGACCGCCGGCGAGATCGTCGACCAGGTGGTCACGGCGCGGGCGGCTGTCCCGCCCGAGGGCCGCATCGACCATGTCGTCTACATGGGCATGGGCGAGCCGCTCCACAACTTCGACGCGGTCGCGGAGAGCATCGGCTCGCTCTGTGACAAGGACGGCGTCGCGCTCAGCCATAAGCGCATCACCGTGAGCACGAGCGGGCTCGTCCCGCAGATCGACAAGCTCGGGCAGACCGCGCCCGTGAACCTCGCGATCAGCCTGAACGCGACGACCAACGAGGTGCGCGACCGCGTGATGCCGGTGAACAAGCGCTGGCCCATCGAGGCGCTGCTCGAGAGCGTGCGCAAGTACCCGCTGCCGCCTCGACGCAAGCTCACGTTCGAGTACGTGCTGCTCGGCGGCGTGAACGACAGCGACGAGGACGCGCGTCGGCTTCTGAAGCTGCTCCGCGGCATGGCCGCGCGCGTCAACCTGATCCCATGGAACCCCTTCAGTGGGCCCGCGTACGAGCGGCCTTCGGACGAGCGTGTGCGCGCGTTCCAGCGCATCCTGCTCAACCGCGGGCTCACCGCCACCGTGCGCGTCACGAAGGGCCTCGACATCGACGCAGCGTGCGGCCAGCTCGGCGAGCGGCCTGCTGCCTGACCCCGACCCGCGTCTGCACGGAGAGCTCATGTCCGAAGTCGTCATTGGTGTGATCGGAGGCAGCGGCCTCTACGAGATCGAGGGGATCACGGACCTCGAGGAGGTGCGCCTCGACACGCCCTTCGGCGCGCCATCGGACGCGTACATCTGCGGTCGCCTCGAGGGCGCGCGGTGCGTGTTCTTGCCGCGCCATGGCCGCGGGCATCTCTACACGCCGAGCGAGGTCAACTACCGCGCGAACGTGTGGGGCCTCAAGAAGCTCGGCGCACGACACGTCATCAGCGTGTCGGCGGTCGGCTCGCTGCGTGAAGAGATCGTGCCCGGGCACTTGGTTTGCCCCGACCAGTTCATCGACCGCACACGCGGCCTGCGCGCGAGCTCATTCTTCGGCGACGGCGTCGTCGGTCACATCCAGTTCGGCGACCCCGTCTCGCCCGAGCTGCGTCAGGTGCTGCTCGGCGCCGCCCGCGAGGCGGGGGCGACGGTGCACGACGGTGGCACGTACGTCGTGATGGAGGGCCCCGCGTTCTCGACCCGCGCCGAGAGCAACATGTATCGGGGTTGGGGCGCGAGCGTGATCGGGATGACGAACCTGCCCGAGGCCAAGCTCGCGCGTGAGGCCGAGCTCGCCTACGCCACCCTCGCGCTCGCGACCGACTACGACTGCTGGTACGAGGGCCACGACGATGTGACCGTCGAGGCTGTGCTCAAGGTGATCCAGCAGAACGTCACGATGGCGAAGTCCGTGATTCGCAACGCGATTCGGGCGCTGTCGGCGCTCGGCCCCGTAGAGTGGCCCGCCCACGCCGCGCTGATGCGGGGCGGCGCGGTCATGACCCGCACAGACCTGATCCCCGAGGCGGCGCGGCGTCGCTTTGACCTGCTCCTAGGCGACTACCTTTGGCCCCATGAGGTGAAGAAGTGAGCAACGCGCAGACCGTCCTCGTTGTGGGCAGCGTGGCCCTCGATAGCTTGGAGACGCCCGCGGGACAGCGGCACGAGTGCCTCGGCGGCTCGGCGTCCTATTTCAGCGTCGGCGCGAGCTTCTTCGCGCCGGTGCAGGTGGTCGCTGTGGTCGGCGACGACTTCCCGGAGGCGCACCTCGCGCATCTCCGGGCCCGGGACGTCAACCTGCGCGGCCTCGAGGTCGTGAAGGGGGGGCGCACCTTCCGGTGGCGCGGTCGGTATGGCAGCAACTTCGGCGACGCGCAGACGCTCGAGACGCAGCTCAACTGCTTCGAGCACTTTGACCCGAAACTGCCGCCCGAGTTCCGGCAGACGAAGCTGCTCTTCTTGGGCAACATCGACCCCGACCTGCAGCTCAAGGTCCTCGGCCAGCTCGACAGCCCGCACCTGGTCGCCCTCGACACGATGAACTTCTGGATTCAGGGCAAGCGTGAGGCGCTGCTCCGCGTGCTGTCGCGCGTCGACCTGTTCATCCTGAACGAGACCGAAGCGCGCCTGCTCTCGGGCGAGACGAACATCTACAAGGCGGCGGACGCCGTGCGCGCCATGGGGCCGAGCACGATCGTCATCAAGCGGGGCGAGTATGGCGCGATGCTCTTCCACGAGGAGGGCCTCTTCGTGTGTCCTGCGTGGCCGGTGCGCGACGTCGTCGACCCCACCGGCGCGGGCGACACGTTCGCCTCGGGCCTGATCGGTCACCTCGCCCGCGAGGGCAACCAGGACTTCGCCACGATGAAGCGCGCGGTGGTCACAGGGACAGTGCTCGCGAGCTTCGCGTGCGAAGGCTTCAGCCTCGACCGCCTCCTCGCGCTGACGTCGGGCGAGATCGCGCGCCGTTCAGGGGAGATGGCGTCACACTTCGCCCTCTGAGCCGGAACGAACAGGAGTCAGCGATGAAGCTTCGCCTCGGGATTTTTGGTGTCTTGGCCCTCGGGGCGCTCGCCCTGACGGGCTGCGGCGGCGACGCCCCTGCGGGGACGGTGGACGCGGGCCCTCAGGCGCAAGACACCGGCGTCGGTCAGGACACCGGCGGTGCGCCGTCTGACCTGACCGCATATCAGTGGGAGACGCTCACGATGTCGGCGCCCGCGGGCGACTCCGGCGCGGTCCTCGGCGCGCTCTTCACGGACGCGCTCCGTAAGCGGGAGATCGTTCTCGTGTTGCGGATGCCGCAGACCGGCAGCGGCGCGCTTGAGGTCGGCTCGGCGGTCCGCGCCGAAGGCACCGAGACGCCCGACGACCCCGCGGACGACGTCTACGCCTTCGAAGACGCAGGCACCTGCAATTTGGCAGACGGCTCAACGACGCCCTGCGAGTTCGCGACCTACGCCGGCGCGTTGGAGCGCGATGACGCGGGCTGGCGCTCCGCCTCGCCCGCATTCATCTATGTCTACCACACGGTCTACAAGATGGTGATCCGTATGCGCAGCGTGACGCTCACGCAGCGCGACGGCGACTGCGCTGCAGATGTGTGCGGGGCGTTCAGCGGCGCTGTGACCGAGGCAGACGCCGCCCTGACCGTCTTTGATGCCGTGACCGGGAACCCCGCGACGCGCACCGACCTCAAGGCCTTCATGGCGCAGTTCAACACAGCGCCAGACACCACGGTCGCCGACGACAGCGGAGCGTTGGTGCCCGCGTACACCTTCAGCGGCACGTTCGACGCGTTTGAGGTCGGTTTCGAGCCCACGCGCTGAGGCGCATCGGACGCCCGCAGCGCGGCCTGCGGCCCGTTGACACCCCCTGCGTGGGCGAATAGGCTCCGCCGACTCCGCCGAGGTGCGGGGATTTCGACCGAGGGGGCCTCATGTTCTCGAGCAAGGTGATCGGCTCGTTCGTCGTGGTCTTTGTGACCGCGGCGGTCGCGCTCTTTCTGCATCTGAGTGGCGCCGCGAAAGAGGCGGCTACGGCCCAGCTCGGGGACCGCCTGCGCGTAGCGCAGCGAATGGTCGACCAGAGCCGCAGGCTCAATGATTACGCGCTCTCAGCGCGCGCGGCTGAGGTCGCGCACGACGCGGCGCTCGCAGACGTCCTCGCCGCGCCGCGTGAGTCGTACGTCGGTGCCGACGGCAAGCCGCTCGGTGATGACGACTACCTCTACGAGCAGCACAAGAAGATGAACGAGGCCGTCGCCCGTTGGCAGGGCCAGTTCGTCGCGCTCAGCGAAGGGCGCGAGACTGCTCGCCCCGTCCTCGCGGATGCGCGCGTCGAGAAGCCCGACTACTTCGTCGTCGTCGATCGGGGCGGCGTTGGCGTCGCCAAGGCCGACGACAAGGCGTGGTTCGGGCCCGCAGACGCCGACCTCGGCAAGACCTTCCCGTCGTTGCTCACCGCGGTCAATGAGGGTCGTTCGGTGCTCGACATCTGGACGATGAAGGACACCCCGATGGTCGTCGCGATCGAGCCGGTCAAGCGCGGCGAGGCGACGCTCGGCGCCATCATCGTGGGCTACTGGCTCACGGCGGCTGAGGCGAAGCGTGACCAGGCGTCGGGCCTCGAGGTCGCCTACTACGTGGGCGACAAGGTGCGGCAGAGCTCGACCCTGCCGCAGACCGGCGAGGCGGCCCTGACGGCCGCGTTGAAGGCAGACGCCCTCCCGACGAAGGCCGGCAGCCGTGAGCCTGTCGCGTTCACGCTGGGTGAGCGAAAGCAGCTCGGGTTCGTGAGCCGGATCGTCGGCCGCCCCAGCGCTGCGCAGGCGGGCTACGTCGTGTTCGGGGACCTCGACCGCTTCATGAGCGCGGCGGTCGAGCCCGCCTATTCGGCGCCGGTGATCCTGCTGTTCGTCGGTCTCGCCGCGATTGGCTTGGTGCTGCTCTTCTTCCGGCAGTATGCCAAGCACTACGATGAGATCGACCAGGGCATCCTGGAGATCATCAACGGGAACGCGGACCGCTGGTTTGAGGCGCCCAAGACGCACCCCGCCGGCGGCATGTCGCAGAACCTGAACATCATGATCTGCAAGCTGACGGGACGGCCGCTGCCCGACGAGGAAGAGGGGGGCGCTGCCCGCTCCGCACATGCAACGGGTGAGGCGTGGGCCGAGGACCGCGTGTTCATCGAGAGCCTGAATGCGAGCGAGCTCCAGATGAAGATTGTAGACACGGCGTCGGCGGACGCGCAGTCGGGCCTGTCACCCGAGGTCCTGCGTCTCGTGCGCGAGACTGAAGATGCCTATCGCAAGCGCTTGTTCGCCGAGTACGTCGCTGCGCTCCGCTCCGCGGGGGAGCCGACGCCCACCGTCGAGCAGTTCAGCGCGACGATTCAGAGCAACGCGGACGCGCTGCGCAACAAGATCGGCTGTGCGCGGGTTCGATTCTTGGTCGTCGCGGGCGAGGGGCGCGTGACGCTCAAGCCCGTGCCGATGAACTGAGTCGGCGGTGGCCGACGTTCGTACGGGGCTCGACCGGCTCGTCGCCGGCAACATGGCGCCCCTCATGGGCCTGCGCGTCGGGCTCGTGTGTCACCCCGCGAGCGTCGACCGCGCCTGGGTCCACATCACGCAGCGCTGCCGCGAATTTGGCGTGAACGTCGTTCGATGCTTCGGCCCGGAGCACGGCATCTGGGCGGACGCCCAAGACATGATCGCCGTCGACGACGCGTCTGCGGTCGAGCCCGTGACGGGCGCGCCCGTCAGCAGCCTCTACGGGGCCACAGAGGAGAGCTTGGCGCCGCGCGCCGAGGACCTCGTCGGCCTTGATGTGCTGGTCATCGACCTGCAGGACATCGGCTCGCGCTACTACACCTATATCTACACGGCGGCGCTTTGCGTGCGCGCGGCGGCGCGTGCCGGACTGCGCGTGATGGTCCTCGACCGTCCGAACCCGCTTGGGGGCCACCTGCTTGAGGGCGGGATGACGGGGCCTGAGTATCTGAGCTTCGTCGGTCTGTGGCCGCTGCCCGTGCGACACGGCTTGACGATCGGCGAGGTGTGCACGCTGCTGAACGCCCGCGAAGGCTTTGGCGCAGCGCTCGAGGTTATCGAGGTCGAAGGGTGGCGGCGCACGCAGTGGCACGACGAGACCGGTTTGCCGTGGGTGCAGCCCTCACCGAACATGCCGACGCTTGATACGGCGACGGTGTACCCCGGGATGTGCCTCATCGAGGGATCCAACCTGAGCGAAGGGCGCGGCGCGACGCGCCCGTTCGAGACGATCGGCGCGGCCTTCATTCAGCCGTTCGAGCTGGCGGACGCGATGTCTCGGCTCGACCTGCCCGGGGTCGTTTCGCGGCCTCTGTATTTTCGCCCGACCTTTCACAAGTTCGGGGGGCAGACGATCGGTGGCTTGGGCGTGCACGTCACGGACCGCGAGGCGTTTCAGCCGCTGCGCTACACCTTGCACCTGCTGTGGCAAATCCGTCGCCTTTTCGGCGACGCGATGGTCTGGCGCACCGAGGTCTACGAGTTCGTGGGGGACCGCCTCGCGATTGACCTTCTCTTCGGCGACACGCGGGGGCGCGCGTGTATCGATGCGGGGACGCCCCCGGATGACCTCTACGCCGCGTGGGACCGTGAGGCGCAGGCGTTCGCGTCGGCGCGTCGTCCCTATCTGAGGTACGCTTGAAGCTCGGGGTCGTGGGCTCGACCGGGGCAACCCCCGCGCGGGTCGAAGAGCTGCTGTGGACCCTGATTGAGCGGCGCGGTGTGGACGCGATCTTGCCGGTCGGTGCGGCGCAAGGCGAGGTGCAGGCCGTCATGCGCGGCCGCGACCGTCGCTTCCCGGTCGAGGTCCCCTGGACATCACCGGAGTTCGCGGATTTTGTCCTCACGGCGGTGCTCGAAGGCTATGGAGCGGAGCCAGCGCAGCCGGAAGAGCAGCGGCGCAACGTGCGCCTGCATGAGCTCGTTCGACGCCCGGGGCGCGGGGCGTTTCAAGTGGAAGAGGTCGGCGACAAGGTCGTCGTCGTCGTTCAGGACGAGTCTCAGGTGCCGAGTGACGCCGCGCTGTCGATCGTCGCAATGCCCGGACCCGGCCTCGACCGTGCTGCCTCGCCCGGCGCACCACCGCGCCTGAGACCCGGGGGGCTTGCACCGGACGGCCGTCTGGTCGGCGTTGAACTCGAGGCGGTCGATGGCGCACTTGAGGTCCGCTTTATCGATTCTGCGGGCGAGGTGCTTCGGGTCGAGCGCGTCTGATGTCGCGCGTCGCTGTCTACGGGGGCGCGTTCGACCCGCCGCACCTCGGCCACACATTCGCCGTGACTTGGCTCTTGAGCCGGGTCGACGAGGTGTGGCTCACGCCCACGGCCCGGCACGCGTTCGGCAAGACAATGTCGCCCTGGGAAGCGCGGGCCGGGTTGCTTGAGACGACCCTCGCGGGCTTTGACCGCACGCGCGTCAGAGTCATCGATATCGAGCGTCGACTCGCGGAGGCGGCGGAGGGTCCGACCTACACTTGGGACGTGCTCTCAGCGCTGCAGGTGGAGCACCCCGAGCGCGCGTTTTCCTTGGTCGTCGGGAGCGATAACCTCGCGGTGGCGGGTCGGTGGCACAACTTTGACGCGTTGGTTGAGCGGTGGCCCCTGATCGTGCTCGACCGGCCCGGCCATGAGGCGGCGCTCAGGCGATTCATTCGAGCGCGGCCGTGTGAGGTGAGCCCACCTCTGCCCGATGTCTCCTCGAGTCAAGTCCGCAGCGCGATGCGAGGCGGCGCCGCAGAGGCATTGCGTTGGGTCGACCCGCGGGTCGTCGAGGCGGCGCGCGGTCTTTACACGCGTGCGGACCCTTCGAGCGCGTCTGCGCCGAGCGTCTTCGTGTTGGGCGCAGGTGGGCGCGCGGGGCGGTCGCTCTGCGCCGCCTTTGAGGCGCGGGGGGTGCGGGTCATCGGGCGTTGGTCTGGGCGGAGTGCACCGTGGCCCACGGACCTGAGCGGAGCCGAGGTTATCCTGTTGTGCGTGCCCGATTCGCAGATTGGCACAATCTGTGAAACAATCGGGCAACTGTCGGTGTGGGACCCGGGAGCCTCAGTGGTGCATTGCGCTGGGCGTTGGGGGCTTGAGCCTCTGCAGGCCCTCGCAGGTCGCGCTTCTCTCGGTGCTTGGCATCCTCTACAATCACTCAATGCGCCAGAACGAGCGGCTTCGGTACTAATGGGGTCAATGTGTGCCATTTCGGGCGATGACGCAGCGGTCGACCGCGTGGTCCGGCTGACCCACGCGCTTGGCGCTTCGCCCCGGCGAATCGCGGAAGGCGACCGCCCGCTCTGGCACACCGCGGCAGTCCTCGCCGGGAACCTGCCCGTTGTTCTCCTGGGGGCGGCGGTGCAGCTGCTTGAGTCTATCGGGCTCGACGAGCCTGCTTCGCGCGCCGCGCTCTTGAACCTGCTCCGTGGTGCCCTCACGCAGACCGAGGTCGCGCCTGCAGCCCAAGCGTTGACCGGCCCATTGGCTCGAGGGGACCTCGCAACAATCGAGGCGCACTTGACCGCGCTCGAAGCGCGCTGGCCGCACGTCGTCCCGGCATATGTCGAGGTCAATCGCTTGGGCGCGGCCCTGCTGGAGTGGCCCGAGGAGCGCCGCGCAGCGCTCGAAGACGCTCTGACGCGGGGTGGGGGCAGACCGTGAAGGTCCGCAAGCGCATGCTCATCGCCCACGAGGACGGCCCGACGCGGCTCGCCCTGATGCGCAGCTTCGAGAGCCGCGACTGGGCCGTTCAGGGCGTGCGCACGGACGAGGGCGTGGTTGAAATGCTCGACGCCGACAAGGACTTCTCGACGCTGCTCCTCTCGTGGGAGATGCCCAAGCACGCGGCCGTGCGCGCGTTGACGAGCCTCGGGCAGCTCGCTGCTGAAGACCGGCCCGTGATCTTGGCGTTCGGGCACAAGTGGCCGCTCGTGGAGTTGCAGCGCGCGCTCCAGTTCGGTGCCGACGGCGTCTTGGTCGAGCCGCTGAAGCCCGAGGTCGTCGAGGCCGAGCTCGCGGCGTGGGAGGCGACGGGCGAGACGCGGTCGCGTAAGTCTCTGCTCGACCAGCACGCCGAGGTGCTCCTGCAGGCCACAGACGATGTCTGGGCGTGGGACGACGACGAAAACTGGCGGGGTGAGATGCAAGGGCTGTCGAGCAGCGTGCGCGACGGCCTGCGTCGCAGCCGAGGCCTCGAGACGGACGGCGAGCCGATGGACGCCGCCTATCTGCACTCACTCGTCGAGAACGCACATCAAGCGTTGGGCCTCGCCGACAGCCGCCGCCTGCGCGCCTTGTTGAGCGAGGAGGGCTGGAACGGCTCTCTCGACGAGGTCACGCGCCGCCGCCTCGCCCCGCTCCTTGGGCGCAACAACCCGGAGGACGTGCGGGTTGACATGGAGCGCTTGCGTGCGCTCTTCGGCCCCTCGTTAGAGGGCCTCAAAGGCGTCGATGTCGACCGCCTCAAAGGGTTGCTCGCGAAGCCCGAGGCGCAGAACACGATGGACCCAGAGACCATCGAGCGCCTCAAGGGGCTCAAGCAGCGCGAGATGGGCTGGGTGGTCGACTATGTCTGGCTGATGGATATGCGCAGCCGCTATGGGCGAGCGGCCGGCGGCGACGAAAATGTCGATACGGACCGCCTCAAGGGGCTGCGCACGGGCGGCGAGGCCAGCGAGCAGGCGCTGAGCCCCGAAGAGACCATGCGCCTGCAGCTCACGATGGCGATGATGTTCCGCGTGCGGAACGACGAGGACCGTGGTCGGCTCGTCGACCGCCTTCGCAATTCGCACGGCCAGGACGGCCGAACGGCGCTGATGCTCAAGGGCATCCTGATGGGGATGGGCGAGGAGAGGACGTTGCGCCTCTTGCGCGAAAAGCTCGGCATCTCGCCCGACGGTGCGACGTCCGCCGATGTCAGCCGATTGCTCAGCAAGAACGATCTGGATCCGGCGATCTTTGGTGTGGCCGAGGTCGAGGACGATCCCGTGACGGTCGGTCTTCTGAACGAGCTGGGGATGCGGCTGCGTCGCGCGAAGCGCTGGGACGACGCCTCTCACCACTACGAGCGCGCCCTGCAGATCATGCCGCGCGAGTCGAGCCTGCTCTTCAACTTCGCTCGGCTCAAGCTGGACCTGGGCTTCGTGGACGAGGCTGAGACGCTCGTGCAGCGCATGGACTCGCAGACGCTCGCTTTGCCCGCAGTCCGCACGCTGCTCGTCGCGATCAGTCGTGCACGCGGCGAGGGCAGCATCGAAGAGTAGGCGCTAGACCTTCTCGAAGTTGAGCCGGTCCTCGGCGCGGGTCACGCGCACTGTGTCGCCGCGCACGAACGCTTGCGCGAGCAGGCGCTCCGCAAGCGGTGACTCAACGGCGCGCGAGATCGTCTGCCGCATGGGGCGGGCCCCGAGGCGACCATCGAAGCCGCCGTGGTCGAGCAGCCAGTCGACGGCCGCGTCGTCCACCGCGAGCGTGATGCCGCGCTCGGACTCGAGGCGCGCGGCGCGCTCACTGAGCATCAAGCGCGCCACCTTGCGGACGTCTTCTCGGCCCAGCGGTCGGAACACGACGCGCGTCTCGATGCGATTCCAGAGTTCGGGCGGCATGGCGCTGCGCGCTCGCTGCAGAACGCGCTCGTCGAGCGTGTTTGGCGCGTCAGCAGCCCCCGCGAAGCCGATCCGCCGGTCGTCCGAGGCGCCGAACACCTCGGCGCCGAGGTTGCTCGTGAGCACAATGACGGTGTTCGTGAAGTCGACGACGCGGCCGTGTCCATCCGTCAGCCGGCCGTCGTCGAGGATTTGGAGCAGGATGTTCCAGACCTCGCGGTGGCTCTTCTCGACCTCGTCGAAGAGCACAATCTGGTAGGGGCGCTTGCGGATCGCCTCGGTGAGCTGCCCCCCGTCGGCATGGCCGACATAGCCGGGGGGCGCGCCGATCAGGCGCGAGACGGCGTGCGCTTCGAGGAACTCGCTCATGTCGAAGCGCAGCAGCGCGTTGCTGTGCCCGAAGAGAAACTCCGCTGCGGCCTTGACCGTCTCGGTCTTACCTACGCCCGTCGGGCCCAAGAAGAGGAACGAGCCAATCGGCCGCTGACCAGAGAAGCCGGCGAGGTTTCGGCGAATCGTTGTCCCGATGGCTTCGAGCGCGTGGGGCTGACCGATGATGCGCTCCGCGAGGCGCGCCTCGACCTGCAAGAAACGCTGCGGGTCATCGACGAGCAAGTGGTCGAGCGGCACCCGCGCGTCGCGGGAGATGACCTGCGCGACAATCCTTCGGCTGACCCCCTCGCCACCGCGTCGCGCCACGCTGCCCGCCAAGTCGAGGAGCGCGAGAGCGCGGTCGGGATCGCGTCGCTCGTGCAGGTACCTTCGACCGAGCCGCACGGCGGCGTCGATGGCGTCGGGCTCGTATTGCACGCCGTGGTGTGTCGCATAGCGATCGATGACGCCACCCACGATCTTGAGCGTTGTCGGCACATCGGGCTCGTCGACGAAGACCGGCGAGAACCGGCGCTCAAGGGCGGGGTCCTGCTCGATGTGTGCGCGGAACTCCGCAGGCGTGGTCGCGCCGATGCACGGGAACTGCCCGCGAGCGAGCGCAGACTTGAGCTCGTTCGCTGCATCGTGTGCGCCGTCACCCGCGCCTGCACCGATGAGCGTGTGGAGCTCGTCGATGAAGACGATGACCGCCCCGTTCGCGTCCTTGACCTCGGCCTGAAGTCCGCGCAGGCGCTCCGCGAGGGCGCCGCGCAGGTGCGTCCCCGAGAGGATGGCGCCCACGTCGACCTGCACAACGACACGGGTCGGCTTGGTCTCACGAGCGGTGTCGTCAGAGACGAACCGCGCGGCGATGCCCTCGGCGATCGCGGTCTTGCCGACGCCCGGCTCGCCCAGCAGGCAAGGGTTGTTGCTGCGCCGCTTGTGGATGATGTCGATACACGCCTCGATCTCGGCGTCTCGCCCGAAGACGGGATCGAGCTCTCCCGACCACGCGGCGTGGCTCAGGTTGCGACCGAGCGCAGAGAGCACGGGGAACCGCTCGACGTTGAGGATGTAGGGGCCTGCTGCGGCCGTATCTGCGGCGCGCGCCCCCCGCGACGTCAGGATCGCCTCGCGCTCCTGCGCGCCGAGACCGCGTCCGGGCGCCTCGACCGATTTCGGGGGCGATTGGTCCGTTGCGCGGCGACCAGACCTCTGCCGTCGATCTTCACCGCGTGCGTTGCTTGGCGTGACATCGGGTCTTCGCGGGGCGGCAGCCGAAAACGAAGACGTGGTGAAGCGGCCGGCCGTCACCGATTCCGTCTCAGCCGCCACCGCGGCCACCTCCAGCGTGTCGCGGGTCTCGTGCTCTTGGTTGCGGGTGGCAGCGAATCGGGGGAGGCCGTTCGCGAGCGCGGACTTGCACTCCGAGCGCAGCGCATTCAGGTCGACGCCGGCGCGACCGAGCCAAACGGCGGCATCGGACCTTGGGGTCAACGTCAGCGCAGTCAGCACGTGCAGGCAGTTGACCTCGGCGTGGCCGCTCTCGACCGCGCACTGGGTCGCGCGCGCCAAAACCTCCTCCATGAGCGCTGGAGGCTCAGGCGCGATGACCTCGACCTGGTCGAGCAGCAACATGGGCTCGATACAGCGGCTCTTGAGGAACTCGACGGCCACATTTCGGACGGCGAACAGCGCGATCAGCGCATGGCCGGTCGAGAGGCCCTGCTCCGCCTCTCGCGCCAAGGCGTCGGCACGGGCGAACACTTTGCGGAGCTCCGCGCTCTGCGGGACTGAGGTCACGTTCTACACCCAGCGGTCGTGGGGGGCGCCTTGACAGTGCGGGAAATCGCGTGTTACCCGCCTCCCGTCTGCGGCGTCAGCGCGGCGAAACTAAATGAACACCGTGGCAAAGGAAACCCCCAAACCATGGCGGTGGTGACCCTGGGGATCGCAGGCGGGACCGGGTCGGGAAAGACCACGGTTGCCCGCGCGATCGTGGCGAAGATTGGTGCCGACCGAGTCGCGTACCTCGACCAAGACGCCTATTACCACGACCTCTCGCACTTGACGCATGAGGACCGGCGACAGGTGAACTTTGACCACCCGGCGGCGTTCGACAACGCGCTGCTGTGTGACCACGTTCGTCGCCTGCAGCGGGGCGAGGAGATCCCGAAGCCGATCTACAGCTACAAGGAGTCCGTGCGGCTCGCGGAGTCCATCCCCGTCCGCCCCGCGGACTTGATCGTGATCGAGGGCATCTTGGCGCTTGAGAACGAAGAGCTCCGTAGCCTGATGGACGTGCGAATCTTCGTCGATACCGATGATGACGTGCGCCTCATGCGGCGTCTGCGCCGGGACATCTCGGAGCGGGGCCGCACGCTCGAGCACGTGCTCGGGCAGTACGAGGCGACGGTGAGGCCGATGCACATGGCGTTTGTCGTGCCTTCGCGGCGGCATGCGGATGTGGTCATTCCGAGGGGTGGGGGCAACGTCGTGGCCATCAACATGGTGTCAGACGCTCTCACGCGGCGCCTCTCGTCGCCCGGCAGCGCGTGACGCACGCTCGAGCGCGCCTCGTCGAGGCGCTTGCGACCCGGCCACGGCGTGCCCTCGAGCACCCGCGACGGGCGGCCGTCTTGGTGCCGGTCATCGACGATGGGGGGCCGCTGCGCCTCTTGTTGACGCGCCGCACAGAGGACCTGCCGACCCACAAGGGACACGTTGCGTTCCCGGGCGGAGGCGTTCAGGCCGATGACGCGTCCATCGAGGCCGCGGCTCTCCGGGAAGCGTTCGAAGAGGTGGGCCTGCCTGCCGCGGCGTGTGACGTCGTAGGGCTGCTCGACGATATGCCGACGGTCAACTTCAGCATGGCCGTGACGCCTGTGGTCGCGTGGGTGCGCGCGTTGCCTCCGCTGCGCGTGGACCCCCGCGAGGTCGCGCGGGTCTTCGAGGTCCCGCTTGAGGCCATGCGCGACCCCGCGAAGTGGACCGTTAAACACATGGACAGCGCGGGGCGGGGCTGGCCGGTCTACTACTTCCCCTGGGACGGCGAGGTCTTGTGGGGGCTGTCGGCCTATGTCGCGCTTGCGCTGATGGAGCTGAGCCCCCTGGGGGCGCCATTTCAACTGCCGCACATCGACGGCAGCAAGCTGCAGCGCGCGCTCAGCGACAGCGCCAACGACTAAGGGCCTTGAAAGCGCGCTTCTCGCCGGATAAGTTTGAGTACGCGCTGGACCGACGAGGTCGTCCACGCCCCTGTTCGTCACGGAGACGCTCGGGCCCACCGTCATGAAGACCCATTCGCGCGCTGACCACGCGCTCGGGTTTGGCCCATGTCTCTCGTCGTCAACACGAACAGCGCGTCCATCGTGGCGCAGCGCAATCTCGCGCGGAGTACCGTCGCGCTCGACCGAACGATCGAGCGCCTATCGTCGGGCTATCGCATCAACAGCGCCCGAGACGACGCCGCGGGGCTCTCGATCGCGACGCGGCTCGACACGCGGATTCGCGGGCTCGGACAGGCCGTGCGAAATACGAACGACGGCATCTCGTTCGCTCAGACGGCTGAGGCGGGACTCAACGACGTGTCGACCGGATTGATTCGGATTCGGGAGCTCGCTGTTCAAGCTGCGAACGACACGAACAGCGAGGACGATCGCGCTTCATTGCAAGCGGAGATCGATCAAATCGTCGACGAGGTCGGTCGCATCGCGAACGAGACCATGTTCAACGGCATGAAGCCGCTCGCGGGGACCAACGGCACGACCTATCTGCAGATCGGCGCGGGGCCGCGCGAAACGGTGGGCTTGGCGGCCGTCGATGCGCGCAAGGGCCAGCTGGGGCGCTATGTGCGCGTCGAGGGCAACGCCGTGCTCGTCTCCGGCAGCTTGGCCGCAGGGGCCGTGCAGATCAACGGCATCGCCCTCCGCGAGACCGTCGCGGCCGATGACACCTTCTCGGCCTCGGAGAATGCGTCGTCCGCGATCGCGATCGCGAACGCCGTTCAGACCTCTTCGCCCTACACGGGCGTGACGGCGTATGCGACGACGACGACCTATACGGGTCCGACCGCAGTGACCACCGGCACGCTCGACAGCACCGACTTCATCTCCATCAACGGTGTGGAGATCACGGGCTTCGATGTCCAGTCGTCGGACGCGGACGGCTCGCTCGTCGGGGCGATCAACGCGCGGTCGGACGAGACGGGCGTGGTCGCGAAGCTGACGGCCACTTATGGGATTCAACTCACGGCGGACGATGGCCGGAACATCACGATCGAGGCGAGTACGCCGCTCGCCGCGACGACGACGGGGCTGAGCGCCGGTGCTGGGACGACGAACGCGGGCGGCAAGGTCGTGCTGGAGTCTGACCGGCCAGTGAAGCTCATCTTCGACACGCCCGACGCCGCAAACCACTTCGGGCTAAACGGTGGACTCCCTGGAACGCTGTTGCTCGGCATCAACGGCGAGAACGCGCTGACGTCCATCGACGTGACCTCTCGCGCGGGTGCGAACCGCGCAATCGACGTCGCGGACTCCGCACTGCGGCAGGTCGCGCGCTATCGATCGACGTTCGGCGCAGTGTCGAACCGCCTCGAATCGACGATCAACAACCTGTCGGCGCAGGGGGAGTATCTCTCGGCCGCTCGGTCGCGGATCATCGACGCGGACTTTGCAGCAGAGACCGCAGCGTTGGCGCGGAACTCGTTCTTGAAGAACGCGGGCATCGCCGTCCTCGCGCAGGCGAATGTGGCCCCGAGCGCCGCCTTGAATTTGCTGAACTAACACGACGTCCACTGCGGCCCGATGGCCATTGTGGGGTGTTGGCGCGCACGGTCGACCGGCGTATGCTCCGCGCCGCATGAACCCTGCCTCACCGTCGATGGGAGCCCGCGTGCGGCGCGACGCGCACGGGAGCGCGCTGAGCGGGCGGCACGTGCTCGTGACGGCGGGTCCGACGCGAGAGCCGCTCGACCCGGCGCGGTTCTTGTCGAACGCCTCCACGGGCAAGGCAGGGTTCGCCATCGCGGCGGCGTGTGTCGAAGCGGGGGCGCGGGTCACCTTGGTACACGGCCCCGTATCGCTCACGCCGCCCCTGGGCGTGGACACTGTGGGCGTGACGACCGCGCTGGAGATGCAGGCCGCCGTCGCCGCTTGCCTGCAGTCCGCGCCGCCCGACGCCGTGGTGATGTCGGCCGCAGTGGCCGACTTTCGCCCCGCCGAGGTCTCGACGCACAAGGTCAAGAAGGCGGACGCGGCTCACACGCTGACCCTCGTTCGGAATCCCGACATCCTCGCAGGCTTGGGGGCTGCGCGTGGCGACGCCGCCCGACCCATTCTCGTCGGCTTCGCGGCGGAGTCGGGACACCCGGTGGAATATGCGCGCGACAAACTCCGCTCGAAGCGCGTCGATCTCGTCGTGGCGAATGACATCACCGCCGAGGGCGCTGGGTTCGGCTCGGACACCAACCATGTCTGGTTTGTCGAGGCGAGCGGCGTGACCGAGCTCTCGATGCGCTCGAAGCGTGCGGTCGCGGACGCCCTGGTCGAATGGCTCGCGCGTCGGCTTGAGGGGGCACCATGAGCGTGGCTGAAGCGCACGCCGAGCTGCTCGCATGGGTCGCCGCTGCGCGCGGTGCGCTCCGATGGCACCTTGAGGGGGGCGAAGGGTCGCTCGGCGTCCCTGATGGTTTCGAGTGGTCGGCAGAGCCGCCGCCTGAGCGCGCGCCCGACCCTGCGCCTCCGCGGCCCGTTCAGCCAGCGCAGCGATTTGATACGCCGCCTGCCCCCGTCGCCCGCGCGCAGCGCGACCCGGACACGCAGCGCGCGGCGCTCGCATCGCTGCACGCGCGGCTCGACGGGTGCGTGCGCTGTCCGCTGTCGGCGACCCGCGCCCGACTCCAAAACGGTCATGGCGACGTGAGCGCGCGCCTCGCGTTCGTTTCGGACTTTCCGCTGGTCGAAGGTGGAGAGGCCGCGGTCCTCCTTGGGCGCATGGTCCGCGCGATGGGGCTCTCGCCCGACCAAGTCTGGATGACCGCGCTCATGCGCTGTCGCCCCCACCCAGAGCGCGCGCCAGCGGGCGATGAGGTCGCGACGTGTGCGCCCTTCGTCGTCGAGGAGCTCGCCGCCGTCGGTCCAGAGGTCATCGTTGCGCTCGGCGCCCTCCCGACCCGTGCGCTGCTCAGCACGCAGGCCGGGATTCGTCATCTGCGCGGGCAATGGCAGCGCGTCCCGAGTCTGCGGGACGTGGAGCTGATGCCAACGTTCAACCCAGAAATGCTGATTCAAAACGCGGACTTGAAGCGTTGGGTGTGGGACGACCTGAAGAAGGTCATGACCCGCCTCGGAACGAGTCCGAAGAGAGCAGGCGCATGACCGAACCGTTCCTCGGACACTTCATCGGCGGTGGCTTCGTCGACCCTTCTGCGACCGCGAGGCCGTTCGTCTCCCGGAACCCCGCAGCGGACCACGCCACGGTCTTCGAGGCGCGCGCGGACGCCGCGGCGATTGAGCCGGCGGTGGCTGCGGCGCAAGCTGCGGCGCCCGCATGGCGTCGCCTGGGCCTCGAGGGGCGCGCGGCGGTTTTGAGGCGACTGCAAGCGGCGCTGCCGCGGCACGCCGAGGGGCTCGCGCAGGCCATCACGCTGGAGATGGGCAAGACGATCGCCGAAGCGCGCGCCGAGGTCGCGCTCCTCGGTCAGAAGATCGACGGCACGATTGGACAGATCGGCCACGAGCTCCCGCTGGCGCCGGCGGGGGCACCGGGCGAGCAGCGTTTTCACGCGCTCGGGGTCGTCGGGAT